>NZ_JBUDXA010000002.1:0-411862 GCF_054956755.1 Rufibacter sp. JT3400010 | reverse complement strand
AAAAAGCGGGTAAAACGGAGCCTTACCTTACCTCCTCTATTGTCATCCTGAAAGGACCTTGTGGGCGAATTAGAAAAGCTTTGAATCAGCGTCTTTACCGTTCGCTCACAAGATCTTTCCAAGATGGCAATGGAGGTTGGATGAGTGTTAACCTCGCAGGGTACGAAGCTCCTACGAGTGTCCCCTCTCAAAACAAAAGACCTCACAGGTTTTGAAAACCTGTAAGGTCTAAACAGAACTTGCTCCCTTTTCTGCCTACTTTTCTGAAAACAGCCCAAAACGGGAGCTAGTGACTGCTTTAAGTCAATGTTATCTCCTAGAAATTCCCGCGCAACGTGAGCACCAGATTTCTACCTGGCGCGCTCACGCCCGAGGCATACACCCGGTAAAACTGGTCCAGCATATTCTCCAGCGCCGCCTGCACCTGTATTCTTGGATGAAACTGATAGGCGGTTCTCAGGTTGAGCGTGTACCAGGCCGGTACGCCCTGCGGCGTGGCGTATTGCAGGTTGTCTTCGCCCACAGGGTTGTAGTCTTCCAGGCGTTTCCAGCCGTTGTACTGCACAAAGAACTCTGAACGGAACTTAGGCAACGTCAGAAATAAGCTTGTTTTCCCGAATACCGGCGGAATGTGGTCTAAGGGGATATTCACCGGATCTGCCTTGATGCGGCCCCGGGTGTAGGTGAGCGTTGACGTTAATTGGAAGGCTTGGGTAATGTCGGCGTTTACGGAACCGGAGAAACCGTACACGTAGGCCTTGTTCGCGTTCACGCTGGCTACTACGCGGCTGCGTTGCCCGTTGTACTCCAACTCGGGTTGTCCCTGGAACAGGAACGGCTGCGTGGTGATGGCATCGCGGTACCAGGTGTAGAAACCGGTGCCCTCCACCCGCACGCTCTGGGCGATGGTCTTCCCGATGGAGAGTTCAGCGTTGTAGGTGTACTCCGGTTTCAGGTCTGGGTTAGGCACCACCAACTGCCCCGCTACTGATTCAAACACTTTTGCCAGGTCGTCTACGTTGGGCGCCCGGAATCCGGAGGAAGCCACGGCCGCAAATCGCCACTCATTTCCGGGTTGGAACACGAGGCCCAGGTTCCCGTTCACGGCGGTGTTCTTCTGGCTTACTTCGTCAAAAGGGAACGGGAAGAAGCTTTTGTCCCGGAAATCAGCGTTCAGTTCTACCCGGCTCACTCTTAGGCCATCAGAAAGAATCCACTGCGGCGTGATCTCCCAGGTGTGGGTAAAGTAAGCCGCCATAGTACCCATGTTTGAACCATCGCTGGGGTAACGGGTATCTAAGGGCGTGCGCTCCTCAATGTCAGGACTACCTACGCGCGGAACATTCCTACTACCATAGGCGCGGGAAAAAACCTCATTGTACGTGCCCTCTAGTCCGTACCGCAGTTCATGCTCGCCCAACAGACGGCTCGCATCGGCGTTGAGGGTATAGACGTCCACGTGCTCAAACCGATTCTGCAACGGACTGCGTTTAAACCGGCGGTTGTGCCGACTTTCCTCTACGCTCTGGTAAGCCGCCGTTACCCTAAGGTCCTCCAGCCAACCCCGGCCTTTGGTGGCAAGCGTATACGCCGCCAGCCAGCGCTCCTGCGGACCATAGTACCATTCGCCGTGATTTAGGTTGCCCTGGGCATCTACCTCGGTGAGGCGGTCATACCTGGGAATGTCTGAGGAAGTAGAGAACTGCACGTTAAGCAAATGTGAGGTGTTCGCCGAGGGCTGAAACAATACTTTTTGTAGCACATCATACTGTTGGTAACCCGAGAATTTTTGTACGTTGATGTTCTCATTGGGCACCATCACGTCTTTTCCGTCTTCCCACGTCTGGTAGAAAGGCCTAAGACCCCAGCTTCCGTAGAACGGATTGCGGTTCTTGCCCTGGCGCAGGTCATCGAAATCTGAGTAGGTGAAGCTGGTGAAACTGCCCCATTTGCGCCCACCCACCGAGAAATCCACGTGGCCGGTTTTCTCCTGGTTCGCGGTGGCATAACGGGTGAAGGCGCTGCCCGTGACGCGGGTACCGGCACTGTCGCCCAGCACCGGATTCTTGGTGTAGAAATGCACCACGCCGCCCAAGGCATCTGAACCGTACACCACGGAACCAGGCCCAAACACCACTTCCACTTTCTCCAAAGAGGCGTTATCAACGGTAATCACGTTCTGCAGGTGCCCGCCGCGGTAAATGGCGTTGTTCAGGCGCACGCCGTCAATGACCATCAGGACTTTGTTGGCTTCAAAACCGCGCAGAATGGGACTACCACCGCCCGCCTGACTTTTCTGCACCAGTACCTGACCAGTTTGCTGCAGCACATCGGCGGTGGTCTGGTTGCTCTGGAAGGCCAGTTCCCGCGCGTTCAGTACCTCTATCTGCTGCGGCACATCGGCGCGTTTCTCTTCAAACTTACTCGCTGAGACCACTACTTCGTTCAGAGAATAACTGCGTTCTGTGAGCGCCACCCGGTAGCGCATGGAAGCCAGTTGGCTTATGGCCAAGGTCCGCGTCTGGTAGTCTGCCCGCTCAAACCTTAGACTATCGGTTTCCTGGAAACCACGGGTACTGAACCGTCCTTTGGCATCTGTCAGGAGCGCGGCGCCACCTTGCGTAGGCACCACCCGCACGCCAGCCAACGGCTGAAGATTGGCCCGGTCTTGCACCACCGCACTCTGCGCCAATGCCGCCATAGGCAACGCCACCAGCAATAGAGATAGAAAAGCTTTCATATATAGTCTATAATCTGAAAATCTGGGTTAAAGCGGTAATTCCATCTTAATGTCGGCGCGTTTGTATTCTTTCAATTCGTCTGGCACTTCCACAAAACCTAATCTGTGATACAGGTGCAGCGCGGTTTCTAACTTTCGGTTAGAGAGCAGCATGAGCGTAGTGGCTCCTAACTCTCGGGCTTTCTGAATGGCGGCTTCGCCCAGGCGTTTCCCAATCTTCAGCCCCTGGGCTTTGTCAGTGACGGCCATTTTGGCCAATTCATAAGTCTGATCATCTACCTTGATCAAGGCGCAGGTGCCTACTATTTCGCCGTTGTATTCGGCCATGAAAATGTGTCCGCCCTTGGCGATGATGTAACCGTCTGGGTCACCCAAGGATTTGTGGTCCAGTTCCTCCATTTCAAAGTAGCGCTCAATCCAGGCCTGGTTCAGTTCCCGGAAGCGGGCGGCATGGGCGGGTGTATAGTCAAGGAGGGAAACGGCAGGAAGGGTAGCTTCAGGATTCATAAACTGTGTGCAAGAAAAGCCCCAAAGATAGGCAAAGCGCCTCGCGTTTACAGGCCCTTTTCGGGAAAACAGCCTGCAAACGGGCATCTCAGTACCGCACCGGCTCACAGACTTCTTCGTCGCAGACCAGATACTTATATACCGGATGGCCGAGCATCTGCTGGAGCGTCAGCACTTCACCCCTGACGTGGAACCGGTCCAGCACCAGTCGCACCCCGTGGCTGTAGTCCAGATAGGTAGCCACATGGCCCAGATAAAGCGGCTGAATGGGTTTGCCGTCTTGCTTGTGCCACCCGTAAATAGCCACGCGGTTCACATTTTTGGGCTGAAGTAACCTGGGGCTGAGCACAATGTCTTTCTTGTGGCCCGCTATCAGCTTGCCCTTTCCCCGGCCTTTCAGTTGCTTCTGGATGAGTTGGCTATGCTGGAGAAACGTGGTGACACTGTCGCGGTCTTGGGTGAGTGGCAAGGGTTCCAGTTTGATGTCTGCGGCGGCATAGATGGCGTCTACCAATTTACGGGTCGGTAACGTGCAGGCCCAGGCCTCGGCCACGGTTTGGGCGTTTTGGGGTTGCAAGGGAATCCGCACGAAGTCTTTGTCTCCGCCTACGGCGAGGTAATCTAAGATGGCGTAGAAATAAGCCTTGAGGGTATCGCCCTCCGGGCTGATGGCTATAAGGGGAATCTCTTTGGTATGACGCAGAAACTCTGGCCCGTTGCCTTTTTTAAGCAGTTGCTGAAGCAGAAAAGCTTCCCGTTCTTCTCCAGAAAGGGGACGTAAGGCGCTGATTACCTGCTCACCGGTTAGCCGAACCGAGGAACCGTTTGGCTTTTTTGCCGGTTGAGAAGAAGACGACACCCGTTGGCGGGGACTGCAGGCCAGCAAACTCACCATCAACAACGCTCTGATTCCCTTTAAGAAGAACCTGCTTCGGTTCCGGTTCCTGGAAGACGTATCTAGTAGCAACATATCATCGGGCTGAATACTTTTTAATATTAATTAAAAATTACTTGCCATCCTGTTTTCCAAAAGCTTATCTTGGTCCTTTAGGTTTACCGCTATGAAAAAAAGTCTCGCTGTTTTATCCCTGGGTTTGCTGATGTCCTGCGCCGGCAGCAAAACACCCCCAGAAATCACCTCCAATACCGTTGCTCCTGCCGTAGTTCCATCAGCTTTGGCCCCGCATGTAGAAGCAGTGCGCCAGCAGTTTGCCCCAGACAAGCGGGTAGCACTCTTTGACGTGAAAACCAACGGGGCGGTGCTCACCGGCGAGACTAACATGCCCGCGGCCAAAACGGCTTTGCTGGAACGTTTGCAGAAGGCCGGTATCTCTTTCCAGGACAGCATTCAGGTGTTGCCGCAGGCGGAAATGGGTACGAACCAATTTGCGGTAGTGACGTTGTCAGTGGCCAACCTGCGCTCTGAACCCAAGCACCCTGCTGAACTCGCCACCCAAGCTACCATGGGAACTCCTTTGCGCGTCTGGAAGCAGAAAGGTGGTTGGTATCTGGTGCAAACCCCAGACAAGTACCTGGCCTGGGTAGACGGTGCGGGCATTAAACTCATGGACGAAGCTACGTTCAACATTTGGCAGCAAGGCGAAAAACTACTCTACACCAATCCATACGGATTTGCCTACGCGGCCCCGAACACCCAGGGCACCACAGTTTCTGATTTGGTGTACGGCGATGTGATGGTACTGAAAGGCCAAAGCAAAGGCTTCCACGAAGTTTCTTTCCCAGATGGCCGCACCGCCTTCGTTACCTCTTCAGAAGTACAGAAATACACTGAATGGGCCGCTACCCGCAAACCAACCGAACAGAACTTGGTGGAAACTTCTAAGCGCCTGCTAGGCTTGCCTTACCTCTGGGGCGGTACTTCCTTCAAGGGCGTAGATTGCAGCGGCTTCACCAAAACCGTGTATTTCATGAACGGCTTGGTGCTACCCCGCGATGCCTCCCAACAAGTACACTCCGGCGAATTGATTGACACCAAAGACGGCTTCCAGAACCTGCGCCCCGGCGATTTGCTTTTCTTCGGGTCACCGGCCAGAGACGGCAAACCTGAGCGCGTGGTGCACGTGGGCATGTGGATCGGCAACAATGAGTTCATTCACTCGGCGGGCCGGGTGCGCATCAACAGCATGGACCCTGCCGCTCCCAACCATGACGCCTCTGAACTCAAACGCTTCCTGCGCGCCAAGCGCATTTCGCCGCAGGCGTCACTGATAGACTTACGCACGGCTTCGCTGTTCCAGTAGAGGCCGCGCGCTCCTTCTTCTTGCGTAAAAGTCATGTTTCACCTAACCTCAATCCCCCATGAGAAAACTCTACCCTGGTGTTCTAGTACTGTTGCTGCTGCTCGCGGGCGCTTTCCGGGCTTCGGCGCAGTCCATCCATGAAGAAGAAGCGGCCCGGTACCGCAAGTATGATTTTAAAACTGATGCGGAATATGACCAGCTTTTAGGCAGAAATCCGGAAACCATGCGCAAAGCGGCTACTCCCAAAACAGGACAACGCACCGGCCCGCCGTTGGGCAAGAAGGTGTTCGGGTGGCACCCGTACTGGCAGGGCGAGACGTACCAGGACTACGACTTCAGCAACCTGAGCACCATCGCCTATTTTTCCTATGAGGTAAACCCCAGCACCGGCGGGTACAGCACCATCAGAACCTGGAACACCACTGGCCTTATTGCCGCCGCCCACGCCGCTGGAGTTAAAGTGGTTTTGACCGTGACCAATTTCGGGAACGCGAACAATGCCACGCTCCTAAACAGCGCCACCAGCCGCGAGAACCTGATCAGCACCTTGATTACGCTGGTGAAAGCCCGTAACGGAGATGGCGTGAACATAGACTTTGAAACCGTGGCCGCTGCCCAACGCGACGCGCTCACCAGTTTCATGAATACCCTGGCAGATCGTTTCCACACCGAGGTTCCGGGTTCTAAGGTCTCCATTGCCTTGCCCGCGCTCTTCAGCAACACCAACGCCTTTGATGTGGCCGCCATGACCAAGGTAGATGATTTCCTGATCATGGGCTATGATTACTGGTACGCCGGTTCTCAATATGCCGGTCCGGTGGCGCCGCTGGCGCCCAGTTCCTGGTCTTTTTGGGGACCAACCCTCAACCTGACCAAGTCCGTGAATGATTATCTCACCAAACTTCCGGCTTCTAAACTACTGTTGGCTTTGCCGTACTACGGCCGCCGCTGGGCCACCAGCACCAACGCCATAGGGGCTTCCGCCACTACCCAGAACAGCAAAGTCGCCTCAGAATCTCGCCTGTACCATGCCGTAAAAACAGAACTGGCCACCAAAGGCTACACCCGCCAATGGAACAATGAGGGCGCCGTACCTTACTACGTGTATCAGGAAAACGGGCAGTGGTTTCAGACGTTTTATGACGATGTGGAAAGCCTGGGCCTGAAGTACGATTTGGTAAACAGCAAAGGCTTGGCCGGCATTGGTATTTGGGCCCTGGGCTATGACAACACGCCCGTCAACCCCGAGTTTAATAACCTGCTCCGCACCAAGTTTCCGCCGTCTGTGCTGGCTTCTAAGGAAGAATTGGGAAAAGGGCCTGGAAACACCGCGTACCCAAATCCTGTGGCCCGAGGCCAGAAGGTACTCTTTCAAACTTCCGGCTTGGGCACATCGGTCAAAGTCTCTATTCAGGATGCTGTGGGTAGGACCTCTCCTACTTCAACTTTACCCGCAGATGGTTCTTTTGATACTTCTTTTTTAGAAGCTGGCCTGTACTTTGTCTCACTAAAGGGTTCTAAAGGCAGTACTACCCACCGCTTGGTGGTGACAGAATAAGTTACAACAATAATGAAATAAGAATTCCGTTTAGTGGCTGTTTTCTAAAAACAGCCACTAAACGGAATTCTTATTTTGAAGGCAAGTTTATCTCTCTTTTGTCATCTTGGAAAGATCTTGTGAGCGAACAGTAATAGCCTGTCTAAATGCCTTTCTAGTTCGCCCACAAGTTCCTTTCAGGATGACAAAATAAGGGTAAGGAAACAAAGTAGAGGAAAAAGCCAATCGGGTAAAAAGGCCAAGCTCTCCTAGCTTAATATTTCTCGTGTACTTCCGTCATGATGCGCACCATTTCATTGCGAATCTCGCTAGAAGGAACTTTGAAGTTGTTGTTCATAAAGCTAAACAGCAGCAGTTTCCCGCTTTTGGTCATGATGTAGCCGCTTTGGTTGTGCACGTGCGCCAGCGTCCCGGATTTCCCAAAGACGTACGGCGGTTCGGCTTTGTAGATGGCCCGGAAGGTTCCGGGTCTTCCGCCGGTAGCCATCAAGGGCAATAGTCGTTCAGTGGGGCGTTCCTGCTGTAGTTTCTGCAACAGCGCAATGATGCTGCGAGGGGTGAACATGTTCATGCTGGACAAACCCGACCCATCTACCCACACCGGCGCATCTGGCAAGTCTGATAGGTAATTCTTGACCGCGTACTGGATGCCCCGCTCCACTGATAAAGTATCTGACAACGTACCGGAACAAAGCACCATCAACTGCTCGGCAAACAGGTTGTCGCTCACTTGCAGCATGCGTTTGTACACGGTGTCTGAAGGCAGGCCATAGAACGTTTTCGCGCCTGTAGGCAAGGCTCGGTTTTTCAATAGTGTTACTTTCTTTTTAAGGGTATCGGCGAGCAGCCGCACGGTCATGTCTGGCGAGGGAATGAAGGGTACTTCCACGGAGAAATCGGTGGAGGCGTGTTTGGGGTAATACGTGAACTCATTCGTGCGCCAGGCCCGCACGAAGACATCATTGTGGGTGTACCGGGCCGTATCGGTTTTGATGGTGGGCTTGAAGATGGCCGGGGTGGTGGTGTACCGTTGGGTAGGACCTCCCCTGCGGGCGAATTTCACAATGTTGCCGTGGATGGGGAAAATGCTTCGCTCAGGCTGGTAATAGTAGTTGTAATCGTCCCAGCCCCAATTGTTGGCGAAGGGCGTACTGGCGAAGGGCGCTTCCAGGTAATACAGTTTCTCCTTGCGGTTTTTCAGGAAGTCATAGGCGACCGAGTTCTTCAGGTCCATGTGCGCAAAGGTTGGGTCGCCGGTGCCCCAGAAAATAAGCGAGTCGCCGCGCACCACGTACTTGAGCGCCGGGATGGAGTCGCCCAGCATTTTGAGGCTGGCGTAGAACGTGAACAGCTTGGTGTTGGAGGCAGGCACGAAGTATTTATCAGCGTTGTGTTCTACCACCATTTTCCCCAGAGCGGGGTCATACAAGGCAAAACCCACAAACCGGTTTTTCCCGATCTCAGATTCCAGGACCTGCCGTTTGATTTCCTCGGGGCCATATACCGCAGCGGTTGGCGGCGGAACCGGCGTAGTGACCACAACTGGTGCTTGTCTGGCGGTACTACAACCTACTAAAAAGAACAGGAAAAAGCCCTGGAGCATGAGCCAGCGGAAGCCGGAAAGTTGGATGCGCATCATGAGTGTTGATTTGGAGCCCTTAGTTAATGCAAGAATCTGGTATCGTCAAAAAATACTTCTAAAACTTCCGTCGCCAGAACGCTACTTCTGGAAACTGTTTACAATATAGTTTTTTAAATTATTTAAAAACTTCGGGAAAAGCATAAGAATCAGGAACAATCTTTTTATTTTAACGCTCGCTTACTCACCATCCCTTAACCTGTTCAGCTATGGCTATCCGTACCCGCCGCGAGGTGCTGGCGTCTCTTTCTGTGGCGGCGGCCTCGCTCCCGTTGCTAAGCTTCAATTCAAGCCCTTTTCCAGAAAACAGGCCCAGAACGATTGTGCCGCCTCGGCTTAAAGCCGGCGATACAGTAGGACTTATCTGCCCGGCGGGGGCCGCATTCAGTAAAGAGGTGGTGCAGATTACCAAGGAGTCTATGGAAGCGCTGGGCCTGAAAGTGAAACTGGGCAAGCACGTGTTTGACCGGTTCGGGTATCTGGCGGGCACCGACCAGGCGCGGGCCGAGGACGTGAACACCATGTTCGCGGATAAAAGCGTGCAGGGAATTCTGGCTATTCACGGAGGCTGGGGCTGTGCCCGATTGCTGCCTTTGCTGGACTACAAAACCATCCAGAAAAACCCCAAACCGCTCATCGGCTACTCAGACATCACCGCCTTGCACCTGGCCATCAACGCCAAAACGGGTCTGGTGACCTTTCATGGACCGGTGGGTTCGGCTACCTGGAACAAGTTCTCCGTTGACTCTTTCCGGCAGGTACTGTTTGACGGTAGCCCGGTGCTGTTTGAGAACCCCAAAGAACTGGGCGACAATCTTGCCCTCACCAAAGACCGCATTACCACCATTACGCCCGGCACCGCGCGCGGCAAACTAGTGGGCGGCAATTTGACGGTGCTCTCCGCCATCATAGGTTCTGACTATCTGCCCAACTGGAAAGACGCCATTCTGTTTCTGGAAGACACAAACGAAGCCGTGTACCGAGTAGACCGCATGCTCACGCAACTGAAACTGGCCGGCGTGCTGGACCAAGTGAAAGGCGTGGTGTTTGGCAAGTGCTCAGACTGCGACCCCGGCAAAGGCGGCTACGGCTCGCTCACGTTGGAAGAAGTGTTGGAACAGCATTTGCAGCCCTTGAAAGTGCCGGTGTACTCAGGCGCTATGATCGGGCATATCACGCATAAATTCACCATTCCGGTAGGCGCTGAGGCCGAAATAGACGCCACGGCCGGAACAATCAAGTTATTACAACCTGCCGTGGCCTGATTCTGAACTTTGACGGGCTTTGGACCTGTTTTTGATATAATTGCCTTAATTTGCATCCTTTTCTCGCTTCCTACATCTCCTTATTTCTGTCTATTGCCTTGAAAAAACATCGTTTTCTTTCCATCGCCATCCTTTTCCTCTTTCTGGCAGGAGCCATTTCCTTGCACGGTCAAACCGGCAAGCGGAAATCTTCCAAAGCCACTACTAAAAAAACGGTTACTGTCACCAAGAAAGCAGCCGCCAAGAAACCCGCTGTTCCGGTGTTCAACCCGAAGACCGACCCTCCGCATCTGGGCGCGAACCAGGCATGGGTAGACTCGGTGTTCAAGACCTTGACGCCCGAGGAGCGCATCGCGCAGCTGATCATGATTCCGGTGTACTCTAACAAGGATCAGGCGCACATTGACTCCATCAGTCGGTTAATCACAAACTACAAGGTAGGCGGATTGATCTTCTTCCAGGGCGGACCGGTGCGGCAGGCGCACATGACCAACCGCTACCAGCGCGAAAGCAAGGTGCCGTTGATGATTTCCATTGACGGCGAGTGGGGTTTGGGCATGCGCCTGGACAGCACGGTTTCTTTCCCGTACCAGATGAGCCTGGGCGGTATTGAAGACGAGAAACTGATTTATGACATGGGTGCCGAGATTGCCCGTCAGTGCCGTAGGTTGGGTATTCACGTGAACTTTGCCCCGGTGGTAGACGTGAACAACAACGCCAACAACCCCGTGATCGGGTTCCGCTCCTTCGGTGAAGACAAATACAACGTGACCCGCAAAGCTTTGGCCTACATGAAAGGCATGCAGGACAACAAAGTACTGGCCAACGCCAAACACTTCCCCGGTCACGGCGACACCAACGTAGATTCGCACTACGGCCTACCAGTGCTGCACTTCTCCAAACTGCGCCTGGACTCCACGGAACTGTACCCGTTCAGAGAGCTCATGAAAAACGGTTTGGGTAGCTTGATGGTCGCGCACATGAACATTCCGGTGCTGGACAACACCAAAGACGTAGCCTCTACCCTTTCCAAAAACATTGTGAGCGATCTGCTCAAGAAAGAGATGGGCTTCAAAGGCCTGGTATTCACCGATGCCCTGAACATGCAAGGCGTGGCCAAGTTCTACCCTCCCGGAATTGTGGACGTGAAAGCGCTGTTAGCCGGGAACGATGTGCTCCTGAACACCATGGACGTGAAAACCACCATTGAGGAGGTAAAGAAAGCCATCAAGAACAAGGAAATCACGCAGGCCGAGGTAGATGCCCGCTGCAAGAAAGTATTGGCCGCCAAACAATGGGCAGGCTTAGACAAGTGGCAGCCTATTGAAACCAAAAACCTGATTGCGGACCTGAACAACCCTACGGCAGACTACATTAACCGTCAGTTAACCGAGGCCTCCATCACGCTGCTCCGCAACAAAGACAACATATTGCCTATCAAGACGCTGGACACTTTGAAGATTGCCGCTCTAGCCATGGGCACTAACACTGAGACTGAATTCCAGCGCAGCCTGGCCAAGTACGCCAAAGTAGACAACTTCTTTCTGCCGCCCACCAGCTCTATCGCTGAACTGCAGGCTTTGAAAGACAAACTGAAAGACTACAACACCATTCTGGTAGGCGTACACAAGCTGCAACTGAAAGCCTCTGGTAACAACACCTTTGGCATTACCGCTGAGATGAACCTGTTCCTGAAAGACCTGATTCGTTCCAAAAACACGGTGGTGAGTGTGTTCGGGAACGTGTACAGCCTCAACCGTTTTGAAGACATTGAGAAAGCACACGGCGTGTTGGCCACGTACCAGGAGAGTGCCTTAACCCAGGACGTAGCAGCCCAGATCATTTTTGGCGGGGTGGGTGCCAAAGGCAAACTGCCGGTGAACGTGTCCAGCTTCTTCCGCATCAACAACGGTCTGAAAACCGAAGGCGGCTTACGTTTGGCTTACACGCAACCAGAGGCTTTGGGCCTGAAATCCCAAGACTTCGCCCAAATCGATACCTTGGTAAACCAGGCCATTCGGGCCAAAGCCACACCGGGCGCACAGGTATTGGTCGCCAAAAACGGAAAAGTGATTTACGCCAAGTCGTTCGGGTATCATACGTATGAGAACCAGACGCCCGTGAAAAACACAGACCTGTACGATTTGGCTTCTGTGACGAAAATCACGACTTCTTTGGCGGCGTACATGAAACTGAACGGCGAAGGCAAGTTTGACGTGGACAAGACCTTGGGCGAGTACCTGCCCATGATGCAGAAGTCAAACAAAGAAAACCTGAAGTACCGCGATATTCTTACCCATCAGGCCCGCCTGAAATCCTGGATTCCGTTCTGGAAAGAGGAGCTAAAGAAGAATGGCGAGTTGAAGAGCACCGTTTTCAACCCAGACTCCTCGGCCAAATTCCCCATCAGAGTTGCCAAGAACCTGTACATCCATAAAGACCACGCCGCGAAAATCTACGAACAAATCAAAGACTCGCCGCTGAACGAGAAACCGGGCTACGTGTACTCAGATTTGTCTTTCATTCTGGCTCCGTTAGTGGTAAAGAACATCACCGGCGAAGATTTTGAAACCTACCTGAAGAAGAACATCTACGAGCCGCTGGGCGCTACTACCTTAACGTTTAACCCGTACAAACACTACCCGCTGTCGCGTATTGTGCCTACCGAGGTGGATACCTTGTTCCGGAAACAACTATTGCACGGCACGGTCCATGACGAAGGCGCTGCCATGTTAGGTGGTATCAGCGGCCACGCTGGTTTGTTCGGGAACGCGAATGACCTAGCCAAGGTGATGCAGATGTACCTCAACGACGGTATCTACGCGGGCAAACGCTACATCGCCAACAAGACGGTGAGCACGTTCAGCAAATGCCAGTTCTGCCCAGACAACTACCGCGCCCTCGGCTTTGACCGTCCGTCCAAGCCTGGTACCTTGAACGGAAACGCCGCCCAGAGCGCCCCCGCAGAAAGCTTCGGCCACACCGGCTTTACCGGTATCTACAGTTGGATAGACCCCGTAAACCAGATTGTCTACATCTTCATGTCTAACCGCGTACACCCCACCCGCGAAAGCTCAGTCCTAAGCCAACTGAATACCCGTACTAAAGTGATGCAGGTAGTCTATGACGCCATGGCGAAAGCCAAAAACGGCAGTTCTACTCCTACCACTACTAGTTCTAGCACTGGACGGTAAACGCCTGCTTTGTAAAAAGTAGGCCAGAAACAAAAAGGCCCACTCTGATAACTCAGGGCGGGCCTTTTGCTTTGAAAGGAGGTTTGTAGGGGCAATCCCTTGTGGTTGCCCTTTCTATTTGCAACTGGGTTAGGGCAACCACAAGGGATTGCCCCTACCTAAGACTATCAATTACTCAGTGTCAACTGAAAGTGCGGCGTGGCCGAGGTGATGGCGTCTCCTTCGCGTTGGTTGGTGCTGACCCATTTGCCTTGGTGGTAAATCCAGCCATTGGGGCTGCGGTTGTCTGGCCCGTAACTCCGGATGCTGGGTTCATAGGAAACCCTGGCGGGTACTTCTTTGGTGCCGGTTTCGGGGTCTATTGCTTCGTAGCGGTTCTGCTTGATGATAAGCCACTCAAAAGCAATGTATAAACCTTTAGCGGGCATCTGGAGGTCGTGCTGACTGACATTCACGTTCACCATCTTGATGCCTTTCTGCGCCACTCCTACCAACGGGGCCGAAAGCAGGTCTTTGCCCGGTTCTCCGTTCTCCCCTACTTGCAGCAGATGCAACCGGAAAGAAGCGTTCTTGATATTACTCAGCGTCACCAGCGAAATCTCGTCCAGAAAAGGCGTGGCGGCATACCCAGGTTTATACGGAATATACTGGGCCACAATCCAGGGCGTGCCGTTGCTCCCGAAGGAATACTCCGTATTCTCATCCAGCTTGTTGATGATGAATTTGCTGCGTTTGGTGCTTTTCTTCACCGTCACTACCCCCAGCGCCACCGCCGTGGGAACCAGTGCCACCTTGACGCTTCCTCCCGGAATAGAAACTCTGGTTCGTTCATACCCCAGGCAGGAAATCACCAGCGTCTTGCCTGGCAGGTTGGTCTGACCCAGACTGAACTCCCCTTTCTCAGAGGAGGTGGTGCCCAGGTTCTCGTCTTCTACCCAAATGTTGGCAAACGCTACCGGCTTGCCCGTGGCTTTGTCACTGATGGTTCCTTTTACTTGACCAAACCCTATGCCCACAGACAGAAGGAATACAAAAAGCAGGAGCATCGCTGATTTCATGTCTGGTGGATAACTGGAAAAAGAAAACCTATTTTCAGGCTGCTTTTAGAAAAACAGCCCCAAAACTGAGAAGTTGAAGAAAGGAATCATCTTTTTCAACGCACACTTCTGCCGCTTATTTGCTGAGTCTAATATTATTGTTTCACTATATTTTATACACATCAGCTATCACTGTGTTTTCATCGGGTTTGCGGGCATCTGTGGGGCTGTCAAATACCACTAACAGGTGCTCTTCATCGTAAATAGCAAGGCCTTCGGCTTTGTCTTGGCCCGAGGTGGGGCCGCTGCCGTGGGGTACGTCAAACAGGTGCTCCAAGTCTTTCCGGTGTACCACTTGTTCGCCTTGAAGGGAGCTACTCATGGCATTAGGCCAGCGGTACACGGCAATAGTGCCGTCCAGGTCCATGGAAGGCCCGGCCAGAATGTAGAGGTCATCGCCTTTCGCTCTGAGTTCTCTAATTCCTTGCCCCGCTAAATGCAGGAAGTGCTTTTTGTAGAGGGTGCCGTCGGCGTTGGCTTTCAGTTGCAGGAATCCTTCTTCGCCGGTTTCCTCCAGTTCCAGTTCCAGCACCATGGCCCAGCCACGCAACACTGGTCCGCGCAGCCCCATGAAAATGCGCCCGTCATGGATGGACAAACCTTCAATGTCAAATCCATTGTCTTTTCCGGGAATCGGGAGGAAATTGGCGAGGTGAATGTCTTGCTCCAGGGCATCCATGAGCTGGTTCTTTTTGCCGGACGTGATCAGTTGCGCCGCCCTTAGCGTTTTGGAAGCATCATGGGCATCGGTGCATTCCTTGCACAGCGTGTACTCGCCGGTAGTTACGTCCTGTACCAGCGGAATACGGGCCAGCAGGTAGCGGTTGGCTTCACCTTTCACTTTGGCCAGGCGCTCTATCTGCTTTTCCACCGAATCTTCTTTGCGGGGTTTCTTGCGCTTGAGGCTATGCGAACCCACCAGCCACAAATACCCGCCGCTGACGGCCAAGCCTTCAATGTCAATCTCAGACTTATTGCTGTCAGGCAGGTCCAGGAACTGGGTGAGGTCAAAATGCACGTGCTCCCCGAAGGTGTGTTCGCCGGTTTTCTTCAGACGCTCCAGCGTGGTCTGCTCGTCGCAGCAAAGCCAGAGGTAATCGCCGGTGCGCAAGACGGTGGAGAGGCCGTCGCGCACATGTTTGCCGGTAGCGGTTAGGCAATGGGTAGAATCAAAGTGGAGTTCCAGGGGAATGGCGGGGTTCTTCATAGTTCTGGCTGTATGCTTGTTTAAAGTAACGCTTTTGCGGCTATTCTCAGCAAAACAGGGTAGAAACAGAACGCGACAACTCAGGGTTGAGTTGCCGCGTTCTGTTTTGTACTCTTAAGAATTACAGTGACTACGATGCTTTTTTCTCTTCATCAGGAGAACCGGCTTCTACTACTTTCACGTTGTCTTCGGCCCTGAGGCCGTCTACCACCTGAATGTTGATACCGTCTGACAAGCCGGTTTTCACCAGTTTCTTCTTGAACTGCTGCGGCCCGGTCTCCACCTCTACAAACACGCTGTCCTTTCCTTTCTTCCCGAACTGCAGTAAGCCTTCTTTGATAGCCAGCACGTTCTGTTTTTGGTCCAGCACAATGTCGGCGTTGGCAGAGTAGCCGGCCCGCAGGAAATCGCCGGGCTGCAGCAGTACCTGGGCTTTCACCTGAAACTTCACGGCACCTTCCTCCAGTACGCCCTTCGGGGCGATGTACTCCAGCTTGGCCTTGAACACCTTGTTTTCAATAGCCCCAATGGTGAGGTTCAGGTCCATGCCCTCGCGCAGCTTGCCTACCTCAGACTCGTCAATCTTACCTTCAAAAATGAGGCTTTTCATATCGGCCACGGCTGCGATAGTAGTGCCTTCGTTGAAGTTGTTGCGCTCAATCACGGAGGCTCCTACTTTCACCGGCACGTCCAGCACCATGCCATCTACGGTGGAGATGATGATGTTAGAACCGCCCGTCCGCCGCGACGTACCCGATTTTACCAGTTGGCGGTTGTTTTCGGCCGCCGTCAGGTCTTCCTGGCGCAGCTTGTAGTCCATCACAAACTTGTTGTACTCCTGCTCAGCAATCACCTTCTGGTCATACAGCATCTTCTGGCGGTTCAGTTCGCGTTTGGCCTGCTCAAAGGCGATGCGGGCGGTCTGCACGCTGGTTTCGGCGTTGTTCACGCTCACCATGTTGGGCACAATCCTGATTTTGGCTATGGTTTGCCCGGCCCGCACGGTCTGCCCCGCCTCCACGTACAGTTCCTCCACAATGCCAGACACCTGCGGCTTTATCTGAATTTCCTTGCGCGGCACAATGGAGCCCGTCGCCACCGTCTTCTTCACAATGTTGGTGTAAAACGGCTTCTCGGTCTTGTACACCACCGGATCCGTGTTCGATTTCTTGTAGAAGTAATAGCCAATCCAAACGCTACCGGCCACAAACAAGACGATGAATAAACCTAGGAATACCTTTTTCATTTGTTCAATGTGCTAATTTTTCAATGTGCTAATGTGCTATTTCAAATCCCCGGCTCTTGTGAAGCCGCAGAGGTGTTTTGGTGTTGTTTTCTATACTTCAGGCTCAAAACAGAGCTTCCTGTTCTTGTACTTCTTCTTTCACTGGCGCGAGTCTCCAGACTCGTGCCTATGGATGTCGGGAGTCTCCAGACTCCCCTCGCTGCTTGCAGCGAAAACGGGACTGCTGATTTCTTTCTGTTCTGATGTACTCATGGCTCCCGGCGAGCCTGGAGACTCGCGCCAGTTAGTAAACAGTCGGCCTTATGTTACGATAGTAGCACATCAGCACATTGAAAAATCAGCACATTACCTTACTCATCCTTCAGGGCCTCCACGGGGTTTACCCGGGCAGCTTTGGTGGCCGGAATCAGGCCGGCAATGGCGCCCATGACCACCAGCAGCATGATGGCCATCAACGCCACCTGCGGGTCCACCTCGGGGTTATAGAAGAAGCCTGCATCTATTTCAAAGCGCTCCATGGCGTAATTAATCAAGGCCACCAGACCGGTACCGGCAATCAGGCCTGTAACCCCGGCAATACTGGTAATCACCACTGACTCCTGCAAAATCAAACTAATCACCGACCACGGTGTGGCGCCCAATGCTTTTCTAATGCCGATTTCCTTTGTGCGCTCCTTCACCACAATGAGCATGATGTTGCCCACGCCAATGATGCCCGCAATGATGGTCCCGATGCTCACAATCCAGCTGAACCCCGCGATGCCCGCGAACAGCCCCTGCACTTCTTGAAACTCTTTCTCCACGTTGGCTGACCCGAAGGCTTTCAAATCTGTAGGCGCCACCTGGTGTCGTTGGGCCAGCAGGGTTTTCACTTTCTCTTCCACCACCTCGGCCGGTACGCCCGGGGCGGGAATAATCTTGAAGTGCCCGATGCGATTGGGCTGGTTGAACGTTTGCTGCAGCGTGGTATTGGGGATGTAAATGGTCTGGGAGGCATTCACAATGTCCTCGCCCTTGCCCACCGGCGTGAACATGCCCACCACCTGAAAATAGCTACCCTTGATGTTGATGTACTTGCCCATGGGGTCTTCGCCAGGCTTGAACAAGACCTCCTGCACGCGCGGACCAATCACGGCTACCTTGCGCTTCTCTTCAATGTCAATGCGGTTCACAAACCGGCCCGTGCTGATGGTGAGCGGGTCTACGTACAGCATTTCGGGGTAATCGCCGCTCACGCTGAAGGAGGAATTCTTATTGGCGTAGCTCACCGTAAACGTGCCATCTAACCCATTGCTGGGCGAGAGCACACCTACTTCTGGCAACTGTTCCTGGATGGCCTTCACATCATCATTGGTCAGGTGCACAAACCGGCCCGCTTTCAGGCCCATGTAAGGCACGCTGGTGCGTTGGGTCCAGACGAAGACGGCGTTCTTGGCTACGTTGAAGTCTTTGATGATGCCGTTCTCCAGTCCTTTACCCGCACCCAGCAGAAGCACCAGCATGAAGATGCCCCAGAACACGCCAAACGCCGTGAGCCCCGTCCGCAGCTTGTGCTTCCGGACAGTCGCGTAAATCTCAGCCCATTTGTCTATGTCAATCATTTTGGTGGAGTTCTGAGTCCTGAGTCTAGAGTCCTGAGTTAGTCTTCTTTCAAGCTTATTTCCAGAAATTGAGCCGGAAACAACTTCTAAGTTCTTGGAAAAGAAGGTGTGGGGGCACCTGTCTCACCAATTTAATCTGCCCTGAGGGCTTCAATAGGCTTGATATTGGCGGCTTTCAAAGCGGGGACCAAGCCGGCTAGCGCTCCGGCCAACACCAGTAGCACCGTAGCCGAAACTGCCACGCCCAGATTCACCCCGGGATTGGCGAAGAACGGTAAATCAGCGCCGGAGGCTTCCAGGCCATAGCGCATCAAGTCCAGCAAGCCTACACCCGCCAGCAAGCCTAGATACCCCGAGAAGGCAGTTATCACCACCGATTCCTGCAAAATCATGCTCACAATAGACACCGGGGTAGCGCCTAAGGCCTTGCGCACGCCAATCTCCCGAGTACGCTCTTTCACAATGATGAGCATGATGTTGCTCACGCCCACAATGCCGGCAATGAGCGTTCCTATGCCCACTACCCACACAAATAGGTTAATGCCGTTGAACAGCCCCATGATTTGCTCATATTCCTTTTCGCCGTTGTTGATGTCCAAAGCCTGGGCATCCTCCGCCGAGAACTTGTGCCGCTGGGCCAACAAGGTTTTCACCTTATCTTCAATCACCTGCGCCTTTACGCCGGGTTGGGCCACCATGGCCACTAACTGCACCTGGTTAGGCTGGTTGTAAGTGTTCTGCAAGGTGGAAAACGGAATGTACGCCCGCTCTTCGCGCCGACCGCCGTTGTTGCCGCGCACCGTGAAAATGCCCACCACCTTGAAGTGAATGCCTTGGATGTTCACGTATTCACCCAGTCCGGTTTCTTCTTTGAACAGCACCTCGCGCACCTTCTCGCCCAAAACAATGACCTTGCGCTTTTCCTTGATGTCGTTCTCGTTGAGCAAGCGGCCCGCTTTGAGGCGTTCGCCGTTTACCTCCAGGAACTCAGGGGTAGACCCGAACACCTGGTAAGAGCCGTTCTCGGTTTTGTAGTTGATGGTGTACTCGCCCCAAATGCGGTTGCGCGGCGAAATAATCTGCACCTGGGGCACCTCGCGGGCAATGGTGGCTAGGTCTTCGTTAGTCAGTTTGATTTCTCGCCCCGGACCTAAGCCGGCGTGCGCCATGGAAGACTTTCCGCCGGAAAAGAAGATGCTGTTTTTGGCGCCGTCACCGAAGCGATTGAACACGCCGTTCTGCAAACCCTGCCCGAAGCCCAGCAACATGACCAGCATGAAGATGCCCCAGAACACACCAAAAGCGGTCAGGAACGTACGGAGCTTGTTTTTCCGGATGGTGCCCAGAATCTCCTGCCATTTGTCAAGGTCAAACATGCTGCAAGGATATCAGGCTTGGGAATACGCTACGGGCGTCAGAAAATCTTCTGCTTTGTTGCCCAGACCATCGTCCAGAATCAAACCGTCTTTGAGCCTAATCACGCGCTGGGTTTGCTCCGCGATGTCGTTTTCGTGGGTCACTATAACTACGGTCATGCCCTCGCGGTGCACTTCCTTGAAAATCTCCATCACCTCGTTGGTGGTGGTGGTATCCAAGGCACCCGTAGGTTCATCGGCTAAAATCAATTTGGGTTTGCTGATGAGCGCCCGGGCTATGGCTACACGCTGCCGCTGCCCCCCAGACATCTCATTAGGCGAATGCTCGGCCCATTCTTTGAGGCCCACGCGGTCCAGGTACTCCAAAGCCAGTTTGTTGCGTTCCCGGCGGCCTATCTTCTGGTAATAGAGCGGCAGGGCCACGTTTTCCATGGCGTTTTTGAACGAGAGCAGGTTGAAGCTCTGGAACACGAAACCCAGAAATTTATTTCGGTAATAGGCGGCTTTGGCTTGGGACAGGTTCTTAATAGGCGTACCAGCCAGCGTGTATGTTCCGGTGTCATAGTCATCCAGAATACCCAGAATGTTGAGCAGCGTGGATTTACCTGAGCCCGAAGATCCCATGATAGATACCAACTCGCCTTCGCCTATGTGCAGGTCTATGCCTTTTAACACGTGCAGTCTGTTCTGCGCCATGGCATAGTACTTATGGATGTCTTGGAGCTGTATCATGGCTGCCTTGGTGAAATGCCCGTAACAAATGACTTTTAGCCGGAAGCGTTATCTGATAGATGCAGTTTTTCCGGGATGGTTGCCTGCCTTCCAAAGAAAGGAACCGTTTTAGGTCAGTTTTCCTCTAAACCAACCCAAAACAGCCTATGGGAAAGCAATTTACCTTATTTGTAGCCTTCACCCTTTACTTATTACAACTCTTTCAAGACAAAATTTAATGGTATTTCCCCTATGCGGGAGGATGTAAATGTTTTAAGGTTTGTTTCGAGGAAAACAGGCTAGAAATGAATGAGAGATTATTGTTTACTATGGCGCGGAAGTTACTTCCGTGACTTTTGGGAATGTAAGGTTAGTCACGGAAGTAACTTCCGCGCCATAGTTCCTCATAGTAGTGAATAACCCTATCCTCTTCCTGTCATCTTGGAAAGATCTTGTGGGCGAACTAAAAAAGCGCCTAAGAAGTACCATTACCGTTCGCCCACAAGATCCTTTCAGGATGACAAAAAAGTGAAGAACCGTAGAGAGAAGGCAATGCATTGCCTTCTCTCTACGGTTTCAAACAAAAAAGCCGCCCCTGGTTGGGAGCGGCTTTGGTGAAAATGCGCAGGAATCAGCTTACTGTGCTAAGGTGATTTTACGTTCAACCGTGTTGAAAGGTCCTGGAATTACCTTGCCTTGGTTGTCGATCAGTTCCAGTTTGAAGGTGTTCTCGCCCATAGGCAGGCCTTCTACCAGATACGGCAGCCACTGGTCTAAGATGAACTCGTTGCCGTTGATGGTGGCGCGCACCTTGTTTCCGTCCTTGGCTAGTTTGGTGTTCACCAGGTAGAAATCCAGCATCACTTTGCGGGTATCAGCGCCTTTGTACTCGCCTTTGGGGCGGCTGTAGAACAGGTGCTGTCCGTCCTCGTCAAACTTGGCAGTGTTGGCCGGAACATTGCCTACGTTGATCACGCGCAGGTCATACGCATCATCATGCTTAATGCTTTCGTGGTACGAACGCGATAAGAAGGAAAGAATTACGTGCTGGCCCGGCTTAATCGCTTTCTTGAACGAAGGCTTGTAGTGGGCGGTGTAGGGCTCGTTGTCCACAATGTTGTGGATGTGCTGGCCTTCTTTGGAGTTGGCGTGCTCGTGGGTGCCCGCATCGGTGGTTTGCTGGCTTAGCTGGAAGTTCTTCACCTCGTAGTTAAACTGCACCGAGTCACCGGTTACCTTGCCGTTTTCCTCGGGTTGGTTCAAGTCTAGATCGGCGTCCGGGAAATCAACCGAGTTGCTGTAGGAATACACTTTCAGACCGCCTTTTTCCATGGGCGTGCCCATGGCGCCCTGGTGCTGCACCCCGGCGGTGTCATGGACCATGGCCGTAGTATCTGAGACAGGGGTTTCTGTGGTTTCAACAGACCGTTTTCCGTCACAGGCAGAAGCTACTAGCAGCGCGGCTACTGCCACAAAGGATAAATATTTCTTTTTCATAGTAAGGTTTTCGTATAAGTACGTAGAATGTTTCAAATATAGAAATTTCGTAACTTGCAGCATATTTTAAATGACATTCAAAAACACGTCAAGACAGGTTTATGAACGATAAATTATTAGAAGAAATCCCTTCTCTAGACTTAGCCGATTTCACCTCGGGTGACCCGGCCCGCAAAGCGGTTTTTGTACAGGGCATGGGCGATGCGCACCAGAACATCGGCTTTGCCGCGTTGAAAAACCACGGTTTGAGTGATGAATTGACGGATAGACTGTACGCAGCCATTAAGAAATTCTTCGCCTTGCCAGATGACGTGAAACAGAAATACGAGATTCCAGGTCTGGCTGGCCAGCGCGGCTATGTGGGCAAAGGAAAAGAGCACGCCAAAGGCCGCAACACCGGCGACCTGAAGGAGTTCTACCACGTGGGCCAGGAAGTAACTGACAACGACCCTATCAAAGAAGAATACCCAGACAACGTATGGCCCGCCGAGGTAGCCGAGTTCCAGGAAGTAGCCCTGGAGGCGTACAGCCGCCTGGAAGCCGCCGGCAAGCAAGTGCTACGCGCCCTGGCTCTGTACTTAGGCTTGTCTGAAGATTATTTCGATGCCAAAGTACACAACGGTAACAGCATCCTGCGCGCCATCCACTATTTCCCCATCGAGAATCCAGACGCCGTGCCCGCCGATGCCGTTCGCGCCGCCGAGCACGGTGATATCAACCTCATCACCCTGTTGATGGGCGCCTCCGCCGATGGTCTTCAAGTACTTCGCCGCGACGGCAAGTGGATCCCGATTACGGCTCTGCCCGAGCAGATCATTGTGAACGTAGGCGATATGCTGAGCCGCCACACCAACAACAAGCTGAAGTCCACCATTCACCGCGTGGTGAACCCGCCGCGCGAGTTAATGCATACTTCCCGCTTCTCTATTCCGTTCTTCATGCACCCACGCTCCGAAATGGATTTAACCTGCCTGGAGGGTTGTATAGACGAGCAGAACCCCAAGCAATTCCCAGACATTACCGCCGGCGAGTTCCTGAACGAGCGTTTGGTAGAGTTGGGACTGAAAAAATAATCTGATTTTCAGCTACATAGAAAGGAGCCTTCCAGGGGCTCCTTTCATTTTTATGCCTATTTTTAGGAAACTGGCTTAAAACGCTTCTCAACCCTCAGCCTATTGCGCCCTCGTAACTATCTCTTCCTGAAGGATGTGGCTTCGCTCTCGCTCACGGCGTTTGGCGGACCGCAGGCGCATATTGCCATGATGCTGCGCCTGATGGTGGAAAAACGAGGTTATATCACCGAGAAAGAGTTGCTGGAGCTCAATGCCCTTTGCCAGATTCTGCCCGGCCCCTCCTCCACCCAGACCGTAACGGCCATCGGATTTAAAGTGGGCGGTCCTAATTTAGCCTATCTTACGCTCCTGGTCTGGATTGCGCCTGCCGCTTTGATTATGATTGTGGCGGGTTTAATTATTTCTTTCCTGGAAGGCAAAGGCGCCCCATTGGGCTTTACCCGTTTCATTCAGCCCATGGCCGTGGGCTTTGTGGCCTTTGCCGCCTGGCGCATCAGCTCTAAGGTGGTGCATACCAAAGGCGGCATCGTAATCATGGTCATTTCAGCCATTCTCGCCTTCTTCTTCCGATCACCGTGGGTATTTCCTTTGCTATTGTTGATAGGAGGAAGTTTGACGGCCCTGCGGTTCCAGAGCCAACCCGTGCTGGAGAAAAAACCGATGAAGGTGGAATGGGCCAATTTCCTGCTGTTTCTGGGCGTACTCATTGTGGCCGCGCTCTTGGGAAGGTTCACGCAACTGCGGGCGGTACTGCTGTTTGAGAACTTCTACCGAAACGGCAGCCTTATCTTCGGCGGTGGTCAGGTTCTGATTCCTGTCATGTACACCGAGTTTGTGGAGTTCAAAGGTTATCTTAACTCCAAAGAGTTTCTGTCGGGCTTTGCGTTGGTGCAGGCGTTACCGGGTCCGGTTTTCTCTTTCTGTTCCTACATCGGCACCCTGTCCATGCGCCCGTACGGCTGGGGCGGACAGATTCTTGGCGGGGTGGTTTCTACCATCGCCATTTTCCTGCCGGGCACTTTCCTCATCTTCTTCGTGATTCGTTTCTGGGAAGAACTCCGGAAGTACCGCGTCATTCAAGCTTCACTGGAAGGAATCAATGCCGTGGGCTGTGGCATGGTTTGCGCCGCCGCTATTATGCTATACCATCCCATCGAGAACACGCCCTATAATTTCGGGTTAGTAGTGGCCACGTTTGCATTGCTGGAATGGACGAAAATTCCCGCTCCGGCGCTAATTTTGGCGGGGTTGGTGGTGGGCCTTCTGTTCCCAGGGTAAGGGTAGTTTTTAGGCTCTTTACACAAAAACACCTCAGAAACGAATTCGCCTGCAAGACTATGGCGCGGAAGCTACTTCCGTGACTATCGAATACAAGTCACGGAAGTACTTCCGCGCCATAGATTGTTTTTAGGCTGATTTCTCGAAAGGAAGGAAATGTAGTGCCAGTTGCAAACTGGCGGCATACCCATCACAAGTTACTCTAGTGCTAAACTTACGATATGTTCTTTTGATGGAACAATCTAGTGCCGTTGTCAGAGCAAGGAGAGGCAGGACCATTTCTTCTGCACAAGTACCTCGTTACAGGGTAACGAGGCTACATTATCTGATATTCTGTAGCGACGTTACCCTGTAACGTCGTACGCATTCCGTCTCTGCTTGACGTAAATGGTGTTTCAAGGCGCTTTCTCAGAATTATCCTTAAAACAGAAAGCCCTGTAAAATTGAATCTCACGGGGCTTTCCGTTTTCATTTATTAAGGATTTACAAACTATTCTGTTCTCTCAAGACGCTTAGCAGGTAATCACCGTAACCGCTTTTGCGCAATGGCTCAGCTATCCGTTGTAGTTGTTCGGCATTGATGAAACCCATACGGTAAGCTACTTCCTCAATAGCACCAATCTTTAATCCTTGGCGTTCTTCAATCACCTGCACAAACGTAGCCGCCTGCATCAGAGACTGGATAGTACCTGTGTCTAACCAAGCGGTTCCGCGATCCAAAATACCCACTTTCAACTTGCCTTGGCGCAGGTATTCCTTGTTTACATCGGTGATTTCGTACTCGCCGCGAGGACTGGGCTCCAGGTTCTTGGCTATTTCTACCACGTCATTGTCA
Organism: Rufibacter sp. JT3400010; assembly: GCF_054956755.1. Lineage (NCBI taxonomy): Bacteria > Pseudomonadati > Bacteroidota > Cytophagia > Cytophagales > Hymenobacteraceae > Rufibacter > Rufibacter sp. JT3400010. The sequence goes on along the minus strand of NZ_JBUDXA010000002.1, from coordinate 386,777 downwards.
TAGAAATAAAGGCCCGGCACCGCGTAGCTTGATTTAGGCTGCTTCGGCTTTTCTTCAATAGAGATGGCTTTCATGCTTTCATCAAACTCTACTACGCCGTAACGCTCCGGGTCTTGTACGTGGTAGGCATACACCACACCACCTTCGGGGTCATTGTTGGCTTGCAGAAGTTTGCTCATGCCCGAACCATAGAAGATGTTGTCTCCCAGAATCAAGGCCGCTTTATCATTCCCGATGAAGTCTGCGCCCAGTACAAATGCCTGAGCCAGTCCGTTAGGAACTTCCTGTACCTGGTAGCTGAAATTACAACCAATCTGGCTGCCGTCGCCCAGCAGACGCTCAAACATGGGCAGGTCGTGCGGGGTGGAAATGATTAAAATGTCTTTTATCCCGGCCAGCATTAAGGTGGACAGCGGATAATAAATCATGGGTTTGTCGTACACCGGCATCAGCTGCTTGCTCACAGCCAATGTGAGCGGGTGTAACCTTGTTCCTGAGCCTCCGGCTAAGACGATTCCTTTCATTCTCTTATTTCTGATTGTAGATGAAATCTTGGTTATCACGGAACCAGGCCAAGGTCTTCTGCAAACCTTCCTGGATTCTGATTTGCGGGTTATACCCCAATAAGCGCTGTGCTTTGGAAATATCAGCCAAGCTATCCCGGATGTCACCGGCACGCTCCGGCCCGTACTCAGCTTGCACGTCAACGCCGGCTTCCGCTTTCAAGATGTTGAACAGGTCATTCAAAGAAGTTCTGTCGCCCACGGCGATGTTATACACCTGGTTGATGGCCTCCGGATTCTCCACCAAAGCCGCCCGGATGTTCGCTTCCACGCAATTCTCCACGAAGGTAAAGTCACGGGTTTGCTCACCGTCGCCGTTCATTCTTGGTCCACGGTTATTCAATACTGCGTCAATGAATAAAGGAATTACCGCCGCGTAAGCCCCATTAGGGTCTTGGCGTGGCCCGAAGATATTGAAGTATCGCAGCCCAATGATTTCCATGCCGTACGTTTTTCCAAACACATCGGCGTAGAGTTCGTTGGCGTATTTGGTTACGGCATAAGGAGATAATGGCTTGCCAATCTGGTCTTCCACTTTTGGCAGCGACTTGCTGTCACCGTAGGTAGAGGAAGAGGCGGCGTAGACAAAGCGTTTTACGTTCTGCTCTTTGGCAGCCATGAGCATGTTCACGAAACCACCCACATTGACCTCATTTGATGTTACTGGGTCTTTCACGCTTCTGGGCACTGAACCTAAGGCGGCTTGGTGCAATACAACGTCTATTCCCTCGCAGGCTTTCATGCAGGCTTCCAGGTCTCTGATATCGCCTTCCTGCACTTCCAGTCTCTCGTTATCTTGGAAAGCTCTCAGGTTTTTGTGGAAGCCGTTGGAATAGTCATCAAGTACCCGCACTTTTTTGGCGTTGTACTTCAGCAGGTATTCTACCAGATTAGACCCGATGAATCCGGCCCCGCCGGTAATCAAAAAGGAAGTTTGCTCCAGAGAGCCGCTATGAAAAGGATGTTCGTACACGGGGATAATTAATTAGGAATTAAGCAGTAGGAATTAAGAATCGTGGAGTTTTAGGGCTACTTAAGTAAAACGGCTTAGAAACGCAATCTTGACTTTCAATGCCTACTCCTACATACTTTTTTATACTTTAACTTAAATCACTTGCGGAAAAAGAATTCCTTTGAATTACAAGTGACATAAACAGGAAAAGCGTTTCTGGGGTGCTTCCATTAAAACACCCCAGAAACGCTTTTCACTTTGATTTAGCGGGCATACTGCTCGTTGTAGTATTCCTGATAACTGCCGGAGGTTACATTTTGCAGCCACTCCTCGTTTTCCAGGTACCAGTCTACTGTTTTCTCCAGTCCTTCCTCAAACGTCACAGATGGTTTCCATCCTAGTTCGTTCATGATTTTGGAAGAGTCGATGGCATAGCGTAAGTCGTGGCCGGCTCTATCCGTCACAAAGGTGATGAGTTTACGGGAAGTACCTGGCTCGCGGTTCAGTTTCTGGTCCATGATGTCGCACAGCAGGTGAATAAGGTCTATGTTGCGCCACTCGTTCACACCGCCAATGTTGTAGGTATCGCCTTCTTTGCCTTTGTGGAAAACATCATCAATGGCGCGGGCGTGGTCAATCACGTACAACCAGTCTCTTATGTTCTCGCCTTTGCCGTATACCGGCACCGGTCTGTTGTTCTTGATGTTGTTCAAAGCCAGCGGAATCAGCTTCTCAGGGAAGTGGTTTGGCCCATAATTATTAGAGCAGTTAGACACTTTCACTGGTAAGCCATAGGTATGATAATACGCCCGCACGAAATGGTCTGAACTGGCTTTGGAAGCGGAATAAGGCGACCGAGGGTCATAAGCAGTTTCCTCGGTGAACATGCCTTCCTCGCCCAGTGAACCGTACACCTCATCGGTAGAGATGTGGTAAAACACTTTCCCGGTGAAATCAGACTTCCAGAGTTCTTTGGCAGCGTGCAACAGGTTGCAGGTTCCGTTCACGTTGGTACGCACAAAGGCCATCGGGTCTGTGATGGAACGGTCTACGTGCGACTCAGCGGCTAAGTGCATCACGGCGTCAAATTGATACTCTTGGAACAGGTTGTTGATGTATTCCTGGTCGGTGATGTCGCCTTTGATAAAGGTGTAGTTAGGGGCGTCTTCAATATCGGTCAGGTTCTGAAGATTTCCCGCGTACGTCAGTTTATCTAGATTGAATATTTGGTAATTAGGGTACTTGGCGACAAATAACCGCACTACATGGGAACCTATAAAACCGGCTCCTCCGGTAATTAATACTTTCATTCTATATATGTATTGAATTCTATTTCTTCATGATCTGCTGCTGCCAAGCCCAGGAACTTCCCAAGCTATCTTCCAGGGACAAGGAGGTTTTAAACCCGAGTTCCTGGGTGGCTTTGGTCACATCGGCGTAGATGGCGGGAACATCACCTTGACGGCGTGGCCCGATTTTATAGTTGAATTTCTGCCCGGTGGCGTTTTCAAAAGCTTTGATTACCTCCAAAACGGAGCTGCCTTGTCCGGTACCAATGTTGAATACTTCATATGGCACAGCCTCAGGGTTCTCTAATCGTTTAATGGCGGCTAAGTGGGCTTTGGCTAAATCCACCACGTGTACATAATCGCGGATATTACTTCCATCAGGCGTGTCGTAGTCTGTCCCGAATACGGTTAGACTCTCCCTAATGCCAGCGGCTGTTTGCGTGATAAACGGCACCAGATTGCTCGGAACGCCTAACGGTAACTCCCCAATTAACGCCGATTCATGCGCCCCCACCGGATTAAAGTACCGCAAGGCAATGGACTTTACTGAGTAGCTTCCGCTGTTAGCAACGTCCTGTAGAATCTCTTCGTCAATCTTCTTGGTATTGCCGTAAGGCGAGTTCGCTTTCTGCGTAGGTGTCTCCTCGGTTACCGGCAGATTTTCGGGAACACCGTACACGGTGCAGGAAGAAGAGAAAACCAACTGTGTTACTCTGCTGGCTTCCATCACCTGCAACAGGGTTATAAGTCCGGTTACGTTGTTGTGGTAGTATTTCAGTGGCTCTTTCACTGACTCTCCCACCGCTTTGTAGGCCGCAAAATGGATTACCCCGGCAATATCGCCTTCTTTGGAGAACACTTCCTGTAACGCGACGGCATCTGTGCAGTCTACCCGATAGCAGGTAATCTCTTTACCCAGAATCTGGTTTATGCCCTGCAGCACCCGCTCTTCTGAGTTACTGAAATTATCAACAATGATGGGGGTATAGCCAGCCTGCGCCAACTCTACCACGGTGTGGGAGCCAATATAGCCTGCTCCGCCGGTGACAAGAATCTTACTCATAGAGAATAGTTTATAAGCTCCAATACGGCAAGGTATTGATTTTTCCGCGATAAATCCCTTTCAGGTCGATTACGATTGGGTTATCAGAGGAGATGCTCTGGAAGTAGCTTTCCTCCAGGCTTAGGTAATCTCTGTGGTTCACAGCCACCACCACGGCATCATAATCGTTGCTCGGGTTTTCCGTCAGCGCGAAGCCGTATTCATGTTCCAACTCCTCAGAAGATGCATACGGGTCTACCACATCTACCTGCACCCCGAAGCTTTTCAGTTCATTGATGACATCGGCTACTTTAGAGTTCCGTATATCTTCCACGTTCTCCTTGAAGGTAGCGCCCATCACCAATACTTTGGCTTTGGAGATGGCTTTACCTTCTTTAATCATCATCTTGATGGCTTTGCTGGCCACGTACGCGCCCATTCCGTCATTGATGGTACGGCCGCTCAAGATGATTTTGGAATCATAACCCAAGGCCTTGGCTTTGTAGGTCAGGTAATATGGGTCTACGCCAATGCAGTGACCGCCTACCAGACCCGGGAAGAATTTCAGGAAGTTCCACTTGGTACCAGACGCTTCTAACACTTCATAGGTATTGATGCCCATGCGGTCGAAGATGATGGACAGCTCGTTCATCAAGGCAATGTTCACATCCCGCTGCGTGTTCTCAATGATTTTAGCGGCTTCGGCTACTTTAATGGAAGACGCGCGGTGCACCCCTGCCTGAATCACCAGTTCATACACTTTGGCAATGATGTCCAGCGACTCTTCGTCACAACCCGACACCACTTTCACGATCTTAGTAAGCGTATGTTCTTTGTCACCTGGATTGATGCGCTCTGGCGAATACCCCACTTTGAAATCAGTAGGGAATTTAAGACCAGACTCGCGCTCCAATACTGGAATACAGTCTTCTTCGGTACAACCCGGATACACCGTTGATTCAAAAACGACATAATCTCCTTCCTTCAAGACCTTTCCTACCGTAGTAGAGGCGCCAAGAAGCGGCTTCAGGTCGGGCAAGGCATATGCATCAATGGGCGTTGGAACCGCTACAATGAAGAACCGAGCCTCTCTCAATACTTCCAGGTCATGGGTGAAGGTAATATCACACCCTTCAAACGCCGAGGACTCCAGCTCACCGCTTGGGTCTACGTTGTTTTTCATCAACTCTACCCGTTGGGCATTGATGTCAAACCCAATCACACTTATCTTTTTGGCGAACTCCAGGGCAATGGGAAGCCCTACATACCCTAATCCGATGACCGCCAGTTTGGCTTCTTTGTTGAGGAGTTGTTGGTACACAATTAATCTATTAAATGGGTAATTTGGTTACTACGTTATTGTCTAAATGGTACTTTTCGCCCGTCTCCGGGCAAACGGCTTCATTTTTATCGTCGAAAGCAAGCTTATGACCGGCCTCACTTACCCAACCGTGCTGTTTGGATGGGTTGCCGTACACCAGCGCGTAAGGAGCCACATCTTTGGTGACTACCGCGCCTGCTCCAATGAGGGCATAAGCCCCTATGGTATGGCCGCACACCACGGTAGCATTGGCCCCAATACTCGCTCCTTTTTGCACTATTGTCTTCAGGTACTCTCCCCGGCGGTTAATGGCGCTCCTAGGATTCAGCACGTTGGTAAACACCATAGAAGGGCCCAAGAAGACATCGTCTTCGCATACCACTCCGGTGTAAACCGATACGTTGTTTTGTATCTTGACATTCTCCCCTAAAATGACACCGGGAGAAATCACCACATTCTGCCCAATATTACACCGCTTGCCTATGACGCAATCAGACATAATATGCGAAAAGTGCCATATTTTAGTTCCCTCTCCAATGCGGCAGCCTTCATCTATGACGGCGGTTTCATGGGCAGTGTACGGGAGAGTAGCTTTCGTCATGGGAATAGGACTAGTAAAAGAGCCGAGCTCTTTACGGATAACCGTTCTATTTGGATATCAGCTTTTGCCGCCGCAAATGTAGGGGTTTTTATAACAATTTCCGGTAACGGGGGAGCATTCATCTTGCCTCAGAAAACAAATTATCTCCAAACCACCTCTGCCACCCTGTCCTTTCCTCGTAAATCTTGGTGAATCTGTACGTCCTGGTAGCCCAATTTCTGTAACATAAAATTGGTCTCTTGAGCGAAGCGCTCGTTTATTTCATAGAACAGTTTTCCACCGGGTTTAAGCAAGTGTTGCGCCACCACCGCAATTCTCCGGTAAAAAAGCAGCGGGTCTCCATTGGGGACAAACAACGCCAGATGCGGTTCAAATTCCAGCACATTCTGCCGCATCAGGCTTTTCTCCTCTTCCAGCACGTACGGCGGATTACTGATAACGGCATCTAAGGAATGGGCCTCGAAAGCGGGAATTTCTTGCAGAATATCCTGCTGTAACCACGTCACATTCTGGTCCAACTTCTCGGCATTTGATTTCGCTATGGCGAGGGCTTCCGGGGAAACATCCAAGCCCCACACCTGAGCATTGGGTAACTCAGCAGCCAACGTAATGGGAATACAACCGCTGCCGGTACCAATATCCAGTAACTTCACCTTCGGCTGCCGTTGGTAGGTCTTAATAACTCGCTGCACCAGTTCTTCGGTTTCAGGACGGGGGATGAGCACGGCCGGCGTCACATAGAATTCCCGACCGTAGAAAGAGGCCTCGCCCAGCACGTATTGCAGGGGTTCATGCTGTAGCAGCCGTTCCAGATAGGTTTGTAGCTGTTCCTGCAGTTCAGGGGAAACTTCTTCCCTTCGGCGCTGCAGAAGTTCAAACCGGCTTACTCCCAGCGCATGCTCCAGCATCCATTCGGCGATGGTGCGGGCTTCTGGTTTTTCGTACAGGGTCTCTAGCTTGGAGGAAAAGTTCTCTAAAACAGCTTCAAGGGTGGGCATACACGTAGTTTTGGGCAATTTCTGAAAAAACACCCGATATTCGGGCAAGGAAATTAGACAGTGCGTACATACGGCAGATGAACACAGACTATAAGTACATGCGGCGGGCGCTGGACCTGGCAGCACTCGGGACCGGTTGGGCTCGGCCTAACCCTATTGTGGGCTGCGTAGTGGTGCACGAGAAAAGGATTATCGGGGAAGGCTGGCACCAAAAATATGGCGGCCCGCACGCCGAGGTGAATGCGTTGAACAGTGTGCAAGACAAAAGCCTGCTGCCCCACAGCCGCGTGTACGTGACACTGGAACCTTGCTCCCATTACGGCAAAACCCCGCCTTGCGCCGATTTTCTGCTTCAGAACGGTGTACGAGATGTGGTTATCTGCAATACTGACCCAAACCCGTTGGTAGCAGGCAGAGGTATTCAAAAACTGGTAGACGCCGGCTGCAAAGTGCATATTGGGGTGCTGGAACAGGAAGGCCGCGAGCTGAACCGCCGCTTTTTCACTTTCCAGACCCAGAAACGTCCTTACCTAGTGCTGAAGTGGGCTCAATCGGCCGATGGGTTTATTGCCCTGCCCAATTACCAGCCCTGTCAAATTTCCGGCCCGCTGGCAAAGCAACTGGTGCACAAATGGCGCACCGAAGAGCAGGCCATTCTGGTAGGCACGCGCACAGCGCTCCATGACAACCCGCAACTGAACGTCCGCCACTGGTCCGGCCCGGCTCCGCTTAGAATTGCCATCGACAAACAACTGCAACTTCCCGCCACCCACCATTTGCTGGACGACTCACACCCAACCCTGTTGTACACATTACTAGAGAAGGAGAACACCGCCCAAACGGAATTCGTGGCGCTTCTGCCGGATGGAATTTTCTTAGAGCACATGCTCACTGATCTTTACCAACGGAATGTACAGTCTATACTAGTAGAAGGAGGCACGGTGCTACTGGAGGCGTTGCTGCAAGCCAATCTCTGGGACGAAATCAGAGTCATTAAAAGCCCCGTCAAACTAGCCGCTGGCGTGAAAGCACCACACCTGCCTGCCATGCCTTTTACCTCCAGACAGAACTTAGGGGATGACGAGATAACCGTATACCGAAACACGCCACCTCTGGCGTAGAAGTCTCTTTCTGTTTAGAGCCTGTTTTGGTAAAAACTACCTTTAAACAGAAATTAGCTTTCCCCGCTGCATTGGTATACCCAAAGACAGTTGCTCCTGGAAACTCCTAAGATTACCTTTGCCGTTCTAGAAGGAACAATGTGCTGTTCAAAGAAATAGCACATTAAAAAATTAGCACATAAACCTCATGGCTGAAGACTTATTTATTGACAATACGCTCTCCAAAGAAGAGAAATACAAAGCCTTGCTTCCGCAGATTGAAGCATTGGTAGCCGGAGAAACTGATTTGATCGCGAATCTTTCTAATGTAATGGCGGCCTTGAAGCAGAGCTTCGGCTTTTTCTGGGTAGGCGCTTACCTGACCAAAGAAGACCAGTTGGTGTTGGGACCATTTCAAGGACCAGTAGCCTGTACCCGCATTCCGTTCCACAAAGGCGTGTGCGGCGCCTGCTACACCCGCCGCGAGACTATTTTGGTGCCGGACGTAGAGGCTTTCCCGGGGCACATTGCTTGCAGCAGCGAATCTAAATCTGAGATAGTGGTGCCGGTTATCAAAGACGGCGAAGTAAAAATGGTACTGGACGTGGACAGCGACCGCCTCAATGACTTCGACGAAGCTGACCAGAAATACCTGGAGCAAATTATGAAACTGGCTGAGAACTGGTTCTGAGTTTGGTAGCAAGTAGTGCGTATCACGTAGCACGATTTTTCTTTTAGCCCATTTTCCTGAAAACTACCTTAAAACGAAGAAGCCTCACCCTTACCGGATGAGGCTTCTTCGTTTTACATCGATTTTGAAAAGTCTTGCTACGTGATACGCACTACTTGATACCAAAAGGCTACCCGAAGAATGAACCGGAAGGCTTCGTTTTCAGCTGTGCTATGACCGTTTGGCCGCCTTTGGTTTTCTGGCCTAGTTGTACTTTCACTTCGGTGTCTACCGGCACGAAAATATCTACGCGGGAGCCGAACTTGATGAAACCGAACTCCTCACCCTGGTTTACTTCATCGCCTTCAGTCACGTACCAGACAATGCGGCGGGCCATGGCTCCGGCAATCTGGCGGAACAGCACTTCGGGACCGGCCAATGATTCTACTACTACTGTGGTACGTTCGTTCTTGGTGCTGGACTTAGGGTGCCAAGCCACCAGGTAATTCCCCGGGTGGTACTTGAAATATTTTACAATGCCAGACACCGGGTTACGCGTGATGTGCACGTTAATGGGCGACATGAAAATGGAAATTTGCTTGCGCACATCGTTGAAATACTCGGGCTCTTCCACGTTCTCAATCACCACTACTTTCCCATCGGCGGGAGCCACTACCAGGTCTTCGTGTAAGAGCAGGTTGCGGTACGGGCTGCGGAAAAACTGCAGGATGAGCAGAAAAATGATAAATGAAACGCCGGAGAAAATCCTGTTAAAAGTTAAGTGCTCACTGTTGAAGTAGTAAAGCATCATGTTCACGACCAACAGGCCTAACAGGGTAAAAAACAGAATCTTTCGTCCTTCTTTATGAATTTTCATTAGTGGCTTTTTGAGCGTAAGGAAAGTTGGTCTAGCATGTTGCTTGGTTGAACAATAAAGAATGTAGCCCGGCAATGCCACCGCAACCACAAGTTCATACTACGTACTTTCCACCTATAAAAGAGGAAAACCAGACCACCTCTGAAGCAAAAATATAAAAAAAATGCCTCCTATCTAAAAAAAGACAGGAGGCGGTAAAATTTCAAACCGGCCCAATCCGTTTGGGGGCTAGATGTCAGCTTAGAAGCCGCCCCTGAATTTATAGGTCTGCGCTACTTTGTCAATAGCCACAATGTAGGCGGCAATACGCATAGGAACGTTGTATTTCTGGGAAGTAGCGTACACTTTGTTGAAGGCCTCGGTCATAATCCGGTCAGAGCGCTCGGTCACCATGTCCAGGCTCCATTTGTAGCCTAAACGGTTCTGCACCCACTCAAAGTAAGACACGGTTACCCCGCCCGAGTTAGCCAGAATATCCGGCACTACCATAATACCTTTCTCATTGATGATTTTATCGGCGTTCGCCGACGTTGGGCCATTGGCACCTTCTACGATCAAGCGAGCCTGAATCTGGTCGGCGTTGCGGGCAGTAATCACGTCTTCTACCGCCGCGGGCACCAACAAATCAACTTTTGACGTCAATAACTCATCATTGCTGATAGGCTCGGCCCCGGCGTAGCCTTCCAGACGACCATGATGCGCGTTCTTGTAGGCGATGGCCTCGTCAATGTTGATGCCGTTCTCGTTCCAATAAGCGCCGCTCACGTCACTTACGCCCAAGATTTTCACACCGCGCTCGGCCAGCAACTTAGAAGCCCAGGAACCTACGTTCCCGAAGCCTTGCACCGCCGCCGTAGAGTTGGTGGGGTCCATGCCCAACACTTCCATGGCCGCCATGGCAGACACCATCACGCCGCGGCCAGTCGCTTCCACGCGGCCCAGAGAACCACCTAACACCAGCGGTTTACCGGTTACTACCGAGTTCACGGTCATGCCTTTGGTTTTGGAGTACTCATCCATGAGCCAGGCCATTTCTCTAGGGCCGGTACCCATGTCTGGAGCCGGAATATCCTGGTCTGGACCGAAGGTGTCAATTAAGGCTACGGTATAGGCACGGGTCAGGCGCTCCAACTCTCCCGCCGACATGGTGGTAGGGTCGCAGACAATGCCGCCTTTGGCGCCGCCGTACGGAATATCTACCACGGCGCATTTCCAGGTCATCCAAGCGGCCAGGGCCTTCACCTCGTCCAGAAACACACCGGTGTCATAACGGATACCGCCTTTAGAGGGGCCTAATATATTGGAGTGTACTACCCTGAAACCTTCAAACACCCGTACGCTGCCATTATCCATGGTCACGGGTAGGTTCACAATTACCTGACGGGTAGGCGACTTTAGAACTTCATATGTATCATCATCCAAGCCCAGTACTTCCGCCGCAATGTTGAAACGGGACATCATAGACTCAAAAGGATTCTCCTTGTCCTTGATGGGAGCTGGTTCTTTGTAGGCCATCTTACTATTGTATGCTGCCATAATTATAAATTTTGTAATTCTGCGAAATATATTAGGCGCAAAATTACCAAATTTATAATATAGAACTAACGTTAGCCCTTTTTATCCTGAAGGAATTTTTACTTCACCAATTCCAGAAAGGCCACCAAAAACGGAACTACTAGAATAAGGCTGTCAAACCTATCCAGAATACCACCGTGGCCCGGAATCAAGGTGCCGGAGTCTTTCACGTCAAGGCTCCTTTTCAGCATGGATTCCACTAAATCGCCTAACACCCCAAACACCGACACCAATACCGCTACGCCCAACCAATGCCAGAGCGCCAAATCTGTGAAGTAAAGCGACAGCAGCCAGGCCACTCCTAAGGATAGCAGCACGCCGCCAGCCCAGCCCTCCCAGGTTTTGCCGGGCGAAATACGCGGAAATAATTTATTTTTCCCAAAGCTTTTCCCGGCGGCGTACGCTCCCGTGTCTGAAGCCCAAATCAAGAACATGACGCCCAGAATAATCTGCCAACTGTATCTCTCTGGCAGAAAAGCCAATACGTGCAGCATGGTAAACGGTGCCGCTATGTAAAAAACACCCACCAACGTAAGCGCCACATTGGTAAAAGGCTGTTCTTTTTTCCGGTACAACTCGGCCACCAGGGCCAACAGCATCACTGGCGGCAGCACAAAAAGCCAGTCGCTGGAGACATTGCCGTGCTTGACCAGAAAACCCAGCACATACAACCCAACGCCCAGCAACGCTCCAATTACTCGGTTCGGCTGAAAGCCTTTGGCAGCAAGCAGACGGTAAAACTCCAGCAAACCCAATAACGTGAGCGCCAGAAACAGCACGAAGAACGTCCACTCGCTCAGGTAAATGGCGCCAATGAAAACGGCTCCGCCGATGACTCCGGCCAACAGGCGCAGTTGCAGGTTATTCAATGGTTTTCTGATTTCTTCCATGGACAAGGCTTGGTAGATTGCTAGTGGCCGGATAAAAACCTCCGGCGGCTGTTTTGGGGCTGATTCTTTTAAAATGGCTTAGAAACGGGAAGTATCCTCTTCCACCGGAGTCGGCAATCGGCGGAAGGCTGTGTACAGACCGTACAGGAGAACAGCCGTCAGCACCAGAGAAAACAAAGACAAGGTGAGGGATTCCGGCTCCGTGGATTCCACGTTAATGGAAACGGCCCGGCGCTGCGCCAGAAACATCATGAGCACCATAAACCCGTTGTTGATGAAGTGCCCAATAATGGGGACCCAAATATTGCCCGACCACCAGTACAGATACCCGAACAACACACCCAGCATAATGCGCGGCACCACGCCGTAAAACTGCATGTGAATGGCCCCGAAGATGATAGCCGCCACCCAAATAGCTACGTGCGGGTTCTTCCACCAGCGGTGCAACTCGTTTTGCACAATACCCCTGAACGCCAGTTCCTCGCCAATGGCGGGCAGCACCGCAAACACCACCATGCCCAGTATCAACTGCGGAATGGTGTTTATTTTGGTTAATTCTATGGTCAATTCGCGCAGCGTGTCTTCTTTGGCCTTGGCCCATTGCTCAAAGGCATCCAGAAACGGCGGGAAATCTACATTGGCATTCCAGTACACCAACCAGGACGAGGCGGGTAAAATCACGAGCATGAGCACGGCACTCCCCAGCAACAGATGAAACGGCACGGTAGCCCTTGGCGAAAGAAAGGCGGCAGGCCGATGGGCGTTCACCCGCAAGAACATCAGCGAGGCAATGGTAAACCCCACCAAATGTACTACGCCCTGAAACAACACCAACGCACTTCGGCTCTCGGGGTAATCTGCGGGACGGGCCAGCATGTTGGAGATGTCCATCAGCCCGAAGCCCCAAATAAGTTTAATCAGCAGCATCGCCAGGAAATTCCCGATGAACAGGCCCGCCATGGCAAACACGGTAAACAGCAAAAGTGACTTAAACGGATGCAGACTAGGCGAGATGAAACCTTTCATATAGGCGAAGTGGTTTTAATGAGGTAAATTTACGCGAAATATTTAAACTCAATCACGTGGTAAAAATCGGTCAGATAGAGCTTCCGGACTTCCCGCTGCTGCTGGCACCTATGGAAGACGTCAGCGATCCTCCTTTCCGGGCAGTGTGCAAGGCCAACGGCGCCGACTTAATGTATACGGAGTTCATCTCCTCTGAGGGCTTGATCAGGGATGCCGCCAAAAGCCGCCAGAAACTGGACATCTTTGACTACGAGCAACCCATTGGTATCCAGATTTTCGGGTCAGACATTGATTCCATGCGGGAATCGGCGGTGATCTCGGCGCAGGTGGGCCCTGATTTAATTGACATCAACTACGGTTGCCCCGTGAAGAACGTGGCCTGCAAAGGAGCCGGTGCCGCGCTGCTGCGCGATATTCCCAAGATGGTGGCCATGACCTCGGCCATTGTGCAGGCGGTAGAACCCTTCGGATTACCAGTGACCGTAAAGACCCGTCTGGGCTGGGACGATTCCACCAAAAACGTGGAAGATGTGGCCGAACGTTTGCAGGACATCGGCATCAAAGCCCTTACCGTACACGGTCGTACCCGCGTGCAGATGTACAAAGGTGAAGCCGACTGGACGTTAATCCGGAAGATTAAAGAAAACCCGCGCATCCAAATCCCCATCTTCGGAAACGGCGACATTGACACTCCCGAGAAAGCTGTTGCCTACAAAGAACAGTTCGGGGTGGACGGTATCATGATTGGCCGCGCCTCTATCGGCTATCCCTGGATTTTCAGGGAAATCAAACACTACATGCAAACCGGCGAGTTGCTGGCCCCACCTACCATTCAGGAACGCATTGCCATGTGCAAGATGCACTTTGACAAAGGCCTGGAGTGGAAAGGGCCGCGTCTGGGTATTTTTGAGATGCGCCGCCATTATGCCAATTACTTCCGGGGCTTGCCCAACGTGAAAGGCTACCGCACCCGTTTGGTGCAGACCGAAGACCCGCAGGAGATTTACGCTATCTTAGATGAGATTGCGAATTCTATGGAGTACGCTGAGGCATAAGGTTCTTTTAAGTTTTTGATGGAATCCGTTTTGGAGATGGTTTTTGGAAATCGGCTCTGAAACGGATTTTTCATTTTATTCTGAGTTCACTAAAGGGTTGGGGTGATGAGGATGAGTTTGGCTGTTACTGGCGTGGCGGGTGGTTGATGCCGGTACCCATATGCTGGGTTGTTGCATGGTTTCCCTCTGTGCGCTCACGGCCGCGAGGCCCCGTCTTCCCCTCGCGCACTGCCCTTTCGGCCTGCCTTGTCCTTTGCGCTTAGTTTCGCCATTCCAAGGCCAAAAGCGAGGCGCGCTCGGGAAAGACTGGAAGGGAGAAAGTAGCAATGGATTTCTGCCCTTTAAAGCGGAGATTCCCCCTTTGAAGGGGGCGAAGAGGATGTTTACATCTGCCGGTCACACGCATTCCTTTCTCCCCTGAACATGGTTCAAGTCTGTGACTTGGACCTATCATGACCGGAAGTTTGCAAATCCGTAAGGCGTAAGCCTCACAATGGGTATTGCTGAATCACAAATAACAATCATCGCTCAGAAGCCACAACACCGCTTACTCAAAAGACCTCGTAGTGTACGCAGTTCCTACGAGTGTCTGCGCCCCACCTTTCAAGCCTATTTTCACGAAACCAGCATGGAAACGTCTGGGCATCCGTTACCTTTGCGCTTTCATTTTCAGCACGCTACTTCTGTGTCTACTACTGCTACTACTTCCCCCACCAATACAGGTTCTACTTCTACTCCGCCGTTGGCATGGGTAATTTTGATTGGCCTGGCCCTTATCTGGGGCACTTCGTTTATTTTGATCAAGAAAGGACTGGTCGTTTTCTCTTCGGATGAACTGGGTGCTATCCGGATTACGATTGCTACGCTGGCCTTGCTTCCGTTTGCTTTGAAAGGGTTGAAAGCACCTAAGCCGGGGCAATGGAAGTTTTTGTTGTTAAGCGGGCTGATTGGCAATTTGATTCCGGCGTTTCTGTTTGCCTATGCAGAGACCCAGTTGGCGAGTGGCTTGGCGGGCGTGCTGAATTCTTTGACGGCGTTGTTCACCCTCATTATTGGGGCTATTTTCTTTCAGCAGAAAATCACGTTGCTGCGGGTGTTGGGCATTCTGATTGGGATTCTGGGGACGGCGGTGTTGATATTTTCGGGCAGCGCCCAAGAGACTTCTTCTAATGCCTTCTATGGTTTGTATGTGGTACTGGCCACGTTGCTATACGGCGGCAGCCTAAACGTAATTAAGCATTGTTTGGCAGGCATCAAGCCCTTGACCATGGCTAGCCTGGCTTTGTTGACAGTGGGACCAATTGCGTTTGTCTATCTTTGCACTACCTCGGCGTTTGAAAAATTGGCTACGCAACCTGCCGCCTGGGAGGCGTTGGGGTATATCACGTTGTTGGCGGTTTTCAGTACGGCCATCGGGTTGGTGTTCTACAACAAGCTTATCCACATGACCAACACGCTGTTTGCGAGCACCTCCACGTACCTCATGCCCATTGTAGCTTTAATTTGGGGCGTAGCCGATGGCGAAACCATTCATCTCATGCACTACGTGGGCATGGCAGTTATTCTGGCCGGCGTGCTGTTGGTGAACCGGGCCAAATAGAAAAGGCCGGAAAACAAAGTGGACCAATCCATCTTTGCCTTTCCGGCCTTTGAAAAAGTTGTGTGAACGGGAGCTTTATCTCGCCTGTACCGCCAGTTTGCTGTGCTTATAGCTATACCCAAAGTAGATGGCCAGACCGATCAGTAACCAGACAGTGAAAAGCAACCAGTTGTTCACGCCTAGCTGAGTCATGAGGTACAGGTTGGTTAAGAGGCCGAGCACCGGTAGCAAGGACAGATTCTTCCGGAAGGAAACCCAAGCCAGGAGCACGCAGGAAATTAGGAATACCAGCATGGGAATCTGATGGCGGAACTCCTCGTAACCGCCCTTCCAAGCTACGGCACTCCAGAAGGCATCAATGGCCACCCGGTTGTAGAGCATCACCAATACGCCGCCGATGGCCAAGATAAGTGGCACCAGGAATTTTCCGTTCAGATACGGTACTTTGAAACGGGCTTCGGACGTGCCGTGCGGGTCAATCATCAGAATACCGCCGCATACCAGGGCAAACGCGAAAAGCGTCCCGATACTGGTCAAGTCAATCACCAGATCCATGTTCAGGAGCAGGGCGGGTACGCCTACGAAGAAGCCGGTCACTAACGTAGAGAAAGAAGGCGTTCTGAAGCGCGGGTGCACTTTGGAGAAAACTGGCGGCAACAGACCGTCGCGGGACATAGTCATCCAGATGCGGGGCTGCCCAATCTGGAACACCAACAGTACGGAGGCCATCGCGAAAATTGCGCTCACCGCTACTACACCGGCCAGCCAGTCTACGCCTACTTTCGTGAAAACGTACGCTAAAGGATCGCCTACGGCGAGTTCTTTGTACGGCACCATGCCCGTAAGCACCAGTGTAATGATTACGTAAAGAATTGTACAGATAATGAGCGCGTAAATCATAGCCCGGGGCAAATCGCGCTGCGGATTCTTACATTCTTCGGCAGTGGTACTGATGGCGTCAAACCCGATGTAGGCGAAAAACACAGCTGATACCCCTTTCAACACGCCGCCGATGCCGTTAGGCGCAAACGGGCTCCAGTTGGCCGGATTCACGTAGAAAGCACCCACCGCAATCACTACCAATACCACAATCATTTTGAGCACCACCAGCAGGTTAGAGGCGTTTTTAGACTCCTTTATGCCAATGTACACCAAAGCGGTAATCACGGCATTAATCATGAAAGCAGGCAAATCTACCACCAGTTTCCCGCCCAGAAAGTCAGGGGCAGCTAACCAAGTATTGTAGGCCTCCAACTGCACCGGATCTGCCGCCGACAACGGCTGCCCAGACTGTAAGAGTGCCATTACCTCGCCGTAGCCTTTGTGCGCACTCTGCGTGCCCATGGTGAGCCACGCCGGAATGTCCAGTCCCACGCCGCTCATAAGGCCCGTAAAGTAATCGCTCCACGAGATAGCCACCACAATGTTCCCCACGGTGTATTCCATAATCAGCGCCCAGCCAATGATCCAAGCCGCCAACTCGCCAAACGAGGTGTACGCATAGGTATACGCCGAGCCGCTCACCGGAATAGTGGCCGCAAACTGCGCATAGCACAAAGCCGAGAACGCGCACGCAATAGCCGTGAACACGAACAGCATAGACACCGCCGGACCACCCTCGTAACTCGCGTTGCCGATGGTACTGAAAATACCGGCCCCAATAATGGCGGCAATGCCCAGGGAGGTCAAATCTCTGACCGATAAATTACGTTCCAGCCCCTCCTCTACCGTTCCAACGTGGGCGGCCACATCGGCGGGCGGGGTGTGCAAAACAGCGTTCAGACTCTTGCGGCGGAAAAGACTTTTTAGACTCACTTGTTCAGTTTGGTGTAGAAATTCAGGGGAAAAGTTAAGGAAAATATTCTGAATGTGCCGCTAGGCCCGTATATTTAGACAAACCACCCTGCTATGCCCACCCACCGCCTCACCGTTTCTGTGCCCAAGCCCTGCCACGAGGATTGGAACGCCATGACACCTGAGCTTCAGGGCCGTTTTTGCCAAAGTTGCGCTAAAACGGTAGTGGATTTTACGATGATGAGCGATGCCGAAGTGGTAAGCTGGCTTACCGAAAACAAGAACATTACATGCGGAAGGTTCCGGCAGGAACAACTACGAAAAGAGTTAACAGCCGCCACTTACAACCGCAAGCGCTGGACATGGCAAGCCGTAGCCTTAGGCCTGTCTGCTTGGCTAAGCACCAAAAACGTTGTAGCGAAGGAAGTATCTCCTTCCGTTTCCATTATAGATCAACAGTTCGCTTCTGAGAATTTGGGAAGGAGAACGAAGAATCTTTCTAAAAGGCCTGTCAGTCAAGTTGTTTTGAAAGGCACTGTGATAGATGCACGAAGCAAGGAAACCTTGCCAGGAACAACCATCATGTTGAAAGGAACTTCTATCGGAGTTCCAGCGGACCGAAACGGTAATTTTGAATTATCTATTCCTGCTCATTTAGTGAATAAAACGCAGAAAGTCACTTTCACTTTTATTGGGTATGAGATGAGAGAAGTAAAGCTTACTAAATTGCTTAAACAGAAGAACTCAAAGATAATTATGACTTTAGACACCGCAGTTGTAGGAGGTATAGCCGTTCAGTTTAACAAACCGTTACCTGGACTTGGATTCTTTCAGAAAATAAAGCAACTGTTCTCCTAAATCGTTTTTGCCTCAATTTCAGAAATTAGTCTAAAAACAGAAGCCATGCCAACTAGCCGTCTTACCATCTCCATTCAACAGCCTTGTCACGAAGATTGGGCTTCCATGACTCCCCAGAATCAAGGCCGTTTTTGCCAAAACTGCCAGAAAACGGTGGTAGACTTTACCGCTATGTCTGATGCGGAAGTCGTCAATTGGCTAGGCAAAGAACATACCTGCGGACGCTTCAGGTCAAACCAATTAGACCGGGAGCTAACGGCTTTTTCTGTACCACAAAGAAAATGGGCGTGGCGAACAGCTCTGATGGGGTTATTTGCTTGGTTCAGTTCTAAGGCCGCAGAAGCACAAACAGTAAAAAAGGGAGAAATCTCTCCTATTGCCTCCAACACTTCCACCCGTTCGGCCACTGCAACAACTCAAACCGATCCGATTTCCTTTAGGGGAATAGTACTGGACTCAGTCACTCTAGCACCAATAAGTGGAGCTTCCGTTTCTATAGCCGGAACGTCCTTTGCTACATCATCCAATGCTCAGGGGCAGTTTGAGCTAATTATTCCTGCTTCCATGATAGAAGCAAAAGATGCTGCCCCACTAGTAACATTCTCTTATATAGGTATGGCTCCTGAAAGAAAAAGACTAGATCAAATGACAGCAAAATCCACAAATAAAATTATACTCCGCCCAGACCCACGGCTTGCAGAAACGGTAACAATCACATTAGGTATGCCTGTTATCCAACCAAAACCCACTAAAAATTGAGTATTTATGCTCAATTTTTAGTGGTAATCCGCTAAACCCGTTTCAAGCCTTTTTCCCAGAAAACAGCCTCAAAACGCCTTACCTGTTCAACACTATCCTGAACGTAGTGCCCTTTCCCACCTCAGAGGACTTCACGAACAACCGTCCCTGATGATAATTCTCAATAATGCGTTTGGCTAGCGCCAGCCCTAAGCCCCAGCCTCGTTTCTTGGTGGTGTATCCCGGCACGAACACTTCTTCCTGCTTGGTCTTCGGAATACCTTTGCCGGTATCCTGTATATCCAGCGCGATGGCGTCTTTGATGTTAGACCTTACCAAGCGCAGCGTTATACTGCCTTTGCCTTCCATGGCATCCACCGCGTTTTTGCAGATGTTTTCAATCACCCACTCAAACAGCGGGATATTCACTTTGGCCGTGGTTTCGGGCGGAAACTCAGATTCTATGGCAAAAGCGACTTTGTTGGAAACCCGGTTGCGCAGGTACCCGATGGCGTTTTCCACCACCCGTTGCAGCGGTTCGTCCTTAAGCACCGGCACTGAGCCGATGTTAGAGAAACGCTCGGTGATAATTTCCAGGCGGCGCACATCTTTGCCCAATTCGTCAATAATAGGTTCGTTTTCAAACCGGGGGCTGCTTTTCAGGTATTCGTACCAAGCCATCAGAGAAGAAAGCGGCGTGCCTAATTGGTGGGCGGTTTCTTTGGCCAGCCCCACCCACACGCGGTTCTGCTCGGCTTTACGCGAGTAACTGAAGGCGTAATAGGCAATCACAGAGAGGCACGCAATGACCGTGAGTTGCACGTAGGGGTAGTAGCGCAGCTGAGTCAGCAGTTCAGAATCTTTGTAGAAAATATAGTTCTTGAACTCCTGCTGGTACGAGACCACAATGGGCTTGTGCTGTGCCTTCATCTTGGCTATTTCGCGCTGGAGCAGCCTTTTTTTACGGCTTTCGGAAATCTTTTCGGGGATATCAAGGTTCTTATAGGCGATGACATTCTCTTTCTCATCGGTCTGAATTACGGGCACCGACCGGTTGGCGTCAATGATTTCTTCCTGAATGAACACCAGGTTATCAGAGTCAATCTCGGCGTTAATCATGTAACGCAGACCCTTGGCGTACAAGTCAATCAACTGTTGCTCGCGCTCAGAGAGTTTGGCTACCAGCAGGTTGGTGTAAATAACCGTGGCCCCGCCAATGAACAACGCAACCGCGATGATGAGCAGCTTTAACCTGGATTTTTTTGAATAAATGGAGGTTGGAATCATGTACAAAGGCAACGCTAGAGGAAATACGCCCGTCTAGGGATGGTGTTCTCCCTTAACGAAGATAGCAGAAAGAAGCGTCTACGCACCGCAATTTGTAATGTGTATAAATAAAAGAAAGATACGAATATTATTCATTCTTAAAAGATAGTGCCGTAATTTTGCATCCAATTTCTACACTGCCGTATGCTTCACAACTTCAGAGCCGTCAGTCTTTCACATAAAAAAGCTCCCTTAGACATAAGAGAGCTTATCGCCTTGGATGAGGGGTCGTGCCGACAGTTCCTGCAAACGCTCAAAGAATTCATTCAGGCAACTGACATTTTAGTGCTTTCCACGTGCAACCGCACGGAGGTCTATTATACGTCTGATGATGACTACAGCCACGACATCGTGAAACTGTTGGGCATCAGCAAAGGCATTACCAATATTTCCCAGTACCTGGACTACTTCACCATTGTGAATGAGCACGCTGATGCCGTGCAGCACCTGTTCAACGTGGCCATGGGCCTGGACGCGCAGGTGGTGGGCGACATGCAGATTTCCAACCAGGTGAAAAACGCCTACCAGTGGAGCGTGGACAGCCAGGCTGCCGGCCCGTTCCTGCACCGCCTGCTGCACACCATCTTCTTCACCAACAAGCGCGTGGTACAGGAAACCTCGTTTAGAGACGGAGCCGCCTCTACTTCTTACGCCGCCCTGGAACTGGTAGAAAGCCTCACGGCCGATATCCCGAACCCGAAAGTGCTGGTAGTAGGCCTAGGCGAGATTGGGGCCGATGTATGCCGGCATCTCCATGACTCAGATTTCCAGAACGTAAAAATCTCTAACCGCACCAAAGCCAAAGCCGAGATTCTGGCCGAAGAATGCGGCATGGAAGTAGTCCCGTTCGAGAATCTGGTAGAAGCCATGAAAGAGGCCGATGTCATTATCTCCTCCGTAGCCCGTGACGAGCCGTTCTTCACCAAAGAAATGGTGAGCCGTTTGAACGTGTTAACCTACAAATTTTTCATTGACCTGAGCGTTCCGCGTAGCGTAGAGCCCCAGATAGAGCAGATTCCAGGGGTGCTGGTGTACAACATTGACACCATCCAGAACAAGGCCTCAGAGGCCCTGCAACGTCGCCTGGACGCCGTGCCACAGGTAAAGCAGATTATCAAAGAATCCATAGCCGGATTTGAAGACTGGAGCAAGGAGATGAACGTGTCGCCTACCATCCAGAAACTGAAGAACGCCCTGGAGACCATCCGTCAGGAAGAGATGGCCCGGTACATGAAGAAACTCTCTGCCGAGGAAGCCAAGCACATGGACGACATCACCAAATCCATGATGCAGAAAATCATCAAACTGCCGGTGCTCCAACTCAAAGCCGCCTGCAAACGCGGCGAGGCCGAAACCCTCATTGACGTACTCACCGACCTGTTTGATTTGGAGAAACAATCTTCTGAGGCACACGCTTAACGCCTGTTTTCATAAAATCAGCCTAAAAGCGGGACACTCTGTGGAGAGTGTCCCGCTTTTTTTTGTGCGCACGTCTTTTGTAGGGGCAATTCCTTGTGGTTGCCCTTCTCCGTTCCCCTACCTTTTCTGTAGCATGTACGGACAGGTCGCGACCTGTCCTACGATATCAGAAATCAGCAAACGGGAGGGGCAACCACAAGGGATTGCCCCTACTTTCCGGCACTTTCCCTGAAAACAGCCCAGAAACGAAAAACCAACCCACTCAGACGAAGGTTTTACACCACCTTTACACAAACAATAAACCTACTCTTTATATTGGCGGCATGAAAAAGCTGCTTTTCTCCCTCACCGCCGTCCTTCTCTCCTGCCCCAGTTTTGCCCAGGTAAAATGGACGCCTTCCGCCCAACATCAGCAAGGCCTTCCCGCCTCCGTAAAAGTGTTCACCACGTCAGACTCCCTGGACGGAAAACCGTTTAAAGCCTATTATTTAGAAGCGGACCTAAAAGACCCCAAGCTGGAAGTACTCACCAGAGTAGGCAACGGCAAGCGGTACACGCCCAAGCAATATTATGAGCAGGAAACCGGCAACGTGCTGGCGGTAGTGAACACCACCTTCTTCTCCTTCGCCGATAACAGCAACCTGAACCTAGTCATCAACAACGGCAAAGTACTGGCTCCCCAAGCCTCTGTAAAGCGCAAAAATCCCAAAGGCACCGACACGCTTACTTATTATCCTACTACCGGAGCCATCGGCTTCTTCCGCAACCGCACCGCCGATGTGGCCTGGGCTTACAACATAGGAAAGAAAAAGAAAACCATAGAACTGGCTGCACCCTATGACGCAGACGCCACTGGCCGACCTGCACCTGAACCCTCCAAGCGCAACGTGAAAGGCATAAAACGCTGGAAACCCCAGGTAGCCGTTGGTGGTGGACCGGTGTTGGTGCAAAACGGCAAAGTACACATTACTGCCGAGGAGGAAATGCGCGGCGGAGCCAGCTTCAGAGGCGCTAACCCACGCACCGTCATGGGCTACACGCCAGACAACAAACTTATCATTCTGATGGTGGAAGGACGTAACAAAGGCATCGCCGAAGGAGCCAGCTTAGACCAGTTGGCTCAACTGATGGTTGGCTTAAGCTGCAAAGAAGCCCTGAACCTGGACGGCGGCGGCTCCAGTACGCTGTACGTGAAAGGCAAAGACACCATCAAACCCTCAGACAAAGAAGGCCAGCGGCCCGTACCAGCGGTGTTGGTGCTGAAGTACAAAGAGTAAATTCTACACCTGAGTAAAAAATAAAAACCGTTTCTGGCCTACTTTCGTGAAAACAGGCTGGAAACGGTTCCGGGAAATACTTACTTGATGGGGGAGAACTGGGCTGGCAGGCAGGTAACGGACTATAAATCGCCGCAACACTCCTCCAGGCAGTCTATCACATCAATCAGCTTGGGGATAGAAAGGGAATAATAGATTTTGGTGCCCACCTTGAATGACGAGAGCACCCCCTTGTCTTTCAGCGTGATCAAATGCTGTGAGGCAATTGCCTGTGGTAGATCCAGGTACTGGTAGATCTCCGTCACAGTCATCTTGTCTTCCTTACCCAGAAGATCCACGATGGCCAACCTTTTTGGGTGCGCCAGTACCTTCAGCATGGACGCCGCCTTATCAATCTTCTTAGACTCCACTCTGGATAATAAACTTTTCATAAGGACACACAAAAATCAGTACTACAATTAGACGCGTCTCCACGCCCTTGAACACTTGCCACCAGCCCGTTTTGGGTTGCACCTGAACAGTACGTTCTCTAAACGCATGGCGGCTTACCATGTTATAGGTATACGGTCAGACACTTCGTTCAACGGAGTTGACTTGGCTTGAGTTAGATTTACGTATAAAGAATATAATTGGATATATAAAATACTTAATACTGAAAGAGTTCCATATTTAAATATTCAGGAGCAACATTTAGCGGGTCAAACCAACATGAGCCCCTCAGCAATAATTATCACTGGTTGAACTTACGAGCCCTTGAAGCCGCGAAGCGGAACTGTTTAGAGTAGTTTCTGAGAAAACACGCTTGAAACGGTATGGGCGCAGACGCTCGTAGGAGCTGCGCACACTATGAGGTCTTTGGAATGGGCGGTCTTGTGGGGCCACCATCTTTCAAGGCAAAAGATTCTTCCCAACGTGATTGGCTGCCATTGCTAGTTCAGCAAACGTTCTTTTGAGGCTCTCGCCTCACGGAAGTTGCAAACTTCCGGTCATGTTAGGTCCAAGTCACAGACTTGAACCATGATACTTTGTATTTTATACCAAACCTACTTTCCCCTGTTCCAGTCTTTCCCGAGCGCGCCTCGCTTTCGGCCCTGCAAAGGCAAGACTAAGCGCAAAATGCTTCTCAGGCCGAAAGGGCAGTGCGCGAGGGAAAGACGGGGCCTCGCGGCCGTGAGCGCACGGAGGGCAGCCATGCAACAACAAAGCATAAGGGCACCGCATTAACCACTCGCCACGCCAGCGACAGGCAAACTGCATGCACCAAAGCTTCAATCAAACCAAAAAGAATACCTCTATCTTTTCCTTCAACTAACAAACGCTATCTTATACCTTTGTGACAGCAAACCCAAATCTACTTCCCACTATGAAAGACCTACTGGCCAAATTTGAGACCAAACGCCCCGAAATTGTTTTTGAATGGAAAGACGCTGAAACGGAGGCCGAGGGCTGGGTAGTCATCAATTCGCTGCGGGGCGGGGCGGCTGGAGGCGGAACGCGCATGCGCAAAGGGCTGGACAAACGGGAAGTAGAGTCGCTGGCGAAAACCATGGAGGTGAAGTTCACCGTCTCGGGTCCGGCCATTGGCGGCGCGAAGTCGGGGATTAACTTTGACCCGGCAGACCCGCGCAAGCAAGGCGTGCTGGAGCGTTGGTATCGCGTAGTATTTCCGCTGCTCAAGAATTATTACGGCACCGGCGGCGACCTGAACGTGGACGAGATCCATGAGGTAATTCCTATTACCGAGGAATACGGCCTGTGGCACCCGCAGGAAGGCATTGTAAACGGATACTTCAAAGCCACCGAACCGCAGAAAATAAACAAATTAGGCCAGTTGCGCCAAGGCGTGAGCAAGGTGCTGGAAGATGTTCACTACTCCCCTTCCCTCGCCCGCAAATATACCGTGGCCGACATGATTACTGGGTATGGCGTGGCCAAAGCCGTTTCCCATTACTATGAACTGTGGGGTGGTGAGTTGGCCGGCAAACGGGCCATTATCCAGGGCTGGGGAAATGTGGGCGCGGCGGCGGCGTATTACCTGGCTTCTGAGGGCGTGAAAGTAGTAGGCATCATTGACCGGGCCGGAGGACTGATTAGGGAGGAAGGCTTCTCTTTTGACGAAATCACCCAATTGTTCCTGAATCGGGCAGGCAATACCTTACTGGCTGATGATCTGCTTTCGTTTGAAGAAGTGAATGCCCGCATCTGGGATTTGCCTTCGGAGATCTTCATTCCGGCGGCGGCTTCGCGGTTGGTGTCTACAGATCAGGTGGAACGCATGCAGCGGGCAGGCTTGGAAGTGATTTCCAGTGGAGCCAACGTGCCGTTTAAAGATCCGGAGATTTTCTTTGGCGCCACCGGCGAGTTCGCCGACCAGCAGGTATCCGTGATTCCGGACTTTGTAGCCAACTGCGGCATGGCCCGCGTGTTCGCGTACCTGATGGAACAAGACGTGGAAATCACCGATGAGGCCATCTTCACTGATATTTCCCGAACCATTAGACAAGCACTGGAGAAAGCTCATGAGCGGCATCCGCAGAAAACCGAGATCGCCAAGACCTGCTTTGAGATTGCGTTGAGCCAATTGTTGTAGCGCATCTCATTGAAACATCCTTTTAGCTATACTTTCCTGAAAAGTAATGATACCCCAGAACGGCTCACTTGCTCGCGTCCCGCGAGTGTGAGCTACTTTCGGCCCCTGGCCGAGTTCTGGAATGTTAAACAGTATTTTTGGAAAGCGGCGGGACGCCGCAGGTAGCCCACACTCGCGGGACGCGAGCGAGAGTAAGCACTACTTTTCTTAAGCTATCCTTTCTTGAACCCAACCGCCAATAACTTGGCTACATCTTGCTCCTGGACCTTTACCTTGAAGGTTCGTCCGGTGGGGCACTGGCAGGATTCACAGACCATTATATCTGCGGGTGCCGGGATCATAGTTACCTCCAGCACGGTGAAGCCTTGGCCTTGCACGTACTCTTGCACGCAGACTTTTGTGTCTGGAGTTTTGTTACAATAGCCCCAGGGATTGTTTCCGCACTGGACTTCAGAAAAGGCGAGCCATTGTCCGCCGGTGAGCGGAACTTCCCCTTCCGTTGTTTCAGAATCTACCATTTGGCACGCCGAAAAGCTAAAGAACAGCAGTCCGGCTAAAAGCTGGTATAAGAAGTTTCGTTTCATAGATTTGCCTTTCCTTTCTTAGAAGACCCTTCCGCCTAGGCTTTGGTTGCAGTCGGGCAAAAATTTAACAAATGCAGAACCAGGTTTCAGATATTCTACGCTTCGTTTTTCTGGGGAATACGGTGCAGCAGTACCTCATTTTTGTGGGCATTATGCTGGGCGGTTTCCTGTTGAAGACAGTGGTTTCGGGGCTATTTTCCACCATTCTCTTCCAAGGCATCGTGAAACGCCTCAACAAGGATGTGACCAACGAGGAGTTTAAACGCTTATTGGTGACTCCGCTGGAAGTACTCGCATTTCTGGTCTTCCTCTACGTTGCGTTTGATTCCCTCAATTATCCGCCGGAATTGGGGTTACCGGGCAAAGAGGAACTGGGCCTTAAACGCGTTCTGCAGCGCATTTACAGCATTTTCCTGATCTGTTCGCTTACGTGGGTAGTGCTGCGGCTGGTAGACTTTGTGGGGATGATGTTCGCCAAACGGGCCGCCAAAACGCTCTCCAAACTAGACGATCAACTGGTGCCGTTCTTCGTGGATTTCACCAAGGTTATCCTCGTTATCATTGGGTTCTTCGTCATCTTGGGGGCGGTATTCAAGGTAAACGTGGCGGGTCTGGTGGCCGGTTTGGGCGTGGGTGGTTTGGCCATTGCGTTTGCCGCGAAGGAAAGTCTGGAAAACCTGCTGGCCTCGTTCACCATTTTCCTGGATCATCCGTTTGTGGTGGGCGATCTGGTGCAGGTAGGCGAGATAACCGGTACCATTGAGAAAATTGGCTTTAGGAGCACCCGCATCAGAACGCTGGAGAAAAGCTACGTGACGCTGCCCAACAAAAGCATGATTGACAAACCGCTGGACAACCTCACGCTACGTACTTTCAGGCGGGTGAAGTTTGACATTTCGCTCACCTACACTACCACGTCAGAACAGGTAAAGGCCATTGTAACCGACATCCAGCATCTGATTGACGCGTATCCCCGCACCAACCAGGACGGCCGCGTACGGTTCTTCAACCTGGGGCCGTATTCCAAAGACATTATGGTGCTGTACTTCATTGACACCATTGACTATGACCAATACATAGATGTGAAGGAGGAAATCAATTACCAGATTGTGGCCATTGTGGAAAAACACGGGGCCGAGTTCGCATACCCTAGCCAAACGCTGTATTTGAAACAGGAAGGGTGATTGGGAGATGTGAGGATGTGGAAATTTGGAGGTTTGAAGATGTTTCTGTGTTAATTTTCCAGATGTAGGGGCAAATCCCTTGTGGTTGCCCTGCACGGTAGCAGAGTAACGGCAACGTTTAACATCTAAAAATTGAGAACTCCTGTTTTGGGCTGTTTTAGTAAAACAAGCCTCAAAACAGGAGTTTCTTTTATTACCAACCGCCTCTGCGGCCACCACCTAAAATTCCGCCCAGCAAGCCGCCTAGACCGCCGCTTCCCATGCCTCGGCCGTAGCCGCCTCTACCACCTAAGCTACCCAGAATAGAAGCCATGGAGCCTAGTCCACCCATGCGACCGCCACCGTACATGCCGCCTCTTCCCATCATTCCTCCGCCCATCATGCCGCCACCTAACAAACCGCCTAGCAAACCACCCAGTCCGCCGCCCATCATCCCGCCGCCGCCATATCCGTGAGACCTGCTCCGGCGGTTCATCATGCCACTGATAACTATGGGCGCCAGCATGCCCAGCATACCGGTCACCATACCCGGCGAGATGCCGGAATTTTTGAACATATCGCCGAAGCCATTTTTGTTTAAGAAGGACTGCGAGGTAGGGTCTTCGCCTTTTTCCTGGGCTTGGTTGGCTTTGTCCACAAACTGGTCCAGAATACTGAACTGCTTCTGGTCTATGCCCAGGTATTGGCTTACTTCTGCTATGCGTTGCTGCTCTTCTTTGGTGTACTCGCCATCTGACTTCGCGAAGCTGATGATGTCTGTGATGAAGGAGAAACGCAGCGGACTTCCTTTCAGAACATCCAGGCACCGTTGCAGGCTTATCTGGGAGGGGTTTTTAGCAATGGAAGCCACTTCCTGCTGTAGATTCTCGGGCAGTTCGGCGGCTTCGCTTAACAGTTGCAGAAACGTCAGTTCATCTTCAGACACGTGCCCGTCTGCCGAGGCAATGGTAGCCAGTGCGCCCAGGTAAGCGCCTTTTTCCTGCTCAGAGTAATCTTTTAGAAGCGTGGTGGTTTCTTCAGCCATGGTTGTAGGTGTTGGTGTAGACTAACACAAACGACACGGCTACAAACGAGTTGGCGTTTAACCGCTGTTTTTCTGAAACCAGCCGTTAAACGCCTCCGCAACTTTACGTGGTTCTTACTTCTGGACGGCGGCAAGAATGCGCTTAAAGAACTCATCTCCGTTGGTGCCGTGCCAGCGCCATACCACTACCAAATCATGCTCGGGGTCTACCCAAATGGTGTTGGAACCCGCGCCCAGAGCGGCGAAACTGGTAGCGGGCGCGTTAGGCCACTGCTTTTTCTGCGTGTTCAGCCACCAGAGATAACCGTAATCTGGCCCGTGCGGCCCGGGCGCGGTGGCTTGCTTCACCCATTCTTGAGAGACAATCTGCTTGTTTTTCCATTTGCCCTGCCGCAGGAACAAATACCCGAAACGGGCTTCGTCACGGGTGTTGATCCAGAGACCGCCGCCCCAGCGGGTACCGCCGCTTACGCTGGGCAACTGCTTGCCGTCTACCTCTACGTAGGAGTTTTTGTACGGGAGATATTGCCAGGTGTCTGAGGCGCCAATGGGGTTCATGACCTGCTCTTTCAAGACTTGGGGCAGGGGCTTTTTCCAGAGCCGCAGCAAGGACAAGGACAGGCGGTTAATGCGCACATCATTGTACTCATAGAACGTACCGGGCTCTTTCAGTTCACGCGGCTTGCGTTCGCCGTTGCCGAATTCCTCTTTGCCCACAAAGGTGTGCGTCTTCCCGAAGAGTTCTCCTTCCCACTCGCTGGTCTGCTGGGCGTGGTGATGCCAGGTTACTTTGCGGTTGTGTTCTGAGTCATAGCCGCCGTCTTTGATGTAGTTGGCCACCGGATCATGAATGTCTTTGATCATGCCTTTGTCCAGCGTGATGCCTAGAATAGTAGACAGAAAGCTCTTCGCGATGCTGTAAGTGGGGTCCGCGCGTTTGGTATCGCCCCACTCGGCTACAATGTAGCCGTGCCGCAGAATGA
This sequence comes from Rufibacter sp. JT3400010, assembly GCF_054956755.1. Classification (NCBI taxonomy): domain Bacteria; kingdom Pseudomonadati; phylum Bacteroidota; class Cytophagia; order Cytophagales; family Hymenobacteraceae; genus Rufibacter; species Rufibacter sp. JT3400010. The sequence continues at coordinate 357,441 of NZ_JBUDXA010000002.1, read as the reverse complement.
TGCCGTTGGTGCTCGCCCGGTCTTTCGGGATGGGGCCCAACAGCTTCCCGAAAATCTCTTCCTGCGTGGAGAAATCCTTCGGCATTTTGGTTTCCTGGGTTTGGGCATACGCCACCGCCTCGGCCAACAGCCTCGGGTCCATGCCTACCTGCTCCGGGGCTCTCTGCTCCCATTTATCGCCCTTCTCTGGGTAATACACCTTGGCATTCGCCGATGTGGTTTGGGAGGACGTAGTATTGTTGGTCTGGCAGGCGAAAAGGCCCAGCCATAGGAAAGACAGAAGTAGGTGGTAGCGTTTTTTCATAGGTTCGGTTTGTAATACGGCTTTGTTCTGAATGCTAGTCTATTTATGAATGCTAGTCTATTTATAGGATAAGCATTCAGATTAGATGCGCAACAGTCTCGTATAAACAGCGTGCGAGGCCGTCGGCTGTGGCTAACTTTTTACCTTGTTGTACAAAGTTTTATATTTCAAATCTCAGCAGTTCTACATAAGGATCTCCAACCAAAGCCAATAATTTTGCAAAAGCTGGCTCTGTCTTTAGTCCTTCTTGTTTAAGCCTTATGATTTCCGTTCTGAACTTATCATCTTTTAAATTCAAGATTTTATGTTCAACTAGCATATGCCTGTATGCATTTTGCTCTTTTGTCGGGGAATCCTGTCCAAAAACTTCTACTTCAAATTCCCCTGCTCTAAAGGTTGCAATTGTTGATAATAAGCTATTCCAAGTATTTGTCCGAATTCTAAATTCGTCTTTGTCCGAGTACAAACTAGTGAGTGTTTCTGCAAATTTCTGGTGATTGGAACATTCACAAATAATATCTAAATCACTTTCTGGTAGGTCAATCCCAATTGGTATAGTTCCTGTCAATATTGGACTATAAGCTTGCAAATCTTCAAAAATTGATAGCTTAGTCAATTCTATATAGGCTTGTTGCTGACGCTTATTTCCTTTTTTAAGATATTCAATATTTGTGAAGTCTGGCATCAATGTTTTAAATTTTTGTACAACTGTCTCGTGTAAGCGGCGGCGTGGCCGTCGGCCGAAGATGCCGTTTACACCGTGTTAGGTAAAGGTTTTTTTTATTTTTTCACGCGCTCAACTTCTGTCGTATGTTTTGCAAGCGTTGAGCCAAGCACTTCTATTGATTCCTTAAATTCATAGCCGCTGAACTTCTCAAATATTGCTGTGTTCCGCTCTATCGTTAAGGAGCTGTCAAGTTCAAGTCCGTTTTTCTTTAATTGGAAGTATAGAATCGGGTTATAGGCGGCAATTTCCTGTCCTTCTGCGTTTTTAGTCATTTGAGGATAATCCCAGAATCCTGCAAATTCCAAATCATTGTCTGAATCCAGGTTCTTTGCATGTGAGATGAAAGTCGGCAACTGTTCTGTTTTTAGAAGCTTATTGCCGCTGATGACAAAATGATAAAGGTAATTTTTGTTTGGCCTGTCGTTTACTTCAACTAATATCTCAAACCTGTCATTACCTAAAGGAAGTATTAGCGGGTAAAGCTGGTCTCCAAATTCATACTCTGTTTGAGAGCTGTCCTGATAGATAATTGACCCGTTTCTGGTTAGTGTGAACAGAGAGTAAGTCTTAAAATTGTCAAATTCTTCAACTCCGCCAGCCAAAATCTCAAATCCGTTGCCAAGCTTGATTTTCTTTTGGGTATCATATCCCAAGGTAGAGTCAGTTTCTATTGTTTCTGGTTTTTTTGAGACTTCTTCGTTAGGCCTTTTAGTGGTCGATGAGCAAGAAAGAAGAACAAATAAAACACATACGCTAGCCGCTAAAATTTTAAATTCCATCTTTTATATTTTAACTTTTACCTAACTTCCAGATAAACGTACCACCTACGCTTATCAGCACTATATCTATCCTTAAACATACGGTTTATTGTCGATTTTAACAGATAACCGTAACTGAACTAATGGATATATTGTAAGAAGCCATTTAATAGAAAATCCGCTTTTTCGTCCCTCTTTCCAGAAATTGCGCTCAAAACACCAACTCTATCCTTTTCTTAAAAATCAAAATATTCCGCTGAAGGCTTCACTGTTTTCTTTTCCTCCTTCTTTTTGCCCTGCAAGATTTTCTTGAGTGTTTTTTTCTCCTGTTTCAGGTCGGCGGCAATTTTCTGCCTGACTCTCTGCTGGTCATAAGCCACTTTGAAATTCCCTTCTTTGCCCTTGACCGTGAGGAACAGGTTGGGATTGTTGGTGCTGGCGGCAATTACCCCGAAGCGTTCATCTTTGTCGGGGCGTTGGCTTTTGAGCGGGATGCGCACGCGGTAATCCATGCGTTGGTCAAAGGTATGCGTGCCCGAAACCGTAATGGTAGACAGACGGCTGGTGCTGGAGTTAATCTCCATTTCTGGGATGTATACCACGCGGTTCCTGATGTAAAAATTGTTTCGCATCTCTGAGAACTGCAGGTTGGCCAACTCATCGCGTTTCACAAACAGACCAAGCTTCTGCATGGGGGTAAAGTGGAGCAGTTGCCCGTTTCGGAGAACCGTCTTGATTTGAGCCTGCAGCAGGTCTGTACGGGGCCTGAGATTATGGTCCAGGTACGTGTCTGAAGTAATCTGGGCCGTTAACTGACCGCGCAGGTGTCGCTGCATGATGAACGTCTGCCCGAAATCCTCAAACACATAGAAAAGGCTGTCTACGTTGATGTTCTCCAGATGAGCGGTGGAAGTCACTTTGATGAGTGGCCTACGGGCATCCATGCGGCCAGCTATTCTGAAACGGCCACCCACCGCCTGCAAACCCATGCCCGGCGTGGTTAGCACCTGGTCTTTGAGCTGGATGCGCCCGTGCAACTGACGCCCTTTAAATCGGCGGAACGTCAGTTGGTCTACCTTGGTGTTGAGGTCTAGCTCCAGGTGCGCCGGCATGTTGAAGGCGTACGTGCCAGCACCATCTTCTTTGCCAGGAGTAGCCGCAGTAGTTCTGCCCATTTTGGCGGAAGCCGACAGAATCTGGTTTACGTTCAGAAACCGGGAAGTCACATCGGCCTCAATTCTTAGCTTCTGCCCTTTGAAGAAAAGCCAGGCCAGCGCATTCCTGAAAGACCCGTTCACCAGAATGTCTGAATCACCGATCTTGCCTTTGACCCCAGAAACCGCCACGTCATTCTTCCTCAGCAGAAAAGTACCGTTCAAGCCCGAAAACAGGATAGGATGTTGCCGAAACTGTAGGTTTACCTGCTGTAACGTGGCTTCGCCGCTGGCTTTGACAGCGAGGCTAGCCGGGTTCGCCTGAAAAGCCCGCAGGTTCCCCGAAAAGGCGAACTGCACCTGCGCCTGCCCGCTTCCCTTTTTAAGGTATTTTCCCGGAAACAGCTTCAAAACACTAGCTACCTCTAGCTGGGCATTCACCTTCAGGTGCAGGTCTGGGTTGAGGAAGTTTTGATAGACCATCTCTCCGCTAAAAGGTTTCCCATGCAGGCGGCCCTGTATTTGGCGCAACTCCAGGCGGGAGGTCTGGCTGTTCCGCTGCGTTCCGTTCGTGAGGCGGCCCACTAGCGTCAACCCCTCTATCTTCTCCTGGGAATCTGGTTGGTAAAAAGAGGCACCCCGGGCCCCGAACTCAAAATCCAGGAACGGGTTTTTCTTAGAAGACACCTCCCCTTTCACCTTCCCTTTGAAATAGACATCGCCCTCGCTTCGGTATTGACCATACTGCTCTGCATAACGCGGGGGCAACAAAGCTAAGAGCGACTGCACATTGGTATTCTTGCCGTTTACGGTTAAGTCTACCTGCGTTTTCTGCTGGTATGCCATCTTGCCGCCTACCTGGTACACCGCTTTGCCAATCTGTAGTTCAGACGGCTGCAGCGTAATGGTTTGCTGCTCTGTCTGGATGCTGAGGTTACCGGCTAAGGCTACCTCTTTCTCCTTCAAGAATTCGTTCTCCCCTATTTTAATGTGCCTGATGCGCGTGTTCCCGCTGGCTTTCAACTGAAGAACCGGACCTTCCATCTCCAGTGCAGCCTTCAACGCGTGAGCCTGCACGTCATACTTCTGCTTACGGGGAACATCTTGGTAGATGACGTGCACGTTCTTAAGGCCAATGTGCTGCAGGTAAAACTGCATGGCCTCATTCTGCACCGTATCTGCGCGCTGGTAAAAGCGGTAGTTCACGTCTCCGTTGGCCAGTACGCGGGCGTGCACCTCGCCTTCCTCTAAATGAATCTCCCGTATGCGGTAAGAACTGCCCAGCAAGTCCCAGGGATAAAACGTGGCGTACACTTTCTTCAGCTTAGCCAAAGGCGCACTGCTACCGGGCACGGCTTCGGTTACCTCCACGTTCTGCAGCCGGATGGCTATCTGCGGAAACTGCTCCCACCAGGTTACTTCTATCTTCTCTACCACCACCTTTGTCTTGATGTGCTGGTTAGCTTCGGTCACAAACAACTGGATAATTTTATCCTGATACACGTAAAGTGCCCCGCCCACAAGACCCACCAGCAAAAAAATTCCGGCTACCCCGAAAAAAAAATATCGGGCTACCTTTTTCCTATTTCCCACAAACTTTCTGATTTTCAGCCGCTAAATATACGTTGACCTGCGCACGCCTCCTATGGAGAAGTGTTTCTTCAGAAATTTTAACGTTTTTTTCAGAACACTATTTGGTAGATTAAAAAACAACCCCCATATTTGCATCATCAAACGGGGACAAAAGGTCACCGAAAAACAAAAAAGGGGTGTTAGCTCAGCTGGTTCAGAGCATCTGCCTTACAAGCAGAGGGTCGCTGGTTCGAATCCAGCACGCCCCACTTCAAAAAGCCTCACTGCAAAGTGAGGCTTTTTTGTTTTCACCTCTTTCCAACGCACATTTCTTTCACTTAGCAATTTTTGTCTGAAAGAGCAAAACCCGGCAGTAGGTTTTCCGTTCTACTTAGCATCTCTATCTTCCTGTTCTGCAAGAGCAGCAAGACTTCACCAAACAACTGCCATGGAAGAAATCCCTCCTATCTTACTGGAAAAAGGCTGGCAACTTCGCCCCCAACCTGTTTACTTTTTGGGCATTGATATTTCATGGCTGGTGATGGAAGAGGCCTTCCTTAGTCCTTATGACCAGAAGCCGTACACCCTGGAGGAAGCCATGCAGCTTGAACTTACCCTTACGCACCAGCTAGCGCCAAGAAAGGCGGCCTAACCTCAGCCGAGCGCGTTTGGGCCTTATACATGGCGCTTTTACTGTAAATGCGTATTTTTGGCTTTCTTAGCCCCACCTACCTGTATGCACTTACTTGAAGTAAAGAACGCTGCCGCCGTCAGAGCCTTTTTAGACCTCCCTTCTTCCCTCTACCAAGACCATCCTAACTGGATTCGTCCGCTGGACAAGGACATTGAACAGGTCTTTGACCCCAAGCAGAACCCCAACTTCAGAAACGGCACCGCCATCCGGTGGATTCTCCAGAATCAGCAAGGGAAAACCATCGGTCGGGTGGCGGCGTTCGTGAACAACAAGACCAAAGACGCTTCTGAGTACGTAACTGGGGGCATGGGCTTCTTTGAGTGCATTAATGACCAGGCCGCCGCCAATGTGCTGTTTGAGGCCTGCCAGAACTGGTTAGCCGCTCAGGGCATGGAAGCCATGGATGGTCCCATCAACTTCGGGGAGCGGGACCGTTGGTGGGGACTTTTAGTGCAAGGGTTCACAGAACCTAACTTCGGCATGTTCTACCATGCACCCTATTACCAGCAGCTTTTTGAGAACTATGGGTTTCAGGTGTACTTCAAACAGTACACTTACTACATGGATACGCACGCCCGCTTCGGCGACAAGGTGTATCAACGATCAGCAGCGTTAGAGGCCACTCCGGGCTATAGTTTTGAGCATCCTTCCAAAAATAACCTGGAGAAGCTGGCTCAGGACTTTCTGGAGGTGTACAACAAAGCGTGGTCTGGGCACTCGGGCATCAATGAGATGACGCTGGACAAGGCCATGAAAATGGTGAAGAGCATGAAACCTGTGATGGTGGAGCAGCTCATCAACTTCGTGTATTTTGAAGGCAAGCCCATCGCTTTCTTCATCATGTTGCCGGAGCTGAACCAGCTCTTCAAGCACCTCAACGGCAAATTCAACCTCCCTGCCAAGCTCAAGTTCCTCTATCACCGCTGGCGCTACAACAAACGAACCGACAAGAAGGTATTTGGGGTCATTTTCGGCGTGGTTCCTGAATTTCAGGCCAAAGGGGTGGATTCTTACATGATTGTGCATGCGCAAGGCCCCTTGAATGCGTATGGTGCCCGTGAGATTGAGATGAACTGGGTAGGGGATTTCAATCCGAAGATGATGCTGGTGACTCGTGGGTTAGGGGCTCGCATTTACAAGACCCATGTCACGTACCGTAAGATCTTTGATCCTTCTAAACCGTTTACGCGGTACCCTATTATTAAATAAGGCCGCTGTTTTAAGGCTGATTTTTATAAAATGGCCTAGAAACATTGTAAGTGGCTAGATTTTATATTGCTTTTGTGATGCATGCAGTTTGCCATTGCTGGCGGGGAGGCTGTTTGATGCGAGGCCCTTATGCTTGGTTGTTTCATGGTTTCCCACCGTGCGCTCACGGCCGCGAGGCCTCGTCTTCCCTTCTCGCACTGCCCTTTCGGCCTGTGCTGCTTATCGCTCTTAGTAGTCGTTTGTCTAGGGCCAAAAGCGAGGCGCGCTCAGGAAAGACTGGAAAGGGGAAAGTAGCAATGGACTTCTGCCTACCAAAGCAGAGACTCCTCCTTTGAAGGGGGCGAAGGGGGATGTTTACATCTGCCGGTCACACGCGTTCCTATCTCTTTTGTACATGGTTCAAGTCTGTGACTTGGACCTACCATGTCCGGAAGTTTGCAACTTCCGTGAGGCGAAAGCCTCAAATTGGTATTGCTGAATCATGGATAAGAGCCATAGTTCAAGAGCAGCAATACGGCCCACTCCAAAGACCTCGTATTGTCCGAAGGTCCTATAGAGTGTCTACGCCAACACCGTTTCCAACCCATTCTTCACAAATAATCCCTAAAACAAAAGGCTCTTTCCTGCGGATGCTTCCTGAGTAGAAAGGATACTGAAATCAGTTACTTTTTCTCAGCAGCTAACGTCAGGAACGTCTCATGCAAGTGCGCTACTTGGGGCAGTACCAAGTGGGCATCATCGTTGTGGAGGACGAATTGGGAGCGGGTGACGCGTTCTTCTTCGGAGAGTTGCTTGCCTATGATGGCTTCTACGTCGGTGGGGGTGCGGTGCGGATCGCGTTGGAGAGTGCGGGCTACCCGAAGGGACAATGGGGCCGAAACCGTGAGCACGTGGTCTACTTGCGTGTAGGCATTGGACTCAAACATGAGAGCTGCCTCTTTCAGAATATAAGGAGCCTGGTGCTGCTGATCCATCCACCGGTAGAAATCTTTTCTTACCTGCGGGTGCACCAAACTATTCAATTTCGCCAGTTCTGTGGCATTATGGAAAACTTTCTGGCTCAGGTAAGAGCGGTTCAGGTTCTGGGCAGCATCAAAGGTTTCTGGCCCGAAGGTAGAGATGAGTTGTTCGCGCAGCTCGGGATCATGGTTCATGACCCATTTGGCGCGAGAGTCAGAATCATAGACAGGCACACCCAATAGCTGAAAACATTTGCACACAATGCTTTTTCCAGATCCAATTCCGCCAGTGATGCCTATTTTTAACATGGGCTACTGTGCCGTTAAGGAAATCTGCACTTTACCGGGCATTACCGCCACCTGCCTTACATTTGGCGATTTTTGCAGCACCGTGGGCACAATGGTAGAATCTGCCGGGTTGAACTTCTGGTAGTCTAACGCCACCTGGAAAAGATCGGGCTGAATTAAATCACGGTTTTGGGGCAAGTACGAGTAGTGTAGCACCACCGGTCCGTTGACCAACCGCAAGCGGAGCCCTGCCGGGAAATTCTGAAGAACGGGCTGCACCGCTATTTCTTTTCGTTCTAAGGCGATGACATTGAATTGCACTTCGGCCTCACTCACGTCCGCTTTCACCAGGGAGGTGAAGTCATAAGTAAGCGGCACTTCGCTTTTAAAAGAAGCCGTAAGGTTTTCTGAAGGAAGGGGCAAGAGAAAAGGGTTGGGAAACTGCTTCAAAATCAATTCAGGACCGGTGAACGTGACTGAATCTGGACGTATCGTAGCAGGTCCGGCAAACACGTAGCCTGCCGCTACCTTCACCTGGGTGGTGTCAATGGCCAACGGGAATTTACGGGTGACCAACCGGTCAAAATCAAAGCTGACGGTGTCTGTTACCACAAAGTTGAGGCTCAATCCGTCCAGCACGTTGGAGATGGCCGGCCGCAGGGTATGCCCTGGTAACCGCTTTATTGAAGCCAGATTACGAATAGTGAGCTCTGCCGGTTTCACATTGAATAGCAGGTTCTTCCGGAGCAATTTCCATCCCTTGCCCGTCACATTGATGACCACCTCCTCGGGTAAAGGCTTTACCGGCACCAAGGTTCGGGGATCATAGACGAATTGAATGGGGTAAGAGACCTGCGCGGTATAACTCTTATTTAGCGCATTCAGGAGCCAAAACGTAGCCGCCGTAAAAAAACAAAGGAACACCACCCTCCAGTACTGTTTCTGCTTGGGTGAAAAGGGTCTCAGTAACCAGAGGAGGGCGTTCTTTGTTCTATTGAATGGCAAGTGACGTTTACAAATTAAGTGGTTTCTGTTGTGGTGTTGGCATTCACCCGGCTAGTGGCTTCCACTGCAATGGCTACTTTATCAAACTTCAGTTTAAGGCCTTTGTCTACTTCAATCCAGACGGTGTCATCATCTATGCTGAGCAAACGGCCGTGCAGGCCACCCACGGTGACCACATTCATGCCGCGTTTCAGCTCTTCGCGGAACTTCTTCTGGTCTTTGGCTTTCTTCTGCTGCGGACGCACCATAAAGAAATAGAACACTAGAATAATTAACCCGATGAACAGGAAATTAGAGTAAAGGTTTGCCCCTTCAGCGGAAGCTTGCAATAATACAGTTAGCATACGGTTGTTCTAAAATTATAAACGAACAGGTCCTGCTGCTCCTGCCTGCGGCACGGTGCCGGTGATGTTGGTTTTAATGCTTACCTGGTTTATCTGCGGATCAGTGTTAGCGGTAATGGTGATCTGCTTAGACTGCTGACCGTTTTTGCCGGTTGGGTCAAATACCACTTTGATTTTACCAGTCTCACCCGGGGCAATCGGCTCATGGGGCCATTCTGGAACAGTACAGCCGCAGGTAGCAGAGGCGTTCTCAATGACCAAAGGCGCCTGCCCGGTGTTGGTGAATGTGAACGTGTGCTCTACTTTTTTGTCTGCGGTGATGTTCCCGAAGTCAAACTCCGTTTCCTTGAACGTCATGACCGGCTTAGGGGCATTGGGGTTCACGGCTTCCTGGCTGGCCACGTTAGGGTTGGTAGCAGGGTCATTGGCGGCCACTGGGGCAGCGCTGCCTTCAGATGCATTCTGCTCAGTGGCAGTAGCGGTCTCATCTGTGCTTGCTTTTTTCTCGCAGCTAGAAGTCCAGAGACCACCGGCTAACAGTAACGCGATTATAAATTGCTTTTTCATAAAAATTTAAGCCTGTTAAAGAACAGGACAAGTTACAAATTAGAAATGATATGCTGCGTAAATTCTGACGTTGAGGCAGTTCCGCCTAAGTCACGGGTGCATTGTGCTTTGTTGAGCAAGGTTTTCTCCAGCGCATTCTCAATCTGGTTTGCCTGCTCATGCAAGCCCATGTGGGCTAACATCATAAGTGCCGAACGCAACAACGCCGTAGGATTCGCCAGACCTTGACCAGCAATGTCTGGGGCAGAACCGTGTACCGCTTCAAAGATGGCCATGTCATCGCCAATGTTAGCGCCAGACACTACGCCTAGACCTCCTACCAAACCCGCGCACAAGTCTGAAAGAATATCTCCGAACAGGTTGGTGGTTACAATCACCTCAAACTGCTCTGGCTTGCTCACCAACTGCATGCACATGTTGTCAATGATCTTCTCATCCCACTGCACCTGCGGGAACTCTTTGGAAACATCGGCGGCGGCCTCTAAGATAAGTCTTCCCGCTGATTTCAGGATGTTGGCTTTGTGGGCCACGGTTACTTTAGGACGATTGTGCTTAGCGGCGTATTGGAACGCAGCGCGCACAATTTTGTGGCAGCCTTCCACAGTTACGCGGGCAATGGAATCAGAAATTCCGAGGCGCTCATCAAAGGTTTCCAGCCCGGAATACAGGCCTTCGGTGTTCTCCCGAAACAGCACCAGGTCTACGTTCTCAAAGCGGGTTTTCACGCCAGCCGTGGTTTTGGCCGGGCGCACGTTGGAATATAAATCGAATTTCTGGCGCAGTTGCACGTTAATACTCTTGAAGCCTTTGCCCACCGGCGTGGTAATGGGGCCTTTCAAAGCGATTCTGTTGCGTTCCAGTGAGTCAATCAGAGATTGCGGAATCAGTTCACCTTTCGCGTCAAACGTGGTCTGACCGGCGTTTTCTTCTTCCCAGGTAATGGGTACTTGTGCGGCTGCAAAGATCGCCTTGACGGCTTCTGTGATCTCAGGACCTATCCCGTCGCCGGGAATAAGGGTAACGGTTGTCATGGGCAGGCTTATATTTCCTTTTTACTGTTTATTTCATTGATGAGGGAATCTACGTCCAGCAGAAGGCGCTCGGCTTTGTCACGGGCATCTTTGATCACACGCTGTCCCTCGGTTTTAGCGGCAGAACCTTGCTCTTCTCTTCCCACAATCAGGTCATTGGAAAGCTCCAACAATCTGGCGCGGTATTTCTCTAATTGAAAACTCAGTTTGTCACGGGTTTCCCGGCCTTTTTCCGGCGCAAACAGAATACCCAGTACCGCGCCCGTGGCGATACCGCTGGAAAAGGCAAGGATAGCATTGGTTTTTTTGCCCATAGTTTAATAGGTAGTGTTTAGTATATGATAAGACACAAGTAGTAAGATGCCCGCCTCAGACGTTCTCTTAGGCTTTTGGCACCAGGTACTCCAAGCAAGCTTTTAGGCGCAGGCACCACAACACAGCTTCTCTTGTCAGTTTCTGCTTCAGCCCCGTTTCCTGAAAAACGGGGCCGAAACAAAGGCTCTGTTAGCCTTCCTTATTCTTTACGAACGAAAACCTGCCGGGATTATTTGTTATCCAACAAGCCTCTACCCGATTTCCGGATGGCACCGCTCGCGAGCAGGTCCTGCGAAAGTTTGTCCAGCACCCCGTTGATGAACTGCTTGCTTTTAGGCGTGCTGTACACTTTAGAGATATCAATGTATTCATTGATAGATACTTTCACGGGAATGCTTCTGAAAATATGCATCTCGCAGAGGGCCATCTTCAGGATGATTTTATCTAGTTGGGCCACCCGCTCCACATCCCAGTTCTGCACGCTTTCAGAAATCATGGCCTCGTACTTTTCGTCGTCCTTTAGGGTCTCATAGTACAGTTCCTCAAAGAAAGCCTTGTCGTCTTCCCAGCTGGCCGACAGATCAAGTAGGGCGAGGTTCTCATCGGTGTTCTCTTCCAGCATCTTGATGGATTTGTTCACCAGGTTTTTCACCACAGACTTGTTCTCTACCCAGTTAAGGTCTTTCTCCTCAAACAGGGTTTGCAGGTTCTCGTCCTTAAAGATAACGTTTTTGAAGATATGTTTCAGCAATTCGTGGTCTTGCTCATAGGTTGGCTCTACAATTTCCAGGTAGGCCAATACTTCCTCATCTTTCTTAAGGTTGTTGCGGTAGATTTTCTGGATAACCTCCATGTCTCCGGCCCAGCTCAGGTTTCTCCGGATCACACGCTGCTCCAAAAACTTGTTGCCTAGCAGTTTTTGCAAGGCTTTGTTTTGCAGCAGTCTGCGAAGATTTACGTCTTTGCGCTCCGTGAAACGGGTGGCGGCTTTCTGCTCTTCGCTTTCTATCTGATGCACCAGTTCCTGGGCCACCAAAAGGGTGAGCAGGTAACGGTCATAGATTTCCTCAGCTGCGGTGAGCATCTGGTTCCCGAAGAATTTGAGGTCTTTTTTAAGCGAGTTCTGGTAGAAATTAACGGCGGCCTGCGTGGCATCTAAGATCTCACGGTCTTTTTCTTCCGTATCAAATTTGCGGGTCTCGTACCATTCTTTGAACAGCAGGCTGGCGATCTGCTTCTGGCCTTCCAGTTTTCTTCTGTCCTGCGCCTCAATGGCCATCAGGTCGGGGGCAAATCTATCCGAAATCAAGTCCAGGGCCAATTGGTAGTCAGACCCTTCGGCCTGCACATAGGCATAAATCGCTTGCATCGCTTTGATTCGGAGTATTCTGCGGTTGAGCATGATAATAAGGAAAGAACGTGGTGAACGTGAAAATTACGGTAAATGTTGGGTTCGGAACGCTGGCCTTACAGCCTTATACGCCTCCGTCCTCAATTCAGCCGCAAAGGTCCGAAGGAAAGGAGCAAGAAGCAAACCGGAGTTATTTTAATTTCCTTTCCTGCTGGAAGCTTCAAGTTCTCAATTGCAGATTGCTTGCTTACGATCCATAATAGACACTAAACAAAAATGCGTCTCCGGCCCAGTTCTTTCAAACCAGTCCGAAAACGCATTCACTTTCTTTATTCCTCCTTAGGGAGGCAGTAATTAATAGGTTTGCTTAATCTTGGCCATGTCATCAATACGCTTCTGCGCAATTTCAGTGGCGGCTCTTTGGGTGTGCGTACCATCGGCCTCAGCCTTCGCGAAGATATTCAACGTGGTGTTGTAAATCTGCTCAGTCTGTTGCATGGCCCACTCGCGGTTCAGTTTCTTCACTTCTGAATACACATTGATGATCCCACCGGCGTTGATCAGGAAGTCTGGCGCATACACAATGCCCATGTCTACCAACGCTGGTCCGTGGATGTCTTCGTTTTTGAGCTGGTTGTTCGCGCAGCCGGCAATCACCTGGCACTTCAGGCGAGACAGGGTGTTATCATTGATGGTGGCTCCCATGGCGCAAGGCGAGTAGATGTCCACGTCTAGGTCATAGATTTCGTCCAGACCAACTACAGTGGCACCGGTAGCGGCCGAGATGCGCTGTAAACGCTCCTGGTCAATGTCTGTGATAAACAACTGGGCATTTTCTTTGGCCAGATACTCAATCAGGTACCCGCCTACGTGACCGGTTCCTTGCACAGAGATTTTCTTCCCGGCCAAACTGTCGTTGCCCCACGCTTTCTTGGCGGCGGCTTTCATGCCCATGTAAGTACCGTAAGCCGTCACCGGCGATGGGTCACCGCTTCCGCCCTGTGATTCTGGCAAACCGGCTACGTACTTGGTTTCCATCCCGATGTAAGCCATGTCCTGGGTGGTCATACCCATGTCCTCGGCGGTGATGTACTTACCGTTCAGGTTGTTCACGAACCGCCCAAACTTGCGCATCATGGCTTCGGTCTTGTCTTTTTTGGAATCGCCTATGATCACAGCCTTTCCGCCACCCAGGTTCAGGCCTGAGATAGCCGATTTGAAGGTCATGCCACGCGAAAGACGCAGCACATCGCGCAGCGCTTCGGCCTCAGTTGCGTATGTCCACATACGGGTACCACCCAAGGCAGGCCCTAAAACGGTGTTATGCACGCCAATGATCGCTTTTAAGCCGGTGTCATGGTCGTGGCAGAAAACCACTTGCTCATGGTGGTATTCGCTTATTTGGCTGAAAACCGAGGTTTCCTGCTCAGTAGTTAGATCTTTAACTTCTATCATGTTTTGTTTTACCTTAAATACCAATCAGACTTTGTTAGATATTGGGGAAGCGAATCGGTAATTTTGATGCAAAATTAAATTTATATTTTTGAAGACCAAGAAAATCCTAACAAGTGTTAGTACGTATTTTCTTTAAACCTAGCCCGTGAAATCACTTAAATACCTCAACAAATATCTGCTCAAATACAAGTTCCGATTCTTCTGGGGCATTGTGTTTGTGATTGTCTCCAACATTTTCGCCATTATTCCGGCGCAGGTGGTGCGCCACGCGTTTGACCTGGTGCGCGAAGGCATTACCATGTACAACCTTCATGACGGTTTCGCCCAGCAGGAACAGGTATATGATTCCTTCGCCCGCAGCACCTTGTTTTATGGAGCGGTCATTGTGCTCATGGCTTTGCTGCGTGGCATCTTCCTGTTTTTCATGCGGCAGACCATCATTGTCATGAGCCGGTTGATTGAAAACGACCTCAAAGACGAGATTTACGCCCATTACCAGACGCTGCCCCTCTCCTTCTACCGCCGCAACAACACCGGCGACCTGATGGCGCGTATTTCTGAAGACGTGAGCCGCGTACGCATGTACCTGGGGCCGGCCATCATGTACGGCATTAACCTCTTGGTTTTGTTTCTGATGGTGATCCCATATATGCTCTCAGTGAACGTGGAACTGACCATTTACACGCTGCTGCCGCTGCCTATCCTGAGCGTAAGCATTTACTATGTGAACAACATTATTGAGAAGAAATCTGACGAGATCCAGAAAAGCCTCAGCGGCATCACCACGTTTGTGCAGGAGGCGTTCTCGGGCATCAGGGTATTGAAATCCTTTGTGCGGGAGCAGGATTCGCACGCCAACTTCACCAAAGCCAGCGACACCTACAAAGACAAGTCATTGGAGCTGAACTTCGTGAACTCGCTGTTCTTCCCGCTTATTTTGTTTTTGATTGGCCTCAGCACCATCATTACCGTGTGGTACGGCGGAAAGGAAGTGATTAACGGCAGCATTACCCCAGGCGTTATTGCCGAATTCCTCATCTACGTGAACATGCTCACCTGGCCCGTAACGGCGCTGGGCTGGACTACTTCTTTGGTACAGCGTGCGGCGGCCTCGCAACAACGCATCAACGAGTTCCTGAACACCAAGACTGACATCATCTCGCACCAGAATCTGGAAAAAGACATCAAAGGAGCCATCGTCTTTGACGAAGTGGATTTTGTGTACCCAGACACCGGCATTCACGCCCTCAAGAAACTGTCCTTTAAGATCAACCCCGGCGATACGCTGGCGGTGATTGGCAATACGGGTTCGGGCAAGAGCACCATTGCGGCCTTGGTTTGCCGCTTGTATGACGCCACCGGCGGACGAATTTTGGTGGACGGCGAAGACATTAGAAACTACAAGATCACGAACCTGCGCAGCCAGATTGGGTACGTGCCACAAGACGTGTTCCTGTTCTCAGACTCTATCCGGAACAACATCGGGTTTGGGGTGGATGCCCTGCCCGAGGAGAAAATGCTGCAAGCCGCCAAAGACGCCGATGTCTACGAGAATATCATGAATTTCCCGGCGCAGTTTGACACGGTGCTGGGGGAACGCGGCATCACCTTATCTGGTGGTCAGAAACAACGCGTGTCCATTGCCCGCGCCCTGGCCCGCGAGCCTAAGATTCTAATTCTGGACGATTCACTCTCGGCGGTAGATACCAAAACCGAGAACGCTATTCTCAATAGTCTGCAGCGCGTGATGGCCAACCGCACTTCCATCATTATCTCGCACCGCGTAAGTTCCGTGAAACTGGCCAACCGCATTCTGGTCTTAGACGATGGCGTGGTGGTGCAAAACGGCACCCACGAAGAACTGATGCTGGAAAGCGATGGCCTGTACCGCGCTTTATATGAGCGCCAACTCCAGACCGAGGATATGGAATAGCCTTGTTTGAGGCCTGTTTTTAGGGAAACAGGCCTCAAACGGACGTTTATTTCTTAAATTTTGCCAGACAATTTCTGTATCTGCTTTCCTGATTTCTCATTTTTTGTTTTATTTGCAGCAGATACTACAAATCGGGATGTAGCGTAGCCTGGTATCGCGCCAGCATGGGGTGCTGGAGGTCGCAGGTTCAAATCCTGCCATTCCGACTTAACGCAGAAAGCCCGTTGTTCTTTTCAGAGCAACGGGCTTTCTGCTTTTTACGTGGTGCTGTTTTGAGGCTATTTCTGGAAAACAGCCCCAAAAGAGCCAGCTCATCTGCTATTCCATTCGCCCAAAGTCATGCCTGAGCGTGAACATAGTGAAATGTTGGTGCCTGGTGCCGCTGCCGTGTAACTGAGACATCCACATGCCCTCTAGCGTGAGATGTTTGCTGAATGTGTAGCCTACCCCGCCGAAGACGCGGTTAGAGTCAAACGGCTGGTCACGGATAATTACCCGCACCTCGTTGCGCAAGATGCCGTACCAGGGACGCACCTCTTGCTCCTTCGGCCCCAGCGGAATCCTGAGCCCCACCAGATAGCGGAAGCGGGTGTGATAGCCTTGCGGAAGCCAGCGTTCTTCTACCTGATAGCGGTGCGTGATGCCAACTTTGCCGAGATTACCCCTAATGTTAATGGCCTGGTACAAGCGGTTTTCATGGGCGAAATCAGTTTCCTCTGCCGTGACGTAGTTGCGGTTGAACAGATGGGTATAGCCAGTGGTCAAGGTAACGGGAGCTTCTTTGAAGTTGTAGGAACCCTCTGCCCCGGTAAAAACGGCCCGAGGGTTCTTGATAGGGTTGTAGGTGCGGTACTGCAAATGGGTGGTGGCTACCCAACGGGGGCTGAACCAATACGAGCCGGAATACTGCAGCCAGTGATTATAGTTATCTGGTTGGGCCATACCTTCTTCTGGCAGGAGCAGCGCACAAATCATCAGCAACAGTAACAGCCTTAACTTCATCTCAATTCTTCTTTTCTTTACTTCTGTAGCGCAGCCTAAACATTCTCTCCTTTTCACAGGAGAAGCCTTACCAGTGGGCAAGGCTTCTCCTGCAAGTGGTCATGTAAGCAGAGATTTAGAAGTACTGAATCTGTTTTAAAGGTTTTTTCCTAAAAAGACTCTAAAAATAGACTTAACCTTTTTTCTTCAAGACAATCTTCTCTGCGTGTTTGGCTACCATCCGGTTGTAGAATTCCCGCAGGTTTCCGTACTCAGAGGCTTCAAAAAAGGTTTTGTTGATGTTGAGTTTGCTGGTGATCTGCAGTTGTCCGTCTGCCATCTGCACCATATAAGTGAATTTGGCGGCATTTCCGGGCAAGGCCATCACAGCCGCTTTGGGCATTTCCTCCAGGTCATAGCCTTGGGGCAGTTGGTAAGTAAAGATATACGTTTCGTCCACGGGTGTCCCGAAATCAATAGGGAATTGCCGGGTAGCCAATTTAAATGGGTTTTCGTCCTGCCCGTGGGTGAGCATGGGCGAAACGTATAATAACGAGGCTGGTTCACTTTCACCGCTTCTGTTCAGTTGGTACTCTTTTTTGAGAGGTTCCTGCAGATTCTCCAGATTCAGGATTTTTACTCCTTCCCGCACCCAGTCTGGTCCGGCATTGGCGAATTCTTTAATATACGTTTCCTGTCCTTTGGTCCTAATGGAGGAACGGGTACGCAAGGCAGGCACGCCCAGGTAATTTTCGGTCATAGCCCCGGTTACTTCGCCGGTAGGCTGAATTTTAAGCTTACCAGAAACCAGGTGCACGTTTTTCTCTACGCCCGTGAGCGGCACCCATTTTCCGGCGGGCGCCTGCAGCACCCAGCCCTGACCGTTCAGGCAGCGCATAGGCAGCATCCCGAAGGGCAGATCTGGCTCGGTGGCATCTAGCAGGTAGTTTTTGCCGCCCACAGATACGCAGGAGATCACATAGTCAAACTTACTGATCATTGGGGATTTCACCATGGGGCGGCCATGCTCGCGGGTACTCACCAGCATGGGGTTGGCGGCCACGCCCGCTTCGCGCAGAAGAGCAGTTAGCAACAGGTTTACCTCAGAAGAAGAGCCCTGTTGTTTATCAAAAGCTTTGCGCAAGTTTTCTGTGTAGATGCGGTGCTTGCCGTCCCAGCGCATGGTCCGTTTCACGTACTCCACCACGGCCTTTACTTTCTCCAGCGAATCGGTTTTGCCGGCTACCAAGCCATCGGCGGTTTTTTTCAGGTAGGCAGTATTGGCCAACTGACCGCCAAACTCTTCTTCTTTCAGGAGCTCCTTGGTGAAGCTTTCCCAATCGCCTGAGGTGAAGGTGGGTTTCTGGTCTGGGTACTGCACTTTGGAGAGTTCAAATTCCAGTTTAGAAACATAATCCTTGGCGCTGGAAAGGAAAGGTTCCTCGGTAAAGGCAGGCACATCTTTCATGGCCCACTGGTATTGTACTACCGTCATGGAGAGTGAACCAGATTTTTCAATATTAGCAATACCTACATCATCTTTCCAGGAGATAGCTACCGTTTTACGTTCTATTTTGGCGTCTTTTATATGAAACGGATGGGCTCCGTACATGACCTGGCTGTACTCAAAGAAGGGCACCATGCCTACGCGGTACTCACTCCACTTCACCGGAATGGTATGCTGAAACTCCCACTCCCGCAGCAGTTTGATGAAATCTGACTTGATGGTGTAGGTTAGCTCAATCACTGAACCCACTTTCACACCAGGTAAGGTCAGTTTTTTCAGGTACCAGTTGGCGTCCTGCTTTTCGTCAAAGATAGATTTCTCATCTAGCTTCAGCTTCACCACTTCGCCGTTTTCCAGGTTATAGGTGACGCCTTTCACATTGAGTACTTCCTCTTTGTTGCCATCGCCCCGGCGGTAATAGGGAATCACGAAATCGGCTTGGCCCAGCCCATTCTTTTTTAGGATCTTGATTCTGGTAATGCGTTTGAACTGCAGTTGGGTGCCTTTGGTGAAAAGGAAGGAAGATTCTCCTAAGTCATACAGTACCACGGCCGCAGCGCTGGTATCTGGGGCATAAGAGGTCATTTTCAGATCTTCGGGCGTGACCTGGCCCAGCTTGAAAGGGTCTTCAGAATAACCCGGTGTGCTGGCGCAAAGCACAAACAACAGCAACGCCAGCCAGGTTTTTAAAATATTGGTCATGTAGAGGATTTAATATGGGAGAAGAAAGGCAAAAGAGGCCTGCAAGAAGTTCTTTCTTGCAGGCTAAGGTAACATCAGGTGGTTTCGGCGGCCAGCACCACTTGCTGCTGATCTGCCCTTGATACCTGTTTCAGGAAGTTGACCAGTTCCATGTATTTGGCGGCGGCATGCCGACCTTTGTGCATGGTGAGCTGGCGTACGTAGAGGAGCTTACTGCCCTGCATCTGCACCTGGGCCTGGTATTCGCCAAAGGCCGAGGCTATTTTCACCGGTTTGGGCATGTTCTCGGCTTTGTAACCGGCCGGAATTTCGTACTCCACGCTGTCTACGTCATGGAAAGACATGGGCCAGATCACGTCCTGCTTGCGGCTTTCATCGGTGGCAGGCACACTGCTCCAGCGGTTCATAAGGTTAGGCGTAATGAAAAGACGACGGCCACTTACAGAGGCCAGTTTGGGTAGTTCCAGTTGCAATTTCTCTTTAACCTGCGGGGCATCCTTCACTTTCTCCAGTTGGTAGTTCTTGATCTCAAAGGCCGGAATCTGGGTGTTTTTGTAGAGCCATTTCAGTTGTTCTTCGGGTGTATAGTGCTGAAGAATGCCTTTTCTATCTTCATGCTGCAGGCCGGTAAAGCTGGTGAACGCCTGCCCTACACCCGTGCCCTGCGCATTCAGTTTTACCTGGATTGCTCTTTTCTGGGTATTGTCAAAAGCGGTGAAGGTAGGGGTAGAAACCAGTTTCCCTCCCTCTGGGGTGATGAGCAGGGAGTACCGGTCGCCGGTTGAAGAGCCTGTGTAGCCCGCATCTGCCATCTGGTTCGTGCATTCCAGCCAAACGGTATCTTTGGCGGTAGGTACGCAAACCACCACGTGGTTGAACTGGCTGTTAGGGAAATCTTTGAACACCGGGCGGTTGTCATCTCCGGCGTAGATCAAGGCGTAATGGCTTTTGATGCCTGCCACGTCCAGTAAGGCTTTGGTATAATTGCTCAGGGCTTTGCAGTCTCCGTAACCTTTGCTGTCTACCATGGTTGCTTCAAAAGGCTGCCAACCGCCAATACCTAACTGAATAGACACATAACGCGTCTTGTTCTGCATGAACTGGTAAATGGCCTTGATCTTGGCCTCTGGGGTAGGCAGGTCTTTGACTAAGGCTAAGATCTGCTGTTTGGTGGCCTCCGGTAATTGCTCCCGTCCTGCGTTGAGTTTGTTCTGCCATTCGCCAAAAGATTTCCAGGTTTCCAGGGTTCCGGCGTAGCCCTGCACTTCAAACGTGCCGGGTGCGGTATGCACCATGGGAACCAACTCGTAAAAGGCCGGGCCGTAAGGTTTGCGCTCAATGGGAGACAAATCTTTCACTTCCCAAGCGTACACCTGCTGGGCTCCTTCCTGTTTCACGCTCACTTTGGCAGGCACCAGTTGCTCTCTGTATCTAAGAGGCATTCCGGCGGGCATGGCTACCTGAAAAGTAGCTTTTTCTACCGCCAGTTTCTCGCCGTCTAAAGGCGCCCACTTGGTATAGAACAGCATGTTGGAAGAGGTGGTCTGGTATTCATATTCCACCGTATAAGGGTAAGAAGGCATTGACAGTGCCGCTACTTTCACCCTGTTATCTTCATACAAAGAGAAGTCACTGGTGTTGCTGAAGTCCTTTATCTCAGACGCTTTCAGCGCCCCAGATTTCTTCCCGAACATATCGTAGACCGTTCCTTTGATGTAGTCTACTTTGTTTAGTTTGTCATAAGGAACCACCAGTTGAGCGTACCGCTTCCCTTCTTCGTTCAGGACGGTGACCACCCGCTTGATGCGTTCTGTGGCAGATTTTGGAGAAGTAACCGTAAAGACAGTTTCCTCTGTCCTGATCACCGCATCGGCACCTTTAGACAAGGCAGGGTTGATGCTGAAGGAAGCATATGTAGGCGTGTCTCCGGCCCAGGCGGTGGCACTCACCAGCAGAGAAAGCAGGAGCGCTGCGAATCGTTTTTGCATAGTTTTAAGAAAAATAAGCCTAAAACAAGATTACCCTTTTTTCTTCAATACAATCTGCTCGGCGTGTTTTGCCACCATTTGGGTGTAAAACTGCTTCAGGTACTCATATTCTGCGGCGTAGAAAACCGGTTTGGCAATAGTCACTTTGCTCATGACCTGAATCTTGTTTCCTACTACCTGCAGCATGTACGTGAACCTTCCGCCGTTTTCAGGCAACGCCAGCACTACATTCTTAGGCATTTCCTCTACTGCGTAACCCTCCGGTATGGTAAAATTACAGATATAGACCTCTTCGGTTGGGTGCCCGAAGTCCACGGGGTATTTGCGGTTGGCGTTCTTGAACGGATTGTCTTGCTGCCCTTTCAAGAGCATGGGGTTGAGGTAGATAATATCTTTGGCCTGATCATCTCCCACGCTGGCCAAGTCATACTGCACCCCGAACGGCTTGTGCAACTCTTTCAGGTTCTGCAGCACCGGCGCTTTCCGCTCAAACTGGTTCTGGTTGCTCACCAGTTTCTCCAGGTACTTGCTTTCGCCGGTTTCCTGCACGTTGCGCCGCAGATTCACCGCCCAAAGGCCACTTCTGGACTCGGTTACTTTCCCGTTCAGAATTCCGGTGGGCAGCACCTGCAGATCAGCATTTACCAGTTCAGTGGTACGGTCAGAGGCTTGGAGTGTAATCCAGTCACTGCCTGCTTTGGAAACCAACCAGCCCTGGCCGTTCAGGCAATGTTTCGGCAATAAGCCTAAAGGCATCAATGGATCTGTGGCATCCATCAAAACGGCTCTGTTCCCTACTTTGGCGTAGGCAATCACGTAGTTGAATTTGCTTAAAACCGGGGAAAACGGCACGCGACCATTGTCACGGGTACTCAGAATTACCGGATGGGCTTCAAACCCGGCATCACGCAGCATGGAAACCAGCAGCAGGTTCACGTCGGCCGCATTTCCGGTTTTGGTGTCAAAGGCCTTGCGGAGGGTGTTAGTGGTGTATTTTCCGCCCCGGCCGTTCCATTTCACTGATCTCTTCACAAACTCGTAGATGGTGTTCAGGCGGGTAAGGGTGTCTGTACTAGCGGGCAGGGAGGCAACTTCGTTTTTGAAGAAGCCGGTGCGGTTCAACTGCAACCCGAACTGCTCATCGTCCATCAATTCCTCGGTGAGGTCATTCCAGTTTCCTGCGTATCTTTTCGGGATTTCACCCGGAAACCGCTCCCATTCCAATTCAAACTCAATTTTTGAAATATAGTCGTTGAGGGTGGTAATGTAGCTTTCTGAGGCAATGGCCGGCACGTCTTTCATGACCCACCGGTGGTTGACGGTGCTGGCGTTGATGGTCTCTGAACCACCCGGAACCCGAGCCGAATTAAACCCGCTGCCCACGTTCTGGCCGCTGTAATGCACAGTGAAGTTCGTGTTGCCGGGCAGAGACTCACTTATCACGAAAGGTTCATAGCCCTGGGGCACCTGTTTGTATTCAAAGTACTGCGGAATAGAGGCGCGGTACTCACTGTACACCACCGGAATAGACGACTGAAAGGTCCAGTCCCGAAGGTTAAAAACAAAATCTGAGGAGATGGTATACGCAATCTCCAGCACAGACCCTTCTTTCACGGCTGGCAGGGTGAATTTCTTGTTGAACCAGTTGGCGCTTTCTTTCTCGTCAAAAACGGCTTTGTCTTCCATTTTGACTTTCACCATCTTACCGGCTTCCAGGTTATAGGTCACTCCTTTGATGTTGGTCACCAGTTCCTTTCGGCTGTTGCGTTGGTAATAGGGCACCACCATGTTGGCCCACTCATAACCGGTTTTCTTTAGGATCTTGATGCGCAGCGTGCGCTCAAAGTTTACTTTGAACCCCTGGTTGTAGGTAAAATAGGAACGCCCGTAGTCTGCCAGAATAACGGCGGCGGCGCTGGTGTCTTTGTCATACACCTTCATTTTGAGTTCATCTTCGGTCACCTTCCCGAACTTAACCGGGGTTTCCTGGCCGAAAGCCGTAAAATAGAACAGAAGGAAGGTCACGGTCAGGAGAGACCGCGTGTTAAAAAGGGTAGAGTTGGGCATAGAGCGGTGGTTTGAAGTAGGTATTTACTAAGTGATAATTCTGTACTTTAGGGATAATTTCAACTATTGACCAACTAAGATTGGCCTTGCTTTCTATTTATTCTTATAGGTATTCAGGTACTTTTAGAAGAGGCTACGCACCGCTAATGTATTTATACGGAAGGTAATGGGTACAAAAAAGCGAAGAACCGCCTTATAGGCTTTCAAAAGCAACTTCTCTTTTTCACAAAACTAATATGGATTGCACTTTCACTGAATTTGGATACAATATGTAACTATTCCGGTTAAAAACCACTATGCACGCAAGTAATTTAGAAAATTTTTAACGCACGTAGGCCGGCCACCCGGCAAAGTAGCCTTTTTCTCAGAAGGGTTTCTCTATTTTACGGGTGTAGGAGCGTAATCCAGCGGTAGCATTTCGGCTAATTTCTCCCAGCCCCAGTATCCTTCCACAAAATGGGAATACGGGTTTAAGATCATGCCATTGGGCTCCACAAAGGTGTAAGGCTCCGTTAAAGAAAGCAGGGAAGTTTGGAAGGTGGGCGCACGGCGACCAGAGAAAGCGCTTTGGTTTACAAACCCCAACTCTTCTTTTTCCTTGGTGTACACCACACTTAAATGATCTGTGAACTGCAGCCTGAGTTTCCCGCTTACGGAGTCTGGCGCCACCATCTGCTCATACGGCACAGGATCTTTGAACAGGTAGGCCACCGTTTTGTCTAGCCGCTGCATACGCAACCAGTAGTTGAGGCTGTCTTCCGGTTCGCCGCTCTTATGGATAGTAATGGTGCTTCCTTGCGCCAGGGCTCTGGCCCGCTTTAAGCCCGCCTGTATCTGCTCTTCGGGCGGACGGTTGGGGTTGGGCCGGCGTTGCAGTTTCCGTACATTGAACCCTTCGGCCTCCAAATTTTTATTATACAGTGCGCGCCCAAAATGCATCATGGAACCATGATAGGCTTTCAGCCGGGCTTCTTCCCAGCGCTTTTCCTGGGCTTTGCTGCGGGGCTTCATTTTCTCAAACCTGGGGTAGCCAGCATGAAACGTCTGCCCGTTCCCGAAGTCCGTTTTAAACGCTTCCAGCTCAAAGTGCAGCCGGTACCCCAGGGCCCGGTTTTCTATCACCAAAGGCTTAGAGGCTTCGGCACTTAACGTGCGGGTCTCTGGGTCAAAGTGGAAGTATAACACGTCTGAGTTAATGATTTCGGTCTTTGCCGCATTGGCCGTCTGCCCTATGAAGTTTCTCAGGAAGGTATGGTAGTTGTAACGCCAGTTAGAGTCTGGCC
The DNA here is from genome assembly GCF_054956755.1 of Rufibacter sp. JT3400010. NCBI lineage: Bacteria > Pseudomonadati > Bacteroidota > Cytophagia > Cytophagales > Hymenobacteraceae > Rufibacter > Rufibacter sp. JT3400010. Next base: position 333,247 of record NZ_JBUDXA010000002.1, on the reverse strand, counting down.
GAATGACAATTTCCTGCAACGCGTTAGCCTTGGGCATGATCTCAAACCGAAATGCCAGTTGCTGCCCTTCCTGCAAAGTAAACTTATGCGAAAGCGTTTCATACCCCAGAAAGGAAACCACCAACTCATGCGTACCCGCCGGAATCTTGGGAAGCTTGAAGGTACCGTCCTCCGCGGAATTGGTGCCGTACGTGGTTTGGGCAATGAAGACCGTGGCAAAGCCCAGCGGCTGTTTAGTTTGGGCATCTATGATGGTACCCACCACGCTCCCACTCTGTCCATAGGCTTTCCCACTGGAGGAGAACACCAGCAGGGCAAGAAGTACCAGCGGCCAGAACAGCTTGAAGAATTCACGGACGGGGAGCGGCATAGCAGAAACTTTATTCAGGAAATATACACTTCTGACCGAACTTCTGCTGATACAGCTTTCCTACTTTAACTTTCTTTTAACTAAAACAAGCTAGAAACGCAGGGTGAAGGTGGTACCCGCAGGCTTACCCTTTCTTTTTGAGCACGATCTGCTCTGCCTGTTTAGCGATTATTTGGTTGTAAAACTCCTTGAGGAAACCATACTCTTCGGCGTTGAAAAGAGGCTTGGCAATGGTCAGCTTGCTGGTGACTTTTAGTTTGTTTTCTGCCAATTCCAAGACATAGGTAAAGCTGCCTCCGTTTTCAGGCAAGGCGAGTTTTAGGTTCTTGGGCAGTTCTTCTACCACGTAGCCTTCCGGTAAGGTAAAGGCGCACATATACACTTCCTCTAACGGGTGACCGAAGTCTACCGGGTATTTTCTGGTAGTCAGCTTAAACGGGTTCTCTGTCTGGGTCTTTAGCAGCATGGGCTGCAGGTAAATGATTCCGTTACTGCTGAAGTTGCTTTCACTGGTAAGGTCATATTCCAGGTTGAGGGGCTTGCGGTATTCCGTCAGGTTTTGGACCAGCAGCTTCTCCCGCTGCACTTTGCGGTCTGCGTCTGCCTGGTCGTACAGTTTGTTGGCCTCACCCGCCGCCAGAATGACTTTGCGCATGCCCGAACCAAAATACCCCCTGAACGATTCCTTTCCTTTGCCGCTCAGCACTCCATCGGGCGTTACCTGTACCTCGGCAGTCAGAAAACTGATCGATTTCTCACTTGTTTGCAGCGGCATCCAAACCCCTACCGGCGGTCCCACCAGCCACCCTTCGCCGTTCAAACACCGGTCTGGCAGCATACCCACCGGCAAAACAGGGTCGGTAGCATCTAACAGAAATTTTTTTTCGCCAATTTGCAGGTAGCCCACCACGTAGTTAAACTTCTCAGGAATGGGGGTGTGCCGGGGAACCATGCCGTGCTCGCGGGTGCTTAACAACATCGGCTGTGCCGAGAGCCCTGTGCTTCTGAGAATGGCCATAAGCAAAAGGTTGATGTCTGCTACATTGCCGGTTTTGGACGAGAGGGTCTTCCGGAAACTCTGCGTAGCCAATATCCCATCATAGCCATTCCACTTGATCTGGCTTTTCACAAACTCCTGCACGGCAGCTATCCGCTCCACCGGATCACGGATGTCTTTGAACTTGCGTATCTCGGGCTGGTAGAAGTCGGCTTGCGCCAACAGTTGCCCAAAATTCTCTTCTTCCTGCAACGCCGCCGCAAACCCGCCCCAGGTAAGCGACAACTGCCCAAAGGATAGGCCTGGTATATGAACCGCCTGCAGTTGGAACTCCAACCGGGTAATGTAGTCTGCAATGGTAGTGGTGTAGGCTTCCTGGGTAATAGCGGGCGCATCTTTCATCACCCACCGGTATTCCTTTGTTTTGGCTTTGCCCGAGGGCAGCACCCCCGCTTTTACTTCGTTTATCAACAGGGGTTCATACCCCAGCAAATACGGCTGGTACTTGTAATATTCAGGTATCTGGGCCCTGAGCTCACTGTGCGCCACGGGTATGGCGTGCTGGAAGTCCCAATCCTTGAGGTTGAAAAGAAATTCAGAGGAGATAGAATACGTAATGTCCAGCACGCTTCCTTCTTTGGCGGCAGGCAGGGCAATCTTTTTCAGGTACATGGCCCCTTCCACCTTCTCCTCCAATACCGCGGTATTTTCCAGTGCTACTTTCACCACCTGGCCGTTTTCCCAGTTGTAAGTAGCAGCGGCAAGATTCGTGACTTCCTCCTTGGAAGAAGTACTTTTGTTGTAGTATGGTATCTCCATGTTGGCCCATTCCAAGCCTCCCTTTTTCAGGATTTTAATGCGGGTCACCCGTTCAAGAACGAACTTCTGGCTTAGTGGCTTGGGGAAATGCAAATAGCCATAATCTGCTAGTATGACGGCTGTGGCGCTGGTGTCTTTGGCATACACCTTCATTTTCACCTCTTCTTCAGAAACCAGCCCGTATTTCACCGGTGGCTCCTCTTGCGCAAAGGACAGGTGAGCGGCGAAAGAAAGCAGCAAGAAGAACATCCATCGGAAGGAAGAGGGAGAAACAAGGCGCATCTACGTAAGGTAAAAGGGTACAGGAACCGCCTCCCAAATTACCATATTTTATGAATATTCCTTGCGCTTCGCCAAAGCTGAGCCACGGAATATCTTGTGCATGTTGAAGTAAACGGCCTGCCTGCGTGTGGCCGAACTTGTTTTAGGCTTCTTTTCCTTAAACTACCTTAAAAACGCAGCGTGAACGTAGTGCCCTCGCCTAACTCTGAACTAACCGTAAGCGAGCCTTTGTGCAGTCGCATAATCTGGCGGGACAAACTCAGCCCGATGCCGGTGCCGGTGGGTTTGGTGGTGTAGAAAGGCAGAAAAATCTGCTCCAGCGCTTCTTCGGCAATGCCGCTCCCGTTATCCGTGACCTGAATGACCACGCGGCTATCCTGGTCTGAGAAAGCTTCTAGCTGCAGGGTTTTCACCGGCTGGTCTACTAAGGCGTGAATGGCGTTCCGGATGAGGTTAATGAGCACCTGTTCCACCAGTTCGCGGTCAGCGAGCACTTGTAGGTCTTCTAAGGGGCAATGCCATCTAAGCTGAATGTGCTCATGGGTGAGTTCCTCCTGAAAAAGCGTTTGCAGCTGTTTCAGCATTTGGGGCACCGAGAAGAACTGCTTTTTGGGTACCGGCACCCGGGCCAGACTCCGGAAATCCTGCACAAAACGCACCAAGCCCTGGCTGCGGCGCTCAATGGTTTGCAAGGCTAAACCCATGTCTTCGGTTTCTTCGCGCTGCAACTGAATCTGCCCGTCAGGTTGCGCCTCCAGCACATCCTGGATATCGGCGGCCACGCTGCCTGCCAACGAGGAAATGGGCGTCACCGAATTCATGATTTCGTGCGTGAGCACCCTGATGAGGTTCTGCCATGCTTCCATCTCTTTCTCTTCCAACTCCCGCTGAATGTTCTGGATAGAGGCCAACCGGAAGTCTTCGCCGCGCATGACCAAATCCACCACAAACAAAGACACCGGCACGCGCTCTTTGCCGCGCTTTAACTGCAGTACCACGCTCTGCCCGGCGGGCAGTTGAAGTAGCTGTTCTACCAGTTGGGGGGCTTCCTGGCGCAAGTGTTCCACGTGGGTAAGGTGCGGCACCTGCAACAGGCGCTTGGCGGCATTGTTAATGAGCTGAATCTCGCCCGTTTTCCTGAAAGTAAGGATACCAATACCGATGTGCTGCACCACCGTCTGGAAATACTGCGTGGTGGCTTCCTTCTCAGAACGAATGTCGCGGAACTTCCGGATGACCTCATTGTAGCGCTGGTAGAGCTCGTCAAAAACCTTTCCTTCGCCGCGCGAGGAGAAAACCTCAGAGAAATCATCGTACTTGATGGTGTTCAGGAATTTGATGAGCCGTTCGGTGGTACGTTCAATGTAGAGGATCAGCGCTATGGTCTGGGCCACAATCAAAACCCCAATGGCTACCTGCGTAGCTACCAGCGATGCCTTGAAATCTACCTCAAAAAACAGAAACACCGAGGCCACCAGCAGCAGCACCCGCAAAATGACCTGAAACCGGAAGTTCTTAAAGCCCATACTTCTCCAGACGGCGGTACAAGGAGGCGCGGGACAAACCCAGTTCTTTGGCGGCCTTAGAAATATTGCCTTCGTACTTGCCCATGGCCTTCACCACCGTGGCCCGCTCTACTTCATCCAGATTGTGCGTTTGCGGCATGTTTTCTGAAAAAGAGGGCTGATTCATCTGCAAAAAGAAGAAATCCTGGGGCTGCAGTATGTGGTTTTCTGAGATGATAGACGCGCGCTCCAACACATGCTCCAGTTCCCGAATATTCCCCGGCCAGTCATACCGTTTCAGCCGCTCCAGCGCCGCCGCCGACACGGATTTAGCCGGTTGCTTGTACTTCTGGGCGTAGCGCTTCAGGAAATGGTCTACCAGCAGCGGCAGATCTTCCAAGCGGTCGCGCAGGGCGGGCAGATGGAGTTCTATGGTGTTGATGCGGTACAGTAAATCCTGCCGGAAACGGCCCTGCTGCACCATCTGCTGCAAGGGCATGTTGGTGGCGCAAATGAGCCGCACATTGATGGGAATAGGCTGCCCCGTCCCTACCCTGATTACCTCGCGACGTTGCAGCACGGTGAGCAGCTTGGCTTGCATGGCCATGGATAAATTGCCAATCTCATCCAAAAACAAGGTACCGCCATTCGCCATTTCAAAACGACCTACGCGGTCTTCTTTGGCATCAGTAAACGCGCCTTTCTTATGGCCGAATAATTCGCTTTCAAACAAGGTCTCGGTGAGCGAACCCATGTCCACGGAGATAAACACCTTATCGGCGCGCGCCGATTGTTGGTGCAGGCTGCGCGCGATGACTTCTTTTCCGGTACCGTTTTCGCCTAAAAGCAATACATCAGCATCGGTCTTAGCCACGCGGCCCATAAGGTGCAACAACTGCTGCATGGCCGGGCTTTGCCCCGTCACCAAATCCACATTCTGGCTCAGTTGCGAGGCCAACGCACTGTTGGTTTTCTTGAGCGTGGAAATCTCTTTGTAAGACGTCTTCAGCTTAGCCGCCGCCGAGAGCGTGGCAATCAGTTTCTCGTTTTGCCAGGGTTTCAGCACAAAATCAGTGGCACCTTCTTTCAACGCCCGCACCGCCATCTCCACATCTCCAAAGGCCGTAATCATAATGACCACTGCCGAGGGGTCTTTGTCCAGGATTTCCTTCAGCCAGTAAAAGCCTTCGTTTCCGCTGGTGGTGTCTTCCCGGAAGTTCATGTCCAACAGGATGAGGTCATAGGTGTCGTGGTTCAGGAGGAACGGGATCTTGCGCGGGTCTTTCTCAATAAGTACCTGCTGGGCATACTTCTTCAGCAGCATCTTGGCTGAAAAGAGAATGTCCTCGTTGTCGTCTATGATCAGGATCTTGCCTAGGTTCTGTTCCACGGGATTTGGCTGCGTTTTGTAAGAAGTACACCTAAACTGTGCCAGACCAAGAAAAATGTGCTGGAGCGGCTGGCAAGGTGAATTTACAAATTCAACCGACAAGATAGTGTTCAAGGCTGAACAAAAAGTGTTCGCTGGTGAACACCTCCTCGTAGGGGCAATCCCTTGTGATTGCCCTCCCCCTTTGCCGATGAATGTTTTCTGCTATCGTAGGACAGGTCGCGACCTGTCCGTACATTCTGTGGGAAACGGCATGGGAATGGAAAGGGGCAACCACAAGGGTTGCCCTTACTTCTTCACCAGTGATTGGTATTCAGGGTGCTTTTTCAGGTAAGCGGCCATGTACGGGCACAAAGGCACCAACTCTAGCTTTTCGGCTTCAATGTAAGCCAATACCTGTTTGGTCAAAGCCGCGGCAATACCCTGCCCTTCCAGCTCTTTGGGAACAATGGTGTGCAGCACGGTCATGACGTTGTTTCTCATTCTGTACTGCACAACGGCGGTATGCCCATTTACTGTGGTTTCAAACCGATGGGCTGCCGGGTTGTTTTTGATGTCTAGTTCCATAGCTGCTTTTGCTTCATTTAAAAATAAGCATTATTCGCTTACCTGCGCTTTGGTCAGTATCTCCCGGGCCAGGTTTATTTCTTCGGGCAGAATGGTGTGCGGACGGCCTTTGTAGATTTTTTTTGTGACCACGGCACCCATTCTTTCCATGATTTGGACGGTCTCCTCTACCCTGCTTACTGGCACGTGCGCGTCTGGGTCACCCGTAGTAATCAGGACAGGCGTGTTCTGGAAGTCTCCCTGGTAGTTACTGGTGTCCGGTTGCGGACCAATCAACCCGCCAGTGAAGAGGAACAGCCCGCCAAATTGCTGCGCGTTTCTGGCAGCGTACTCTGCCGTAAGGCAAGCACCCTGTGAGAACCCCAATAAGTAAATATGTTGGCTGCTAATTCCCTCCCCAATAATGGTTTTTACCAAGTCATGGATTTGCGCCAGCGCAGAATCCAGCGCGGGTTGGTTCTGCTGGGTGGGTGCCATAAAACTGTAAGGGTACCAGCTGTGGTTGGTGGCTTGCGGCGCGAACAAAGAGAAATCATCTACCGGCAAATGGTCTGCCAAAGACAGAATGCTTTCTGCGGAGGCCCCACGGCCGTGAATCATGATCAACGCCTTACCCGTTTCTGACAAAGGCTTGCCTTGGGTAATAACCTGTTTTTGGTGGGTGTACATCGCTTTTGTGATTACATAAGTGACCAGAAAGTGCCTTACGGCCGAAGATCTTCTTCGGCCGTAAGGCAGCCTTTTCGTTTTTAGTCTAGTTTTGGCAAAACAGCCTCAATATCGGCGCGGCGTGGCTCGTACTGCGGTGGCAGCAACAAGCTGGAACCCAGTTGGTCCCAAGGCTCATCAATCCCGAAGCCGGGGTTATCAGTGGCAATCTCAAACAACACCCCACCCGGCTCCCGGAAGTACAGTGAGTAGAAGTAGTTGCGGTCGATTTTCTCGGTAATCTGCAAACCCAGACCGGCGCGCCTTACTTTCTGCTGGAACTGCATGAGCGTTTCCTCGTCTTTCACCCGGAACGCGATGTGGTGATTGGTACCGGCTCCGCCGATGCCGCGGGCCTCGTTGGGTAATTCCACCAGGTCAATGATGGCGGCATGCTCCACGGCATCGGTGATGTAGCGGTAACGGTTGCCGCTTTTCTCCAGCAAGGTGTAACCTAAAATATTGGTGAGAACCGCCGCGGTACCTTTAATGTCACGCAGGGTTAAGGTCACGCTGTGGAAGCCTTTAGTGGCGACGCTGGCGTTCACTTCCTCTGTTTCCCAGACTACCCGGTTGTCCTGGTTTTTAGGGATAACCAGCTCCAGTTTGAGGCCGTCCGGGTCCAGGAAGGTCAGGTACTGCTCCCCGAATTTCTCCGAAGGCTTGTTGTAGATGACGTTGTGCTTCTCAAACCGGTTTATCCAGAAATCAAAGCTTCCTTCGGGCACCGAGTAACCAATGTTAGTGGCCATGCCGGTTCCGGCGCTGCCACGGCGCGCACCCTCGTATGGGAAGAAGGTTAAGATGGTACCCGCACTGCCGCGCTCATCGCCGTAGTACAGGTGGTAAGTGCCGGGGTCGTCAAAGTTGACGGTTTTCTTGAGCAGGCGCAGCCCCAGGACTTTGGTATAGAAGTCTACGTTCTTTTTAGCCGAATCTGCGATGGCCGTAATGTGGTGCAGGCCTAATATTCTATTTTCCATGATGCGTGATTAATGGTTGATAGGTACCTCAACGAGGAGGAATCTGCTATCGGTTTGGAAACTAAATTGAAGCTGATTTGTGTCCCAAAGACCCAACGCTTCGCGGTCAGTCAGCGGCTCGCCATTCACTTGAAATGAACCGCTGATGTTGAAAACGAAGAGGCCTTTGTTCAGAGGGTTAAAAGAATACGTAAGCGGCTGGCCTTTCTCAAAGTACCCCAAAGAGAGTTTCGCGTTCTGGTTTATCCAGCAGTGGCTTTGGCCTTCCTCGTTGCTCACAATGGTGGTCAGCTGGTTGACCCGTTTCTCCTCAGGGAAGAAGCGGCGCTGGTACCGGGGCGTGATGTTCTGCAGCTTGGGTTCAACCCAGATCTGCAGAAAGTTGACCTCGTCCTGGCCCACATTGTGCTCCTCGTGCCGCAGTCCGCTGCCGGCGCTCATAATCTGCACCCAGTCTTTGTGCACCGTTTCTTTGTAGCCCAAAGAGTCAATGTGACTCATGGACCCGGAGAGCATCACGGAGATGATTTCCATGTTGGCGTGCGGATGAATCCCGAAGCCGTTTTCCGGTGCCACGTAATCATCGTTGAAGACCCTGAGCAAACCAAAACCTGCCCTTACCGGATTATAGTGGCTGGAGAAGCTGAAGATGAAATTGCTCTTCAGCCAGCCTATGTCTTTCAGGCCCCGTTGCCCGGGCGAATATCTTTCTAGTTGCATCTCTTTTGTTTTAGGAGATTGTACGGTAACAGGTAAGAAGAACCCTGCAGGTTTGTGTTACTTCTTGGTTCTCTTGAGGATGGGCCGTGCTGCGCGGCTTGCTTCCCCGGCGAAGGCTTAGCCTTGTTTCACCAACTGGATTTCGGCTTGCAGCTTGATCTCGTCGCTCACTACTACGCTTCCTGCTTCGGTCACGGCATTCCAGGTAAGGCCAAACTCTTTGCGGCTGATTTTACCAGTTACGGTGAAACCGGCTTTGGTTTGTCCGTATGGGTCTACCACAATACCGCCAAACTCTACCTTCACGGTCAGCGGCTTGGTGATGCCTCTGATGGTTAAGTCGCCGTGAAGTTGGTAATCATCGCCACCTACGTTTTCATAGCGGTTTCCTACAAACCGAATCTCGCCGTGATTCTCTGCATCAAAGAAATCAGCTGATTTCAAGTGCGTGTCACGCTGCTCGTTGTTGGTGTTGATAGAATTCACATCGGCGGTGAACACAACGCTGCTTGCGCTGGTGAACTGCTCATCTTCGGTTTCTGCCTCCACGTTAAAGTTCTGGAAGTAACCAGTCACCGTAGTGATCATTAAGTGTTTCACTTTGAACTGTACTTCTGAGTGCATTGGGTCTACTGCCCATTTTGTAGTTGCCATGGTATTACTTTTTGTTTAGATTAACTGTTACTAATTCTGAGTTGATGATACAAATGTATATACATTTAATGTATATACATATAATTCTCGCTAAAAGTTTCAAAATATTTTTCTTCTCTCTTACACCCTCATCCGGAAGCACCTAACTTTCAGACATTAACAGCGACCCATGCACCACCCAAAGCAATAAGGCTTTGGGTGGTGCATGGGTCGTTTCTACCCCGTTTTTGTGAAAACAAGTGGAATATACTCTAACAGGTTTACCCTCCAATTGCTCTAGTTACAAGCTGAAAGAACCTTGGCGTATTCTCTCAAGAACTCAGTAAATTCCTTATTCCTTGGTAGTCGGCAAAGTACGTTCGGGCACACGCGGTGTTCAGGTGATGTGCGGGCATGAACAAAAAGTGTCCGCTGGCGCACACTCTTGAAAACCAACAATTAGTTTATCTCTGAATTACAGCCATTTACAAAAGTGGCACAGCAATTGGCAGGACTACTACACATTAGAAGTAATTGTCATGGACCGCATCATAGAAAAGAAACGTTGGACGCCTACCAAAATAGCCGGTTACGCAGGAGCCGTGTTACTGATAGGCTTACTGACCTACTTCATTGCCTTCGCCGATAACCGCTCCAAACTGAACATAGAAAGCCAGAAGGTTACCATGGCTACTGTGAGTCAGGGCTCTTTTCAAGAGTTTATTCCGGTAGATGGCACGGTGCACCCAATCAAAACCATTATGATTCCGGCGGTGGAAGGCGGTACCGTAGATGAGAAGTATCTTGAAGGTGGCAAGCCGGTGAAGCAAGGTGACCCTATCCTCAAACTCACCAATAACCGTCTGGTGCTGGACTTCATGAACCAAGAAACCCTCATGAACGACCTCATCAACAACCTGCAGAACTCCAAACTGAGCCTACAGCAGAATAAATTCAACCTGAGACGCCGGTTGGCTACTTTGAACGCACAGGTAGATGCTGCCAAAGATGTGTATGAGCGCAATATTTCCTTGTATGAAGCTAAAGCCGTGTCACAGCAAGAGTTTTACGGGTTCAAAAGAGAATACGACCGCTTAAAAGCCGAACGGGTGATTGAGCTGGAATCCCAAAAATTTGAAGAAAACAACGCTAAGCAGCAAATAGCCCAACTGGAAACCACCATCAACCGCACCAGCCGCAACCTGCAGATGATGGAAGACAATCTCAAGAACCTGTACATCAAAGCCCCCATTTCGGGGCAGCTTTCCTCTATACAGGTGGAGTTGGGAACGCCGGTGGAAGCAGGCCAAATCATTGGGCAGATAGATGATTTAAGCGGTTTCAAGGTAAAAGCAGAACTGGACCAGCACTACGTGAGCCGCGTGTTTGCCGGGCAGCGGGGCTCCTTCACCTACAACAGGCAGACCTATCCGCTGGAAATTTCTTTGGTGTACTCAGAAGTGACCAATGGGCAGTTTCCGGTGGATATGAAGTTCATCGGGAAAGTGCCGGAAGGCATTCGCCGTGGGCAGACCTTGCAAATCAGGCTGCAATTATCTGACCCTGCCCCAGCGGTGTTGCTACCCAGAGGTGGTTTCTACCAAAGCACTGGCGGCGCCTGGGCCTATGTCCTGGATGAATCTGGAAAAGTAGCCACCAAACGCAGCATCCGCCTGGGCCGCCAAAACCCCGAGTATTATGAAGTACTGGAAGGCCTCAAACCCGGTGAGCAGGTAATTGTCTCCTCCTATGAGACCTTCAACGACAAAGACAAGTTGGAGCTGAAATGATAAATTAGTCCTGAGTTCTGAGTCTTGAGTTCTGAGTTGAAATAGTCTATGGCGCGGAAGTTTCTTCCGTGACTTTCTTGTAGAGAACTCCTTGAGTCACGGAAGAAACTTCCGCGCCATAGTAAGCAATGAAAACACCAGCTAATACCTAATCAGCAACAGAAATCATCCTCTACCCCCTTTAAAGGGAGGACAAACAACAAGAGTATTTGAAAAATCAACAATAAGCCATTAACAATAAAGCCCTATGATAAAGACCGTCAACCTTCAGAAGAAATATACCACTGATGAGGTGGAAACCACCGCGCTGGTGAATGTAAACCTGCATGTACGCCAGGGCGAATTTGTGGCCATTATGGGTCCTTCGGGTTGTGGTAAGTCCACGTTGCTGAACATCATTGGTTTGCTGGATAATCCTAGCAGTGGTGAGTTCCACTTTCTGGACCAGGAGATCTCTAGATTCAGTGAGCGGCAACGGGCGAACCTGCGCAAAGAGCACTTGGGCTTCGTGTTCCAGAGTTTCAATTTGATTGATGAACTGACCGTGTATGAAAACGTGGAACTGCCATTGATTTACCTGAAGGTGGGCAACGCGGAGCGCAAGCAACGGGTGGAACAGGTATTGGAGCAGATGCAGATTGCCCACCGCCGCAACCACTTTCCGCAGCAATTATCGGGTGGTCAGCAGCAGCGGGTGGCCATAGCGCGGGCAGTGGTTTCCAAGCCTAAATTGTTGTTAGCAGATGAGCCTACCGGTAACCTGGACTCGGCCCACGGCCAGGAAGTGATGCAGTTGTTGAGCAGCCTGAACGAGCAAGGAACCACCATTGTCATGGTAACCCACTCCCCTACCGATGCTGATTACGCCCACCGCATTGTGAACCTGTTTGACGGACAGATCATCTCTGAGAATGTGAAAGAGCTTGCCATCTTGTAACACCGGTAGCTATGTTCAAGAACTATTTTCTAGTAGCCGTACGCACACTTCAGCGCAGCATGGGGTACACTGCCCTTAACGTAGTAGGGCTGGCTTTGGGCATCACGTGCAGTCTGTTGCTTTTTCTGGTAATTCGGCATGAGCTCAGCTATGATACTTTCCATAGCAAGGCAGAGCGTACCTACCGGATAAACGTGGACAAGGTTTCAGCCCACGGGCCTGAGAACTCGGCGGGTACGCCGTATCCTATGCTGGCCACGCTCAAAGCGTCACTGCCTGAGTTAACGCCTGCCACGCATTTATTCAATGAAGAAGGCGGCACGTTTACCATTGTTACTTCTAATGATAAAGTGCCGCCCAAGAAATTCAGAGAAGAAAAGAACGTCTTGTTTGTGGAACCTGCCTTCTTTGACCTGTTTGACTTTCCTACCAACGGCGTCAATGCGAAAGAGGCTATCAAAGACGTGAACACCGTTCTGCTCACCCAAAGCATTGCCGATAAATACTTTCCCGGTGAAAACCCGGTGGGCAGGGTGCTGCGCATGAACAACAAGGTGAACCTGAAGGTGACCGGGGTAATCCCAGATGCGCCGGCCAACACAGATTTGCCTTACCAGATGCTCATTGATTACGAGTCTTCCAAAAAAATCAACACGTTCTCCAATGATTCCTGGAACAGCACTTACAGTAACCAGCAGGTGTACTTCGCAGTATCGCCGGGTGCTAACCTGAAACAAGCCGAAGACCGCTTAAATGAGGTGGCCGCGAAGTACCGTCCTCATTCTCCCGGTGAAAAAGAGCGGTACACGTTTCAGCCCCTTTCGCAGATGCACTTTGATGAACGGTATGGCAATTTCAGTAACCGCACGGTTAGTAAAACCACGCTGTGGGCACTGGGTCTGATTGGAGTGTTCCTGGTGCTGGTAGCGTCCATCAACTTTGTAAACTTAGCCACCGCACAAGCCTTGCGCCGAGCCAAAGAAGTGGGTATGCGCAAGGTGTTAGGTGCCAACAAATCGCAACTCATGACGCAGTTCCTGCTGGAGACAGGTTTGATTACATTTTTCTCCCTTGCCCTGTCTGTGGTTTTTGCGGAGTTGCTGCTGCCCTCCCTGAACAAGCTGTTGGAGCTGCACATCTCGTTTTCCATTCTGCACGATGCCCAAGTACTGGCGTTTCTGCTAGTGACGTTGGTGATGGTTACTTTCTTTGCGGGCTTCTATCCTGCGTTGGTAATTTCAGGATTCCAGCCCATTTCAGCACTCAAAAGCAAGACCGCTACGGCCAGAGTGGCGGGGCTGTCGTTGCGCCGTACGCTGGTGGTGTTGCAGTTCACCATTTGCCAGGTGCTTATTATTTGTACCATCATTGTGCACAACCAAATGGAATACTTACGGTCGGCCTCACTGGGGTTTGACAAGGAAGCCATCGTGAACATACCACTCCCTTCGGGCAAAGCCCAGGACTTGATGGCCCTTCGGCCGCAGATAGAAGCGCACTCTGCCATCAAAGCAACTTCCTTTGCCATTGCCCCGCCGTCTGCCAATATTGACATGAACACGTCTTTCCGGTACGATGACTTTTCTGTGGAGCGCAACTTCAGCGTGAACATGAAAATGGCCGATGAGCATTATCTGAAGACGTTCAACATTCCGTTACTGGCGGGCCGCATGTACGAGAAAAGCGACACCATGCGGGAGTTCCTGGTAAATGAGACCTTCCTGAGGCAAGTGGGCGAAAAAAATCCGCAGGCGGCTATTGGCAAAGACCTGGTGATAAACGGAAATCAAAACCAAGGCAAGATTGTGGGAGTGGTGAAAGACTTTCACCTGGCCTCCTTGCGTGACGAAATTCCGCCAGTGGTGATGTCCACCGCCACTTATTTTTACATGTTTCTTAATGTAAAACTGGAGCAAAAAAACGCGAAGGCAGCCCTGGCCCATCTGCAGAATGTCTACCAAACCGCCTACCCAGAGGATGTGTTTTATTATGAGTTCTTTGATGATTCCATTGCCCGTTTCTATGAGGAAGAACAGCGGCAGGCGCATTTGTTCAAAATCTTTTCGGTCATCGCCATTCTCATTGGGTGCCTTGGGTTGTATGGCTTAGTGTCTTTCATGGTGGCGCAGCGCACCAAAGAAGTAGGCGTACGTAAAGTGTTGGGCGCTTCCTCCGCTAGCATTGTAGGGTTGTTTTCTGTGGACTTCGTGAAACTGGTGCTCATCGCCTTTGTCATTGCCGGACCTATTTCTTACTACTTTATGGAAAAATGGCTCCAAAACTTCACCTACCGCATAGACATCAGTTATTGGGTGTTCTTAGCCGCCGGAGCCCTTACCTTATTGATTGCCTTAACCACGGTAAGCGTACAGGCACTAAGAGCTGCGTTCTCTAACCCGGTGCGGGCTTTGAAAACAGAATAGAACCCAATTCCTGTGCCCTGTTTTAGGACTACTTTCTTCAAAATAACCTTAAAACAGAGATACAAAATTGAACTGCTTTCGGGTTAACCAATGCCCCATATTTGAGTGTTTCCCCGCCGTATTTCCCGGCGGGGATTTTTGTTTTACATGGGCAGAAAAAGGCGTTTTCAAAAACAAATCTTGATTACTCCCGTTTAAGACGCTTTATTTCTTACTTTTACCCCATGCCTCCTACCCCTCGTTTTTGGGCTGTTTTCAGGAAAGAGGCGAAAAACCAAAATTGTCTCCCATAACCTGCACCCCTTATGAACAAAGAAAGCGCCGCGGCCCTGAAAGGAAAGAAAAAGCAAATCATGGAAGTATGGATGGCCAACCAGTTGAAAGACGCCGCCCTTCGTGATGATTTAATGAGTGTGGCCGATTTGCAGCAGCAATCAGAGGAATTATTGTCCTCTTTGTTGAAAGCGTTTGGCTCTGCCCGCGCAGAAGACACCGAGTCTGAAGGCTATGAGCCTATCCATGATATTCTGAATGAAATCTCCATCATGCGGGCCCGCCAGGGCTTTTCGCCGCGCGAAACCAGTTCTTATGTTCTGAGTTTGAAAGAGGTTTTGAGCCAGATACTGGAAGAGCGTTTCAGAGAGGAGCCAGTGGTGCTGTACAAAGAGATAATCTCCATGAACAAAATTATGGACAGCCTGAGCCTGCTCACCATGGAAACCTACATCAAAGGCCGCGAGGAAGTAATTCTGCGCCAGACCAATGAGATGAGCGAAATTTCTACGCCGGTAATACGCGTGTGGGAAGGAATTCTGGCGCTGCCGATTATAGGAACGCTGGACAGTGCCCGTACCCAGGTAGTGATGGAAGCGTTACTGGAAGAGATTGTCGCCACGGGTAGCCGCATCGCCATTCTGGACATTTCTGGGGTGCCTACGGTAGATTCTCTGGTAGCCCAGCATTTGATTAAAACCGTGAGTGCCGCCCGCTTGATGGGTGCCGAGTGCATCATCAGTGGCATCAGAGCCGAGATTGCGCAGACCATTGTGCACCTGGGCATTGACTTAACCAATATCTACACCAAAGCCTCCTTGGCCAGCGCCTTGAAGATGTCTTTCTCCATGCTGAACATACAGGTAACCCGGGCAGCTCAGAACGGGCAAATTGGCTCTAAACAGAACTTCGGGTTTTAACGCAACACTGCCATGGAAAGAATTCCTATTTTAAAAATGGGCCCCTTCCTGCTGGTCACCATTCAGGTGGATTTGTATGACCGGCTGGCCCTTACCCTGGAGAATGACCTCATCAACATGGTGAGCAAGACCGAAGCCAAAGGCGTGTTGATTGACATTTCTGCGGTAAGCATTGTAGACTCTTTTATGGGCCGTATTTTGGGCAACATTGCGTCTATGTCCAAAATTATGGATGCCGCCACGGTGGTGGTGGGCATGCAGCCCGCGGTAGCCATTACGCTGGTAGAACTGGGGCTCACCCTTTCTGGCGTACACACCGCGTTAGACGTAGAACAAGGCATGGAACTGTTACGCAATAAAATTGGCCACCTAGACACCGATGAGGAAGGCCTCTATGATAGTTTTATCTAAAGAGAAGCTCCCCATACAGAAAGAACAGGATGTAGTTCTGTTCCGGAACCGAATCAAAGAATTAGCCACCAAAATTGGGATGAGCCTGGTTAACCAGACCAAGCTCATCACGGCAGCCAGTGAATTGGTGCGTAACATGCTGCGCTATGGCGGCGGCGGTATCATTCACCTGGAAGTTGTGAGTAGAAACAGCATTCCGGGGGTGCGTCTCACCTTTATTGATGAGGGACCAGGCATTAAGGATGTAACATTAGCCATGAAAGACGGTTATTCTACTGGTAAGAGTTTAGGGTTGGGCTTACCGGGGGCCAAACGGCTCGTGAATGAGTTTGATATCAAGAGTGAACCCGGTAAAGGCACAACCGTTACAATCATCCGGTGGAAAAATGGACTTTAATTTTGAGGCGCATCAACAATTCCCTCTGCCAGACCGAAGCTTCCTGAACATATTCAAGCGCGACATCACCAAGATTGCCGAGGCTGCCGGGTTCTCTGAAGCAGAAGCCGGTCGGGTAAACCTGGTGGTGATGGAGATGGCCACCAATTTGCTCAAGCATGCCGGTACCCTAGGCGGAGAGCTTCTGGTGAAACCCGTTTGCCACGAGAACGGAACTGCCTGCGGCATAGAACTGCTGTGTCTGGACAACGGCCCCGGCATGAGCGACCCGCAGCGCATGATGGAAGACGGCGTATCCACCTATGGCAGCATGGGCCAGGGTCTGGGCGCTATTAAACGGCAATCAGATTTCTTTGACATTTATTCGCAACGCGGCATAGGTACCGTTCTTCTCTCCCGCATTTACCGCAAAGGGCAAGCCCCCAAATCGGCGGCCCGCAGTGCCCAGCGGTTTCAGGTGGGTGCCGTGATGGTACCCAAAGCCGGGGAGAAAGTAAGCGGCGACGGCTGGGGAATCAGGCTGTCACATGAAGGCGCTTACTTGATGACCTTAGACGGATTGGGCCACGGCGTGCACGCCCATGAGGCTGCCGTAATGGCCCTCAAGGCCTTCCAGCAGCAGCCTAAATTAACTCCCTCTGAGATGCTGCGCGGTATCCATGCTGAAATCAAAAGAACGCGAGGGGCCGTGGGCGCTATTGCCCATTGGAACGCAGAAAGCGGCTCCTTGCTTTTCTGTGGCATAGGCAATATTGCGGGTCGCCTGATTATGTCAGACCGATCTAAGAGCATGATTTCCTACAATGGTACGCTGGGCATGAACGTGCCTAACACCATTAATGACCAACACCTTCCCTGGGAGCGGAACAATGTCATGATTCTGCACTCAGATGGCCTCAAAACCAGGTGGGATTTAAGCAAGTACCCGGAACTGACCAGGCATGACCCAACGTTGATAGCGGCAGTACTCTACAAAGACAACACCCGCACCACAGATGACACCCTGGTGGTGGTGGTACGCGCTACAGAATAATCCCATGAACCAACCTATTACCACTATTAAGTTGCAGAACGAGCTGGACGTTGTTTTGGCTTACAAACGAGCCATGCAGCTTTCTGAATTCTCAGGTTTGCCGGTTGCCTCTCAGACCAAATTCGCGACGGCGGTTTCTGAGATTTGCCGGAACGTTCTGGAGCACGTGGGCGAAGGCACCATCAGGTTCAGCATGCTGGAAAACAGGGGTCTTTTTTTGCTGGAAGCCTACGTAACCGACAGGGGCCGGGGTATTCCCAACGTGCAGGAACTGCTGGACCGCCGGTACTCTCCCCAGGCGGGAAGCAAAGGCCAGGGCATTTACAGTTCCCGCAAACTGGTAGACTACTTTTCATTAGAAAGCGATTTTGAGAAAGGAACCCGGGTACGGCTCCAGAAGCGCATTCCAGTGAACCATCCGCCCATCAACAAAGCCATTATTGAAGGCTGGGCAGACTACTTCAACACAGAATCTGAGATATCGCCTTACGCCGAGATAAAACGCCAGAACATGCAGCTCATAGAGCTCATGGAACAGCTGCGCGTGCGCACCATTGAGGCCGAATACCAGTTGCAGGAAATCCAGCACCTGAACCAGGAGCTCCAGACTTCCAACCAGGAGATAAACGCCCTGTTGCAGGAGCGGGAAACCAAAAACCAACAACTGGAGAAAGTGAACCGGACCTTAGATGAGTTTGCCCATACCGTAACCCATGACCTGAAAGCACCGCTGCAGAACATTCTGGGCCTTTCTGAGGCCGTGGTAGATTTCCTGGAGGAAGACAGCAAAGAGGAGGCCGTAGCGGTAATGCCTATGATTCAGCTCCAGATCAAACGCATGGACCTCCTCATCACAGATGTGTTAGCCTATTCCTTAACTGGTCGTCAGCAGATCCAGAAGAAACTGGTTGCGGTGCGCCAGTTGGTGTCTAACATCATAGCGGGGTTAACCGTACCAGCCAGCTTCCAGATTTTCATTGCCGATAACCTGCCCGTGCTCATGGCCGAAGAAATCTATTTGCAGCAGATTTTCGGGAATCTCCTCAGCAATGCCGTCAAGTATAATGATTTACCAACCGGCAAAATCTGGGTAAACGGGTTCCAGCGGAAAGGCTTCTGGGAATTTGTGGTAGAAGATAACGGACCAGGCATTGCGCCCGAAGCGCAGGAGAAAATCTTTGAGTTGTTTGAAACCAGCAGTGACGTAAACCACCCGGGCAGCACGGGCATTGGGCTGGCCATTGTAAGGAAAATCATGGAAGAGAAAGGCGGCCGCGTGTGGGTGCACTCAGAGGAACGGGGCACGGCTATGCATTTTACTTGGCCCATAGAAACTGATTCTGTGCCGTCTACGGCAAATCAGCTTATTTAAGCACTTAGTTACCCCCAATTATAACAGAAAAGGCACCGTACTACACGGCGCCTTTTTTGTTATAAGATAGTTCTGGATCTTACTTCTTTTGGTAATAATCGGTCATAATCTCTTTTACGTCACTTTCTGTGAGGGCTTTGGAGAAGTGCTTTTTCACAGAGCTGTAGCCCTTCAGACGCTCCAAGTCATAGAAACTGGCCGAAGAGGTTAACATCAGGATGATCATGCTGCCGTTCTCAGCCAGGGCGCGGTTATGGTATTCGTCCAGGAAGCTAAACCCATCCATCACCGGCATCTTGATGTCCAGGAAAATAAGATCTGGGTACGCGGTGCCCTCCTGCGCAGATTTCTGCAGGTATTCCAAGGCTTCGGCACCATTCTTTTTGACCAAAATCTCCTTGGCTACTCCCAACTTGGTCAACAAGCGCTTATTCACAAAATTGGTTGTATCATCATCGTCCACCAACATGATCAAATCCAACGGCGCAAACTGGGTTTTCATATGAATCCTTTTTATAGGGGGAAAGGCCAAATTGGCCGTATTTGTCTATGGTACAAATATAGCAGAAGTTTAGTCAATCTTTGATTAACTTAAGTTTATCAGGCTAAAAGGCAGAACCAAAGCCACTTCTACGCTTAGAGAGCCTTGACCGGCTTGCTTTGGACAAACCTGAATGACCAAATGCGGGCACATGAACGCAAGTTCCTGATCTTGCGTATGAGCAAAAAGGATTGACCCGCTCTAAGTACGGCCTTCCCCCTTTGTACAAAGACCCGGAGACACCCGTTTACTCGTACTTCTAACCTATAGAGAAAATGGCTATAAATCTTCAGCAGACCAGCGCACGGCTTAACTTCTACATGCGGATCAAGGAATTAGATGTGTACCAATTGAGTGTGCTTACCAAGACGCCTCCAGAAACCGTAGGCTGCATTCTTCAGGGCGAAGACTACTGCATGGATGACTTAGTAGAACTGCTGAAGCAACTGCCAGACCTGAATTCCCGTTGGGTGATTTACGGGGAGGGCAACGTTTTTAAGACCGAAGGAAAAGAGGGAGAAAACGTTCCGCCTGCGGGATTGAAGAAAGACCGGGCCGCGTACTTGGCCGAGATGCAGGCGCTGCTGCACCAATTGGAAGAGATTGAAAAGCAGAAGCAGCAGCAAAACAATCTGGACCACCTGCGCAGCAGAATCAGAGACTTAACCAAACATATTTAATAGTCGTTTTTGGCATCATTTTGGGATTTAAGGCCTAAAGCAAACGTACTTTTTACGGGTCTGTCAGCATCAAAAGCTCTGTAGTCAGTAACAGGAAATACTGCTGAAGTCCTTGAAGCGTTCTTTGATTACTGAGGCTTACTTTGCGGTTATGAATACTTCATGCAGCAGTGCAGCAGCCGTTTTTTGCCTGAATTTTCATTTTCATGCCTAGAATAAGTGCCCAGGTGCAACTAGACAAAAATACGCTTAAAGATAAATTTATTGTTAGTGACGTGTGTAGGTAGGGGTAACACCTTGTATTTCAATCTTTATAGTAGGAGGTATTATATCATGGGACAACACCGAAAACTAGAATTACCGAAAGAGTTGCATTACTGCAACCGCAACCGTTGGGGTTTTGAATCTACGCATAACCCACCGCTGGTGCTGCAACAAACCTTGCCACCGGTAGCTCCTCTGGCTGAGATCTATAACTTCTGCGGTTATACTTTCTCAGATAATTGAAAAGAAAACCAGGAACAGAGACCCAAGCACTAACTCACCGGTGCTTGGGTCTTTTTTTACCTACTTTTTTATTTCTACCCTATTTCCTTAGAGAGGATAGAATCAAGCGTCGCCTTTCTTTGGCTTTTTGCCACGAAGCAGTTTCCATTTACCAAGCAGTATTACATGATTACTTTGTAAGTGGCTTTGCAAGGTGAGCAAGCATGGTCACTCAACTTTTTGCTTACTCCTAAAAACAGGGAAAAGACCTCAGCTTATCATGAGCACCTGACTGCCCTTGCGTTAAACCGCACCTCCTCTCTGCCTCAATTTCCATCCAAGAAAAACCCTAAACCTAATTTCACCAAACAAGTATATAAATTTCACAAAGCTCATAATATAAGGTTTTTACATATTAAACTACCTTCGTCTTTACTGTAATAATACAATTTAATTACTTCTTTTTAATGTAACAAAGTATTTGTATTTCAGTATAACTACTCTACAACCTCTTAGGAAAGAGACCGTGAGTCATGACAGGAAAACTGAGGCAGATAAAATTGGAACTGTATAATCTTAGAACGAAGGCCAGAAACATATTTCAGCGTGGTTATGAAGACTTAACCATGCTGATTTACTACCATGACCTGAAAAACCAATTCCTGCTCCTGATCATCAACGCGAATAACTCTCTGCTGCTAGAGAAAGAAATTACCCGAGCTGAGGCGTTCCGAATCATGAACACCCGCAGCTAACAGAAACCGTACCCCTACACGGGGCTGATATATAATAGATAAGGCGCAAGCCAAGCATAAACGAAAGGACCAGCCGTAGAAAGCTGGTCCTTCTTTTTTTAGCCATCTTGTACAAATCCATTCTTTTGAAACTCAATCAGTAAGACGTAAAACAACAACTTATTACCTTTTAATAATAGTGAATCTCTTATATTTAGCCATAAAACAGGATTGAAAAAGTATAGCATACACAAGAGTAATCAATACATCTAATTCAATACTTAACCAATTTATACAACCTGCTCAACCTTTACCTCCTTCATGAAAAAATTAGTAGCCCTAGTGGCATTCTGCAGTACCTCTTTTTTAGTTAATGCCCAAGACTTTGGAAGAACCCTCATTTCTGGCTCTATCAGCTACTTCAACAACAAGTCAGAAATCAGTTCTGGAATTGAATATAAAAACAGTGGGTTTGGAGTACGACCTCAGGTTGGCTTTTTTGTAAGCCAACGGGTAGTACTGGGCATTTCGGCCGGATATGAATCTACTTTTTCACCACAGAGTTTGAATGTGATTGCGCCCATTGGCTATCCCACGAATATTATGGTTGATTATACCAGCCGCACCTTCAATATAGGTCCTTTTGTGCGTGCTTACAGACCACTAGGTGAGAAAGCTGCTTTTTTTGGCCAGATAAGTGCTTACTACAGCCACGGCAAGTCTGAATATGAGAGTTATTCGTTTATGAACTCTTCAGCAACAATTTCTAAAGGAGGAGGGGCTAGTATTGCACCGGGGTTTGTCTTTTTCCCTAGCAGAACCATTGGGCTAGAGTTCACCATGGGAAGTATTCGGTATTCTAAGATGAAATTACAGCAGGAGGGTTCTGAGGACTACAACAAGACCAGCAACTTCGGAGCAAATTTCGGCTTAAGCAGCGCATCTTTAGGTATCTCTCTGTACCTAGGCCGCACGACTGGTGAATAACTTTTACTACCAAGCAATCTAAAATGCAGCTACAAAAAGAGCCTCCAGAAATGTTTTCTGGAGGCTCTTTCACATACGTTTTAAGGCTCTTTTCGCTAAATCTATCCTAAAACAGATGTTTACTTTTTAGCCACATTCACTTCAATCACCGCAGGTTTACCTTCGGGGAAACGTTCCACGTAGAACTCCTGCAAGGTGAGCTTGTTTTCCTTTGCGTAATCAAAAAGCGCCCCGTAAATGCGTTTGGGCGCGATGGTGATGTTGGCGTCCAATTCGCCTCTCAGTACTGGTCTGCCTGCGGGTACGGTACGTACTGTAAAGCCTGTGGGCAAAGCTGCGGTGGAATCTTGCACGGCTACCCCAATAAAGGCTTTCACCGTTTTAGATTCTTTGCTGGGATTGTTGTAGTAAATGCCCGCAAAGTCGCCGGTGAGTTGCTTCTGCTCTACCGCTTTTCCAACCTGCTGGTAAATTTGGCCCAACTCTTCTGACTCTGTGCTGCCTTCATAATACTTCCCGGCAATAACCACCGGTGAGGAAACCGCTTGGGTCACTTTCACTTCGGCAAAGCCACCCATGTAAGTATATATGACCAATGCCACGCCAGCTATGATGGCCAGGAAAATCAAAAATTTCTTATTCATCTACGCTACTTACTTGTTGAGCTGCTTTCTGTAAAAGGCAAAGGTAATCCATTATCGGCAATGGTTCCGCTGCCCTTACTGAGGCTTTTTTAGAGCTGTTTTTCTGAAATGACTGCCAAAACGAGGTCTCTAGACAAAGTTCTTGTACTGCATTTCGTGCAACTGAGCGTAGTAACCGCCCGTCTGGATCAGTTCCTCATGGCGTCCGCTTTCCTTGATTTCGCCACGGTCCAGCACAATAATGTTGTCGGCTTTCTGGATGGTGGAGAGGCGGTGGGCAATCACGATGGAGGTACGGCCCTGCATCAACTGCCCGATGGCGAACTGAATCAGTTCCTCAGTTTCAGAGTCTACGCTGGAAGTAGCCTCGTCCAGGATGATAATTTTAGGGTTGTACACCATAGCGCGTACAAACGAAATCAGCTGTCGCTGCCCCACAGACAAGGTTGCCCCGCGTTCCATCACGTTGTAGTGCAGACCACCGGGCAAACGTTCAATGAACCTGTCGGCACCTACCAGACGGGCGGCTTCCCACATCTGGGCCTCAGTAATTTCTTTGTTGCCCAGGCTAATGTTGTCGGCAATGGTACCGGAAAACAGGAACACGTCCTGTAGCACCACGCCAATCTGCTGGCGTAGCACCTCCAGGTTGTACTCCTTCACATCATGGTCATCTACTTTAATGGTCCCTTTGTTTATCTCGTAGAAGCGACTGAGCAAGTTGATGATAGACGTTTTTCCGGCGCCCGTCGCGCCCACCAAGGCCACCGTCTGCCCCGGATGCACCGCAAAAGAAACGCCTTTGAGCACCCAGTCCTCGTCATTGTAAGCAAACCACACGTTCTCAAACTTCACCGCACCTTTCACTTCTTTGGGAGCGTAGGTACCGGAGTCTGAAATCATCTCCTTGCTTTCCAGCAACCGCATAATGCGTTCCGAACTCACCACCCCCAACTGCAGCGTATTGAACCTATCGGCAATTTGCCGGATTGGCCGGAAGAACATTCCTATGTACATGATAAAGGCGATGAGCGACCCCAGCGTAACCGTATCCTGAATAACGCCTTTGGCTCCGTACCACACCAAGAGACCTGTTCCGGCCGCGCCGATGACCTCGGCCACTGGGAAGTAGATGGAGTAGTACAACACCGACTTGATGTTCGCGCGGGTGTGTTCTTTGTTGATGGCCTGGAACTTCTTCATCTCGCGCTCCTCATTGTTGAAGATCTGCACCACCATCATGCCCGTGATATGCTCCTGCACAAACGCGTTCAGTTTAGCCACCGCACCCCGCACCTCCTGGAACGAGGCTTTCACTTTCTCCTTGAAAATATAGGTACTAATAATAAGCAGCGGAAACATGGAAAGGCTCACCAAGGTAAGTTTCCAGTCAATCCAGAACATGTAGATCAGGATGAAGATAAGCTGCAGCACATCGCCAATCATGGCAGCCAGCCCCTCAGAAAACACGTCTGACAGGGTTTCCACGTCGCTCACGTTGCGAGTTACCAACGTGCCGATGGGCGTACGGTCATAGAACTTAAGCCGAAGCTTGAGGATGTGTTCGTACAGTTTCACCCGGATGTCCCGTACCACGTACTGGCCCAGCCAGCCCGCAAAGTACGTGTGGAAGTAAGACACCGCCGTATGCGCTACCAGCAGCACAATGAGCCACAGAAACATGCGGTTCACCCCCTGCCAGTTGTACTGCAGAATCTGCTTATCTACCATTTCCTGGATGAGGAACGGTCTAACGGTAGCCAGAATCGCTGAGGCGACGGTTAAAAAAATCACCAGATAAAATACCTTCTGGTACGGTTTTACAAACCGGAATATCTTGCGCAGCACTTCCCAGTCAAACGCACTTCCGGTTTTGCTGCCTCCTATTTCACTCATGGATTGATGTGTCTGTAGTATGATAAACGTGCCGCTTCGTTCCTGCTAACGTAGAACAGGCAGAAGCAGGTGCAGCACCCACCCCGGTTAAAGCGTTTGGCCCCTCTTTTCCAGAAAAAGCCCTAAAAAGAACGTACGCTTTCCACCACAAAAGTACGCAATAAACCACGGAATAATCAGACGATTCTCCGGCCCCTGTTATTGTCACAAACACCCGCAAGTTTAGAGACGCGATGAGGCTCTCGCCTCACGGATTTGCAAACTTCCGGACATGGTAGGTCCAAGTCACAGACTTGAACCATGTACAGAACAGAAAGGAACGCGTGTGATCAGCAGGTGTAAACATCCCCCTTCGCCCCCTTCAAAGGGAAAGTCTCTGCTTTAGAGGGCAGATTTTCTTCACTAGAGATAGCAATGCGTACTAGAGACAAGGCAGTGCCTAGTCTCTACGATATCTGATAACGTCTTCTGCTACTTTCCCCTTTCCAGTCTTTCCCAAGCGCGCCTCGCTTTCGGCCCTGCAAAGGCAAGACTAAGCGCAAAGGACACATCAGGCCGAAAGGGCAGTGCGCGAGGGGAAGACGGGGCCTCGCGGCCGTGAGCGCACGGAGGGCAGCCATGCAACAACAAAGCATAAGGGCACCGCATTAACCACTCGCCACGCCAGCAACAGGCAAACCCCATGCACAAAACTCTACTCTTCCATAGCCGCTTTCACCGCCTGCTCAAAAAGCACCTTCTGCTCTGCAAAATACCCCTCCGGATATTCTACCCGATGCAAAAACAAGCCCTGCGCGGGAGCAGCCCCACTCGCCAAGCTTCGGTCTTGCCGTTCAATCAACTCCCTGAACTGCGCCACGGTCAGCTTTCCTTTGCCCACGTCCAACAGCGTACCCACTACCAACCGCACCATGCCGCGCAAAAACCGGTTGGCTTTGATGGTGAAGAGCAGTTCATCCCCTTCTTCCTGCCACTGGGCCTGGGTAATGGTGCAGCGGTAATGCTTGGTGTCACCTTTTACTTTAGAGAAAGTGGTAAAATCTTCCAGTTGCAGCAAGGCTTGGGCGGCCTCGTTCATCTTTGCAACATCGGGCTTTCTGGAAAGATGGTAGGCGTACCGGACCAAAAACGGGTTCTTCTGCAACGTAACCCGGTATTCATAGGTGCGGCTAATGGCATCAAAACGGGTGTGCGCCTCGGGCCCGACCGGCAGCACCTGCCCTACTGAAATGTCGGATGGTAGAAGACGATTGAGCTTGTATTGAATTTCTTCCGGCTGAACTGCTTGGGGTAAGTCTACGTGCACCCACTGCTGGGTAGCGTGTACGCCCGTATCGGTGCGGCCGCTGCCTACCGTCTCTACCTGGGGTAACCGGAACACCTTGCGTAGGCTGTCATCCAGCACTTCCTGCACGGTCAATGCATTGGGTTGCGTCTGCCAGCCGTGGAACCTGGTGCCGTCATACGCCACTTCTAAAAAATACCGCATACCGCAAAGATACGCAAATACGCCCTGAGTCTCGGGCTCTGCCCCCTTCCCCAGGAGAAAGCAAACCTATTTTGCGGCCTTTTTACAGAAATCAGCCTTAAAATAAGCTTCTACCTTCCTCTGAACACCATCCGCACAAAAAAAACGGCCCCTTAGAAAGAGGCCGCTCTGGCTGACGGATGGATTATGTTTTAAGGCACTTTTTACAGACTCACCAAAGAAACCGAACTTCTCTGCGACTGCCAGGCTGCTTGCCGTTGGTCACGCTTCCGCTCATAGCGTTCCTGCAACTGCTGTCTGTCCTGCTCGTACTCGGCTTTCAGGTGGGCTACTTCCTGCTCAAAACCAGAAGCGTTAGACTTCGCATACTTATCATGTAGCTTGTGCTGGCGGCGGTTATATTCTTCTTTCAGGTTGATTTGGTCGCGTTCGTATTTTCCCTTGGCTTTCGCGGTTTCCTGCTGGTAAGCAGCATCTTGGCGGGCAGCCTTGGCTAGTGCTTTGGCGCGTTGCTTTTCTGCTTTGGAAGCTTGTTTCATACGGGCTTCCATCACCGGGTTCTTTTCCATCGGCTGCGCCGAAGCTACTTCATTCCCCCACAACACCAAACTCACCAAACTGAACAGGACCAATCGTTTCATATTTCAGGCTTTTGTATTTACCATTGCTTTTGCAACGTTTGTGCCAAAACAGGCAGAAAACCCATCTCTTGTTTTAATATTTTATAAGCTACTGATACTCTGATTCCCTAAATTCTACCTTTGGCGTATGTTACCTTCGCTGAAGAAAAGAGCGCGTGTCAGAAGAGAGATGCTATGATTCTGGGGCGTCCCTTATCTGATTAACAAGTTTTGTGTAGTTTTGCAGTAAAACCGAAACCAAACCAAATTTATGATACAGAGAGTCCAGAGCGTTTTCCTGTTGCTGATTGTGATTGCCATGGTGGCCATGTTCTTTTTGCCTATCTGGGCAAAAACCAATCCCGCCAATGGTCAGGAATATGCCTTAACCGCTTTTTCATTAGCACCCGTAAACGGAGGGGCAGACGCTGCCTCCAAGAGCACCATCTTCATCGCTATTCTGGCTGGTGTGGCCGCGTTGATTGCGTTATATGAAATTTTCCAGTACAAGAGCCGCCTTACCCAAATGAAACTGGGCTTGCTGAACTCCTTGGTAATGGCCGCTCTCATGGGTTGCGCTTTCTATTTTTCTTCTTACGTGGGCGAAGACATGGTTAAAACCCAAACCCAGGGCGAATACCTTTCTGGTTTCTACTTACCGGCTTTCGGTTTATTAATGAACGTATTGGCCAACCGCTTTATCAAGCGCGATGAAGACTTGGTGCGTTCTATGGACCGCCTGCGTTAGAACCTGATCACCTTTCAAGAAAGAGGCTCCGCTTGTATAAGCGGAGCCTCTTTTGGTTTACGGGCCTTCTCCCGAACGGGAAAACTTCCACTTTGCTTTACCCCCCTTTCTGCCTAATACCACGCTATTGCTTATAGAGAAAGTCTTGCAACTCACGTTTACTGCTGCTGAACTCCAGGGCATCCAGCACACGGCTGAACCGCTGGCGGTCACACACATACTCATACGCGAATTTGGCCAGTTGCACTCTGCGATCTTCAAAACTGAGCGCTTTCATGAGCAAATACAGGTCTTCGGTCATGAGGCCTCCGGCCAGTTTTATTTCACCCTTAGCGATTTCCAGCCTTCGGTCGTCAAAGCCTTCTTCCTTCATGAACCGCAACACCCGGTCTACATCGGGCTTTTCCATCACGTAGCGGCAGATGTCATTTCCGGGAGCAGGCGGCGCGGGCTGGGACAACGGCACATCCTCCACTTTGCGTAACACCAACGGGAAAGCCCGGCCCGGCACGGTGGGCGCCAACACGTACACACTCTCAAAACCATGCTGCAAGATCACCTCAGCGGTAATGTTCTGGGCCCTCCGGCTTCTGCCCAACACCCGCACGTGCAGGATATGCCGGCCTGCGGGTAAATCACTTACCGCTACCCTAGCATACGGCACCGGATTGATCAATTTACCACCAATGGTCAAATGGAAATACTCGCCACGCTGGGTTTCCACTAGCAGGGCGGCGTCTAAGTTAGGCTGGGCGTGCAAAGCTTCCACCAGGCAGAGCAAAAGAAAAGGCAGAAAGTAGAGACGTTTCATAGTAGTAGTGATTTAGAGACACAAAGGCCTGAATCCAATAGTGTGCCAAACCTATATAGCAAAAAGAAATCCTTTCCGGTTAGAGACTGTTTTCAGGAAAACAACCCCTAACCGGAAAGGATTTCTTTTTATGCGTTCTGTTATTTGGAGGCTTATCCCTCGTAATGATATTGGCCGTACGGACTCTGGATGGTGAGTTCGTTCTTCTCGCTGGCCTCTACCCGGCCAATTACCTGCGCCTCCAGGTTGAAAGATTGACTGATACTAATCAAATCCTGCGCAATGGCTTCGGGCACGTACAGTTCCAGGCGGTGGCCCATGTTGAAGACTTTGTACATTTCCTGCCAACTAGTGTTGCTCTGCTCCTGAATAAGCCGGAACAGCGGTGGCACTGGCAATAAGTTGTCTTTGATGATGTGTACCTTCTCCGTGAAATGCAGCACCTTGGTTTGCGCCCCTCCGCTGCAATGCACCATGCCGTGCAACTGGCTTCTGTAATCTTTCAAAATGGCCTGTACCAACGGCGCATAGGTTCTGGTGGGCGACAACACCAGTTTGCCCACGGTTAAGCTAGTTTCCTCGTTCACATCGGTTAGGTTGCAAGAGCCAGAGTACACCAAGTCAGAAGGTACGGCCGGGTCAAAGCTCTCTGGGTAATTCTTGGCCAAGTAATTGGCGAACACATCATGGCGGGCCGAAGTGAGGCCGTTGCTGCCCATGCCGCCGTTGTACTCGGTTTCGTAGGTGGTTTGGCCATAGGACGAGAAACCCACAATCACATCGCCGGGCTGAATGGTATGGTTGGAGATCACGTCAGAGCGTTTCATTCGGGCCGTGACGGTGCTGTCCACAATGATGGTGCGTACCAGGTCGCCTACATCGGCGGTCTCGCCGCCGGTGCTGTAAATGCCAATGCCGTTGTCGCGGAGCATTTGCAGAACTTCCTCGGTACCGTTAATGATGGCGGCAATCACCTCACCGGGCACCAGGTTCTTGTTC
Source organism: Rufibacter sp. JT3400010 (assembly GCF_054956755.1). Classification (NCBI taxonomy): domain Bacteria; kingdom Pseudomonadati; phylum Bacteroidota; class Cytophagia; order Cytophagales; family Hymenobacteraceae; genus Rufibacter; species Rufibacter sp. JT3400010. Next base: position 304,082 of record NZ_JBUDXA010000002.1, on the reverse strand, counting down.
CGGCCAATGGTGGAAGACAGCAGAATGTTATCGGTAGCGCCTACGCAGAGCAAATCATCAGTATTCATCACGATGGCGTCTTGGGCAATACCTTTCCAGACGGAAAGATCACCGGTTTCGCGCCAGTAAAGGTAGGCCAACGCAGATTTGGTGCCGGCGCCATCGGCGTGCATGATGTTGCAGAACTCGGGGTCACCCACCAACAGGTCTGGAATGATTTTGCAAAACGCTTTCGGAAACAAGCCTTTGTCTATGTTCTTAATGGCGTTGTGCACATCTTCTTTAGAGGCGGAGACGCCGCGCTGCAAATACCGGTTTTCCATGGTGGTAGTGATTGAGGTAAAAAGCCGTTTGGGGCTTCGTTTTACAAAAACAGCCCTAAAACATAGTGCTGCCCATTGCAGGGCAAAAATAAGAAAGCCTCCCGGTTATGAGAGGCTTTTCTTTTGGTATTTCAAATTGAGTAGTAATCGCCAGCTGTTCACTTATGGCTGTTCGTCAATGCGGGTTACCGTGAACTCAGTGCGGCGGTTGCGTTGATGCTGGGCCTCGGTGCGGGCGTTACGTACCACTGGTCTGGACTCGCCGTAACCACGGGCCGTAATGCGTTTGGCATCTATGCCTTTGGAGATGATGTAGTCCACGGCACTCTGGGCCCGGCGTTGCGACAGGTCCTGGTTGTAGATATCTACGCCCCTGCTGTCTGTATGCGAACTCAGCTCAATGGTAATAGCCGGGTTATCTCTTAGCGTCTGCACCAATTTGTCCAGCTCCACGGCCGCATCTGGCCGGATATCGGCTTTGTCATAGTCATAGAAGATATTCTCTACCACAATGGCTCTGTTGCGCACAATCTTGGAAAGCGTGAGCGTGGTTGTCAAACGGATGTCGGTGACTGGCTGCGTTAATTCGCTTTGCGGCGGCGTTTTGCCTTGGGTAACTACGGGCTGACGGGCCGCAAAGTAGCCGGTTCGCTCCGCAATCACAGAATACACGCTGGCAGAATCCAGTTTGAAGGTGAAGTTTCCGCGGGCATCGGCGGTGGCTTCGGTGACTTTCACACCTTCGGCATTCTGCAGGGTAACCCGCACGTTCGCCATGGGCGTGGTAGTGTTGGTGGTTTCGTTGCGCTCCAGCACGCGGCCGTCTACGAAGAAGTTAACCAGCTTAGGCTGGCGTTTCACGAAGGAATAGATATCATCGCCGCCCTGGCCACCGGCGCGGTTAGAGGCAAAAAAGCCCTGGTCTTCGCCAGTAAGCAGGATAGAGAAATCATCGCCTACGGAGTTGATGGGCGTACCCATGTTAATCACTGAATCTCCGCTGATGCGGAAGACATCCAAGCCGCCTAAGCCCGGGTGACCGTCTGAGGCAATGTACAAGGTGCTGTCTGCCGCCACGTACGGGAAGGACTCATTCCCCGGCGTGTTGATGGTAGGGCCCAGGTTCACCGGACGGGAGAAACGCCCGCCGGCATCTAAGGTGGTCATCCAGATATCGCGGCCGCCTTGCCCGCCCCGGCGGTCAGAGGAAAAGTACAACGTGCGACCATCTGGCGAGAACGCGGGCGAAGAATCCCAGGCTACCGGGTCATTGAAACTGGCCAGACGTGGCTCTGACCATTCTCCGGTTTTGTATTGCGAAATGTACAGGTCCACGTTGGCGGTTCCGCTCTTCTTGCCAGTGTTGCTTCTAGCAAAGACCATGGTACGACCCTCGTTAGTGAAAGCGGGAGAAGCATCGTGCACTTCCGGGGCATTTAAAGCCGCCGCAAAAGGCCTTACCGAAGGAGCAGCGACCATTCCGGTATCGGCTACGGGCACCACGTACAGATTCAGGAAGCCTTCGCCGTTGCCTTTGTACTTGATATCTTCACGGGTGGACGAGAAAATGACCTCGTTGTTCAGGATTACGGGCGAAAACTCAGAAGCAGCGGTGTTGGCAGCGGGAACCGGCCGTACAATCTTGTAAGTAGGCGTATTGATGATGCTGGCTACCTGCTTCAGGTTGTTCACCTCCTGCTGCGCCAGTTTGATGAACGTCTTGTTAGAGGCCACCGCCAGGTAGCTTTGCAACTGGGTGGCGGCTTCTTCGTATTTGCCGTTCGCCTTGAGCGCCATGCCATACCGGAACATGGTTTCCTCGGTTTTGCGGGCGTCTAGGGCGGCTTTGTAGAACTCTTCGGCCTGCGGCAGACGGTTAGAGAGCCGGTACGCCTCGGCTAACTTGAAGTTCACCTCTGCCCCGGTCCGGCCTTTTTTCAAAGCGGCCTGGTAGTGCTCTATGGCGGGCTGGTATTCTTCTTTGCCGAAGCTTTTGTTGCCTTTTTGCACGGAGCTCTGGAAAGGCCCGCAAGCCGCCACTGCCAAAGACAAGGCCACTCCTAGTACAAGGGTTCTGTTCTGTCGCATCATGTGCATTTACACGTGTTATTGGCTCTGAAAGTACCGAGCCAGCCAAGTATCTTTTGCCGGTTTGGGCCACTGTTGCTGGAGCGCCCCCACCGTGGGTATCAAGGTATCAAAATAAAGCGAATCAGGCGATAATGTTCCGGCCGCAACCTCGGCTTTTATCTTCGCCATGGGCACTAACTGCACCCTGTCTTCCTGGCTGAACGCCAACTGGGTACGGTCAAATAATTGAACGTTAAAATCCTGCTCTAATTGCCTTATGAAAGCGACTGATTTATCTATGGAACACCCACTGGCCGAGGCCACTTCTTCATTGGTGGCCAGAAACAGAAAGTGGCGTTCCTTGATGGTAAAAGATGCCTGCAAATCGCGGCCGTGGCTACTCCACTCCGTTACGAAATCCTGCAACAGCTGGTTCATGCGTGCCTCCTCCTCTAAGGTAAGCGGACGGTTGATCTGGTACACCCACAGCCGGCTATACGGCGGCAATTGTTCAAAAGGAACGTACATTTTGGTAATCTGCTAATATGGTAATGTGCTGATGTGCTAATTACTCCATACGTTAAGAACGGCACGAAAGCACATCTGGTAATCTGCGTTTAGAGGCTGTTTTCTGAAATTCAGGCCAAAAACACATTGCTTCCTCACTCTATCTATGCCCTCTACACATGCCGCAAGTTTATAACTTGTGGCTTTCATGATGGAAGTTTGTAACTTCCGAATCTCTCTTGTGGAATACGCAAGTTGCAAACTTGCGGCAATAAAAGCTCCAAGTTACAAACTTGAAGCATGGATGTGCATGGATGTAATGGAAGCGCTTCAAGCCTGCTTTCTGAAAACTGCCTTGAAACGCTTTTGCTTACTAATCGTGCTACCTGATACGCGCTACTTGGTACTCAAACTACGCATTAATGCCTTCAGCTTGGGCAATGAGTTCGGCTATATCAAATACTTGAACGGAGTCTTCTTTGTTCTGGCTTTTCACACCATCGGCCATCATGGTCATGCAGAACGGGCAGGCGCTGGCGATGATGGTGGCTCCAGTGCCAATGGCTTCCTCGGCGCGCTCTACGTTGATGTCTTTGTTGCCGGGTTCCGGTTCTTTCCACATCTGGGCACCACCGGCCCCGCAGCACAGGCCGTTGGCGCGGCTGCGTTTCATTTCCACCAGGTCAGCGTCCAGAGCAGCTAATACCTCACGGGGTGCCTCGTAGATGTTGTTGGCGCGACCCAGGTAGCAGGAGTCATGGAAGGTGATGCGTTTGCCTTTGAACTCGCCGCCCCCGGCAATCTTCACTTTGCCTTCGTTGATGAGGTTCTGCAAAAACGTGGAGTGGTGAATGACCTCATAGTTTCCGCCCAGCGCTGGGTACTCGTTCTTGATGGTATTGAAGCAGTGCGGACAGGCCGTCACAATGGTTTTAATGCCGTAGCCGTCCAGTGTAGCGATGTTGGTCATGGCTTGCATCTGGAACAGGAACTCGTTGCCGGCACGCTTAGCAGGATCACCGGTGCAAGTTTCTTCCATGCCCAATACGGCGTATTTGGTGCCTACGTGCTCCAGGATGCGCACGAAAGCACGGGTAACGTTTTTATAGCGGTCGTCAAAGGCACCGGCGCAGCCCACCCAGAACAATACTTCGGGGGTTTCGCCACGTGCGGCCAGGTCGGCCATGACGGGTACTTGTATCTGTTTTTTCTCTGCCATCTAGGGTAAGGTGCTAATTAGTTAATGTGCTCCTATGCAATTTATTCGGCATGCCGCACAAAAGCTAATGCTTGTTAGCTAAGATTTTGTTTTAGGGCTAGTTTTTGGAAACGGTGTACAAATCATCGGCCCAGTTGAAGCGGTCGCTAGGCGAGAAGGCCCACGGCGCGCCGTTGTTCTCAATGTTGTTGAACATGGTATTCAGAGAGGCCGGTGCCGCCGATTCTTCCAGCACCAGATAGCGGCGCAGGTCAATGATGGTAGACAGTTGGTTGATGTTCACCGGGCAGGACTCTACGCAGGCGTTGCAGGTAGTACAGGCCCACAGCTCCTCAGGCGTTACATAGCCGCGTAACAGCGTTTTTTCTTCGGTTACCTTTACGCGCTCAGATTCTTCTTTGTAATTGGCGGGCGCGAAGATGAGCGGCGATTCGCCTTTCTCCTCCATCCGGTCACGGGTGTCCATCACAATCTTACGCGGCGACAGCAGCTTGCCCGTTAGGTTGGCCGGGCATACGCTGGTACAGCGGCCGCACTCGGTACAGGTGTAGGAGTCCAGGAGCTGTTTCCAGGTAAGATCTTCCACGTCTTTGGCGCCAAACTTCTGCGGGTCGGCACCTTCGGGCGCGGGTGGCACTACGTAGCTGGGGTCCAGCATGGCTTTGATTTCGTGCGTGATGCTTTCCACGTTGCTGAACTGGCCCTTCGGCTCCAGTTTGGAGTAGTACACGTTGGGGAAAGACGTAATGATGTGGAAGTGCTTGGAGCTGGGCAGGTAGTTCATAAAGGCCAGAATACCCAGAATGTGCACCCACCAGCCAATACCGGCAATCACAGTCAAGGTACTCACATCGCTCCCGAACAGGTCTACCATTAGGCCACTCACTGGGAAAGCCCCCGGCAGTTGATGCCCGCTTAGTTGCGCCAGTTTCTGGTCTGCAATGTTGAAGGCGAACAAGGCCAACATGAGCACGATCTCGGTGACCAGAATCACGTTGGCATCCATCTTCGGCCAGGCTCGCATTTCGGCTCCGCGGGTGAGGCGTGGCACCTTGGTGAGGTTACGGCGGGCCAGGAAGATGACGCAGGCGATGATCACCAGCAGCCCCAATACCTCATTGATGGCCATTAGCACGCTGTACACTGGCCCCAGTACGCCCAGGATGCGGTGCGTTCCGAAGACGCCGTCAATCAGAATCTCAATCAATTCCACGTTAATGACCAGAAACCCGATGTACACAAACAGGTGCAACACGGCGGGCAAGGGCCGCTTAAACATTTTTTGTTGGCCAAATGCCACCAATAAAAGGGTCTTGATTCGCTCTGAAACGTTACCGGAAATCTCCTTGTCACGCCCCATGTTTATATTGCGGACAATTTTACGGATCTGCCACACAAACAGACCGATACCTAGCACCGCCACGATTAAAAAGGCAATATTACTGATCACAGAAGGGAAGTTTAGTGATGGAAACTGCTTGTACTACGAACGAATTTAACAAAGTATTCTGAAAAGGGCATAAAAGATTTTTTTGCTTTAAGTTTTGCAAATCCGCGCAGGCTCCTTACATTTGCATACTTTTTAACCAGAACGGCAGCGAAACACCTCCGGAAAGGTTCCTAAAAAGGTGCTGGTGATGTAGCTCAGTTGGTAGAGCAAAGGACTGAAAATCCTTGTGTCGTTGGTTCGATTCCAATCATCACCACCAGCAGAAAAGAGAATCCCGCTTCAGATAATGGAGTGGGATTTTTGTTTTTGGGGTGTTTTTGGGAGAAAGAGGCCTGAAACAGCTACAGCACCGGTTTAGAAAAAAACCATAGCAGCGGAAGGTCTTATTCCTAGTTGTCCCATGATGGTACATGAATCACAGGACGTGTCCCATCATGGGACACGTTCTGTGATTCATGTACCATTTTTGCTATTTTTGTCCCATGACAAATACCATTAAGGATTTAGAGGTAGACAAGCCTTATAACCATTTACCTTTATTACCCCCTCCTACTGAGCAGATAGAGTCAATTGCCATCTTAAAGCAAGAGAGCAAGGCGGCAGTAGCAGTGGCAGAACTGAAAGGACTGGCCAAAACATTGCCAAACCAAGGAATCCTTATCAATGCTATTGTCTTAAAAGAGGCGCAGGCCAGTTCGGAGATAGAGAACATCATTACAACCCATGATAGGCTTTACCAAGCCATGGCGGCCACATCAATACAACCAGACCCAGCCACTAAAGAAGTACTGCGGTACCGCGAAGCGCTGTTACATGGCTTTCAGGAAATAAAGGAACGAGGCTTTCTGAACACCAACAGCATTTGCCGCATACAGGCGCTGTTAGACGAAAATGAGGCTGGCACCCGTCAACTTCCGGGCACCGCCCTTAAAAACGACGCTACCGGAATCACCATCTATACCCCACCCGATGACAGAGAAGCACTCACCAAACTGATGCGTAACCTGGAAGAATATCTCAATGAAGAGCCTGAAGAAATCTCGCCTTTCATTAGAATGGCCATCCAACACTATCAATTTGAGAGTATTCATCCGTTCTATGATGGCAACGGAAGAACCGGCAGGATTCTGAACGTGCTCTATCTTATCCTGCATCAACAGTTAGATATTCCTATCCTCTTCCTAAGTAGCTATATCATCGCCCATAAAGCAGCGTATTACAGGCTGCTGCAGGAGGTAAGAACAAAGGAGAATTGGGAGGCTTGGATTCTGTTCATGTTACAGGCCACAGAGAAAACTGCCCGGCAAACCATTAAGCAAATCAACGCTATTCATCTGTTATTTGAGGAAATACAGCAGAAAGTGAAACAGGAAGCACCAAAAATCTACTCCAAAGATTTGATAGAGCAGCTTTTTGTGCACCCGTATACCAAGATTGAATATATCTCACAAGGTCTAGGAATAGAACGGAAAGCCGCTTCCAGGTACTTAAAAGCCCTTCAGCAAACAGGGGTCCTTTCTATGAAAACAATTGGCAAGGAGAACATCTTTATCAATGATGCCTTGTATAGCATACTCCGCAGTAGTTAAAGTTAAAGAATGAAGATTGACGGTCGGTTGTCTCACCTATTGACGCGCCTTGCCTTACAAAGAGAGTAAACTACCTTCGGAAAGCTTTAGCTGAACATTTCAGTTGGTAGAGCAAAGGACTGAAAATCCTTGTGCCGTTGGTCCGATTCCAATCACCACCACTAGCAGAAAACAGCAATCCCGCTACATTATCTGGAGCGGGATTGCTGTTTGGAGGGTGTTTTGTGAAAATGAGCCTGAAAACGCGCTGATTATGGTTAGCGATGCTGCTTTATTGCCAAAGACATCATCTTAGGAAAGGAACAGACAAACGGTTACTCGGCCTTTGGTAAAAGCCGATGGTGGTGGAAGGTTTCCATTCCTAAGCGGCTGAGGGTGTCTTTCTCGAAATCGAACTCAATCAAAACGGCGGGCTCCTCTCCTACTACCCAGCCGTCGTGCCCGGGTTCAATGGCCACTACCTGCGGCGCTACGAGGTCCTGCAAGATGCCATCGGCGTATTGGATTTGGAGATGCCCTTTGGCCAGAAAACCCAGGTGCGCGTGCATGCAGAGATCAGTGCCTACAATCTGCTTCAGGTGGGTAGACCACCGGAACCCGACCGGATAAATCACCCGTTTCACTCGCGCTTCTCCGGCCTTCACAAAGTCCATTTGAACCCCGCCCACGCTGCGGTGCTCGGCTCCCGGCATAGGTGCCACTAATGAGTCTGTTGTTTCCATTGTCTTTTCCGTAAAGTGATGCAAAATCGTACCCCATCGTTCATAGGCCAGCTAAAAACCTTGAACCAGTGTTGTTCTACTTTAAGGTAGCTTTTTATTCTTGAATTGTTTCATAGCGGAACTGAAATATTTCAGATGGGAAAGAGCTTTGATAATGAGTAGCACCCTCTACCTTTGGAAAGATGATCTTCCTATAGAACCGTCTGTTTAGGTTTACTTTTAGACTAATTGGCAATAAACACCTAAGCATTCTTCCTTTACTCGTTAAGTAAAATCAACGTTCCTGCCAATGCCTGCGCCTCCAGACAGCCTTACCTTTTATCTCCAGAAGGTTACCCGCTTACGCCAGGGCGTGACCAAGTACGGTCCGGCCCCACACAAGCCCATCTTGCTGTTGAGTATCATGGAGCAGTTTGAGAAAGGCGAGTTGCTTGAAAATAAGATCTTTATCACTCCAGAATTGGTAGGCGTTTTCAAAGAGAACTTCGCCCTGCTGGTTACCACGGGCCATAACCCTGACTTCTTTCTGCCTTTTTACTACCTGGCCAGCGAGGGTTTCTGGTTTGTTCAGACATTACCGGGTAAAGAATTGAATGCCCACGTCAAAAGCTTTCAGGTGCTGAATGGTTTGGTGGACTTCGCTTACCTAGCCGATGACCTGTACGCACTTCTTCAGGCTCCCGAAACCCGGACCATTCTGAAAAAAGCGCTCTTAAACCGCTATTTTCCTGCTAAAGCGCACGTGTACCAAGAGTCTAAAAACGAGGGTGGTTATCTCCGCGACTTGGAGGATTATATCTTAAACGAAAGCGCGGCCACCTATACCATTCCCCAAGTTGCCCCTGATGAAGAACAGCAGTTTGTACGCGGTGGCTTGTTCAAGAAACTGGTGCCGCAGGTCTATAACTTCACTTGCTGCATTACCGGTATGCGTCTTATTTCTAACCACGGCTTTTCTATGGTAGATGCCTGCCATATTGTGCCCTTCAGCCGAAGCAATGATGACCGCGTTACCAACGGCCTGGCCTTGTGCCCGAACCTGCACCGCGCTTTCGACCGGGGCTTGATTACCGTAGACGCGCAGTTGAAAGTAGTGGTTTCTCCCGCTATTGCCGAAGATGAGGGGAATGCCTATGCTTTGAGAAAACTGGAAGGAAAGCGCTTGAATTTACCATTTGGGGCAATTCACTATCCAGCGGTTGAGAATTTGGCTTGGCACCGGGAGATGGTTTTTAAGGGATGAACCTACCTTGATCTTAACCGACCGCCATCTTCGCTGAATCCTTCCAAAGGAACGGAGGCATGGGTTCATTCAGCTCCCATTTGATGCTCATGGGCTTGGAACCGTAGTGTTCCGCAAGGTTGCCTTCTCCAATGAAAACAAACCCCATTGTGCTTCCATATTCATCCTCGTTCCGTTCCCTTACAAAGAGCAGAATCTTTTTCCCTTGTTCTTTATGATAGATGTAACTCAAGCCTTTCCCTCTGTCGGGGCTTACCGCATTTTGAGATTGCCAATGAAAGAGGTTCTCACTAATGGCAAAATCTTCATACAGGGTGGTAGGTGAAAAATCCTTTTCAGACTTGTTAAGCGTGATAAAAAGTAACTCTGTGTTTTTCTCGGGAGAAACTAATACCCCTTCTCTGGAAGGACATTTCTTCTCAAAAGTATGAAAGCCGAAGCCGGCAAGAATTTGGTCTTTTGTATAGCGGCTATGCACTTTTAGAGGCTGGTCATAAGGAAGATGAATATTTCTTTCAAGGAAATCAACTCTATCTTCTAGCAACTCAAGGACTTCAACAATTTCCTCCACTAAGATTTTGCTCTGACCAATAGACCTGATACTTTCTTCCAAGGAATTAAACCCTCCAGCATTTTGCCACACATCATAATGCAGCATTAAGCACATCGCCTTTTCAGCTTCTGATAGGTTCTCCATTTCTACCTCAAACCCCTTCTTTGCTAAGGCTAAGACAAACTGGAAGTAGGAACTTGAGCTACAGGCAAGCCATTTCTTACTTATGGCTCTATACACCTCAGCTTCATTGGTGGCAGAGTAATTTTCCATCTGCCCTGCCAGTGCGCAAAGCCTTTTCCAATTAGCGCTTTTGTAGATAGCAGGAAGCGGAATATGGTAGAACTCTGAAAAGTTCTTCAAGGTGAGTGGTAGGCTTGTCTGGTGTTTATAATTCCTGATTTTGATAATCAGTTGATTTCTGTTCACCGACGTTGCTTTCTTGATGTTCTCAAGAATCACGTTTTTCGCCTTCTTTTCTAAAATGATGGTGCAACCTAGCGGTAGGTGCGGAAAATCATCTTCTATCTCTTTCTGAGTAGAGGTATTCGTTTTACCTACCAAGGCCCTGAACTTCCCTTCGAAATCATACTCTGGACGTGCGTTTCCTACAAAGTCTAGAACCGTCAAGCAATCTTTGTTTTCTGCCAGCCGCAATCCTCTACCTAGTTGTTGCAAGAAAACGGTTAAACTTTCAGTGGGCCGCAGAAACAGAACCGTATCCACCTCCGGAATATCTATCCCCTCATTGAAGATGTCTACCACAAAAAGATAATTGATTTCCTTCTTAGCGAATTTGACCCTAAGCGTCTCACGCTCTCCATTTCTAGAACTCACCAGGTAGTCTGCCTTTAGGCCAGCAAGGGTAAATTTCTCGGCCATGTATTGGGCGTGCTCCTGGGTGATACAGAAACCAAGCGCTCTTACATCATGAATATCCCTTAAGTATTTCTCTAGATTAGCAAGTATCTCTCCTACTCTTCTGTCATTTTGGGTATAGATTCTAGACAGTTCACCAGGTAGGTATCGGCCATTTCTCCATTCTGCACCTGATAGGTCAACACTATCAGAAACACCGAAATATTGAAATGGGCAAAGCAGCTTTCTGTTTAATGCTTCAGGTAATCTTATCTCGGCAGCAATGGTATTGCAGAAGTCTTTTAAGATATCTTCCCCATCCATTCTTTCTGGGGTAGCAGTTAACCCCAACAGAACCTTCGGCTTGAAATAGTTTAGAATGGGTCGGTAACTTGAAGCAGCAATGTGGTGCACTTCATCTATAATGATGAAATCATAAAAACCGGCGGAAAGGCTTAAAGATCCTAGCCGATTATTTAGCGTCTGCACAGAGGCAAAAACAACATCATAGCTTTCTGGCTCTATGCCGTCTAGCCACAAGTCTCCGAAGTTGTTCTCTCTTAGAATTCCCTGGAACGTAGCTTGGGCTTGTTGCAAAATCTCTTTCCTGTGTGCTACAAATAAAAGCTTTGCATTGGGATGATTTCTCTTGAAGTTCTTAAAGTCAAATGCGGAGATAACAGTTTTACCAGTTCCGGTGGCAGCTACTATCAAGTTCTTGTGCCGGTTATGAACCATTCTCTCTACCTCTAACTTTTCTAGAATCTCTTCCTGAAACGGAAATGGCTTGATATCAAAGTAGGCGGCCGGGTTACCTCTCTCCGTGTGCTTTTCTTTTTTGAGAGCACCTTTCAACTTTTCCACGTCCCGTGCCTTGTCAAAGAGCTCAAACTCTTTGTCCTGCCAATAGGTGTCAAAGGTTTTCTGAAACTTATCAATAATATGCCCTACCTCTTTGGTGGTAACTTTCAGGTTCCACTCTAACCCGTTGGTCAACGCAGAACGTGAGAGGTTAGAAGAACCAATATAACCAGTATGGAATCCGGTCTCTCTGAGGAAAAGGTAGGCTTTTGCATGCAGCCTCTCATTGTCTGTGTTGTACGAGACCTTGATCTCAGCATTAGGTAAAGAAGAAAGGTACTCTACCGCTTTCAGGTCCGTAGCGCCCATATAGGAGGTAGTAATCACTTTAAGCAGACCGCCTCTCTGGGTAAATTCTGCTAACTCTCTTTCAAAGATTCGTATACCCGTCCATTTGATGAAAGAAACCAGAAAACAGATTTTATCAGATGAAAGAATCTCCTTCTTTATCTCGCTTTCTAAGGAAACACCTGCGTTGCTGCCGGTAAAGAGTTCGCTCTGGGTTAACCTGGTATAAGGAGTTATCTCTTTGAGGTACCTGTCAAAATCAGTAAACCGAGCGTCAATCTTGGAGAAGACCGCGGAAAGAATCTTCGCCTCAGTATGAATCAAATCTTCTTCAAACTCTTCTTCTTGTAATTCATTTTGCAGCAGAGTAATTATTTTGTTTGAAAGCTCTATCTGCTTTTCTATCCTTTCTTCCCCAGAAGTCAGGTTTAAGGCATGCTTGATTACTCCAGACAAATATTGGGAAAGAACTCTTCCTGCTTCAATTTTATCTAAAGTTGTTTCTTTAATGTAGAATTCGTTTCGGTCTAATTCATTCAACTTCGAGGCAACCATTTTAGTGATAAGTTGCTCATAAAGCCCTACTGGGGTCATATATTTAATTTTAAGAATTCTTCTAGGATAGGAATATCGGCGGGAGCCCAATCAATATCTTTTAATTCATTTCTTGTTAACCACTTACATGTCTTGTGCTCCGCTAAGATGATTTCTCCGGATAGGTGATTTACCACAAAGGGAATGAGGTTGATACTGAATTTGCCATAATCAAACGGGGACGGACTTAACGTTCTCAGGATCTCAACCTGAATGTTCAGTTCTTCCATCAATTCCCTGTGCAGGCAACTTTCTGCCGTTTCGCCCCGCTCAATCTTCCCGCCAGGGAACTCCCATTTTAATGGAAGACTCATCTTCTCACTACGCTGGGTGACTAGAACTTTATCCTCCCACAAGATTATAGCGCATGTAACGTCAATCATACATCAAGAACTGAGTTCTGTAATAGACTAGGATATCTGTATTCTCAATCTTCTTTTGGCAAACCAGCCCCAAAACACCTACAACAGCAACGTATCTACCCGGTGCGCGTGGACCATCATCTCGCAGGGAGACCAACTGAAGATGGTGAAGCGGCCGTCTTGGGAGGCGACCAAGGCGGTGGCGTCGCGCTGGTCGTGCACAAACTGAGCGGCGGAGAGGTGCCGGGTGCCGCCGTTGTTGCTGGGGTGAATGATAAGGGCCTCGTTTCCCAGTACGGGTTCGGTGACCACTATCTGCTCTACGGGTTGGTTTCCGTAGGACCGCACAATCTTGGCCCCGAAGGCGAGTACCTCATGCCGGTCATTGATCACGGTGGCGCCGTCTATGGCGGTAAGGCCCGCTACGCCGTCAATTTCACGGCGAAGGGCCCCTTGCCAGATACTTCGGCTGCGGTCTTCCTTTTCCTGCTGCATTAGATCAGTTAAAGCCGAGAAAGCCGGGGAAAGGGCGTATTGCATGGGTTTTACCACCGATTCTTGCCAGGCATCAGAACCAGTGGGCACCACCAGCAACGTGCCGCCATTGCCGTGCGCGCGCATAGAAACGGCCAACTGCACCAGAATATTGACGGAGTTGTTCCAGGTAGAAGGGTTGGTGAACCCTAGCAGAGAGGTGAGCACCTCGGGGCAATCGGGTAGGCTGTCGCTGTGTTCATCTATGAGCTTGATCACGTCTCCTTTCAGCACCGCTACGTTCGCGAACTTCCCAAATCCGCTAGTCCGCCGGTACTTGACCACCAGCAAACCCGGTTCAGACACATCCAGCACAAAGCAAAAACTGAGGATCTCGCGGGTGGTGCCCCAAATGTAGAGTTCGCCTTTCTCAAACCACACGCCCAGGTGAATACCGGCCCGTTCTACCCCCGGACCCAGTTTGGTGAGGTTGTAGGCGGTAAGCGGAAGGCGCTGGGCGAACAGCAGCGGACTACCGGCCTGCTCGGGCGGCAAAAAGGCAAGGGAGATTCTGGGCGATTGTCCTTCTTCCTTTCTAAGGCTGGCCCAGAAAGCCACGTCAATGAGCGCTTCTATCAGCTTCACAGACGGAACCGGGGCCAGATTCAACTCGCCTCGTTGCCGGGCCTCGGCCTGATGCTGCGCAAAATGTATTTCTATGGCAGGCGCTACGGTTCTGGCCGCGGCGTAGGTGGTCTTACGGATCATGGAAACAGGTATGCTTTTCTAAAGAAATCCTGGGTAGCAGCGTTGCGGTTTTCCGGCCCTGTGGCGTAAAGCACCCGGAGGCGGTTCTCTCTTATAGGAGGAGCGCGTTTCCGCTGATTTCAGATTCTAACTTACGTTAAGTTTGCCTGTGTACAAGCCCTGGAAACAAATTGTTTCAGCAAACCCAGCCAAGCCGCGTAGGTAGAACCATCACTCTCCTGTGAGTTGAACCAATTGCTTCTTGCCCTAAGAAGAAATAAGTGGTTTTGAGCCTGATTTACAGAAAACGGCCCAGAAAGGATTGCCTGAATATGCTGCTTTCAGGGTTTGTGCCTACCTAGGCAATACCCAGGCCGAAGCACGACAATTTTGAACCTTACAGCAGTGACTGGAAAGCAATTTACAGGACGTACGCGTGTATAGAGTGGGACAAAGAAGAATACAGGCGTATAAAGTAGGGAAAACCTCTGCTGGCACGTGGCTGGGTTTGAAAACCCCGCTGATAGAAACCTGAGTTAGCTTTTGGGGTGCAACAGGTCTTGCACGAGTTTGTCCATGGAGGTAGTCTTCAGATAGGGCTCCAATTGCTCCTGCGAGGTGAAAGTACGCACCATGCCCACGCTGCCGCAATGCTCCAGAAACCAGACCTCGGCGTAGAAAGAGCCCATAAAGTATAAGCTGATGTGGCACCAGCCTTTCAAGCGGGCATGTAAGTACCTACCCGTATTTTGCACATAGTTGATTTGATCTGTCAGGGGCAATTGGCTGAACTCCTTCACTTTTATTTCCATCTCTGCATGGCCTATTTGTTCTCTCTTACGCTCTAAAAGACTGCTTTAGTGCTTAAGATACAGTTTTTTTATTTTGGTGCAGCACCCTTAGGGCACTATTCTCTCACTACTTCTGCGCTGTTTTCCTAGTGTAAAAGTTGATAATACCGTTATTATCTGCCGCTTAGAAACGTAATCCATGAGCTACCTTTTCCTATTTACAAGCTCCTTTTCTAAAAGCACAGGTAAACGCCCACACACCTAGAACAGCGATTCAAGTTCTACAACGATGGGATTTGCTACTTGGTTTGTCCGTCGTTTCATTATCTAATCTTCTTCTTTCTTCGGTCCAATTTTAACCTTATTTTTCTTAAAACAGCCCTAAAACAAACAAGCCTTTGGGTGAATCCCTGAAAGGAAAGAAACAGCTTGCTTTAAAGAAGATGGTGGTGAGAACGACACGAGCATAGACACACGCAGGGCCTCCAGACACTACGAGGCCTGTTGAGAGGCGATATTGCGCAATGATTACCGTTTGTGATTCAGCAATACCAGTTTGAGGCTCTCGCCTCACGGAAGTTGCAAACTTCCGGTCATGGTGGGTCCAAGTCACAGACTTGAACCATGTTCATTGGAGAAGGGAATGCGTGTGACCGGCAGGTGTAAACATCTACCTTCGCCCCCTTCAAAGGGGAAGTCTCCGCTTTCCCAAGTTCCAGCCTTTCGGCTGAGCGCCTAGAGTTCGACCGTTCCTGAGCGAGAGCGAAGTGGACGAAGGAGAAATCACAGCGCGAAGGCGGAAGGCGGGGCCTCGCGGCCGTGAGCGCTTATCGCTTAAAATGAAACAACACAGCACTTGCACCCACGAAGAAAACAGACAAGCCAAGGGAACAGCAAACTGCATGCACCTACATCTACCCACCCAGAAAGCGGCCAAGTCAAGGCATCAGCGCAACCCTATCATATCAACCCCCAACTTCCTTTCACAAAAAACCTTACTTGACCCTAAAGCTGCATCTTCGCACCCAGCGCCAAATGGAAGATTTTACTAGGACTCAGGTACCGCGGATTCTGAATGTAGGAAATCAGGTACTCGCCCATGGTGCCCGCCTCATAATACGTACTGAACCGGTGGAGCTTTGGCACGCGGGTAAAGTTCACCTGACCACCCGCGAAGAGGTAAAGCCTGAACGCCGTAGAGAACCGATAGTAGCTGTTAGGGTACCGGCTCAGGAACTTCTCAGACGCGAAATACTCCTCGCCAAACGTGTAACTCACCTGCATGCCGGTAGTGAACGCGTACCAGTCTACCGCCTTGATCTTGACAGGTTTAAAAGGCAAAAGGGTAGACTTGAGCGCCAGAGTGAAAATGTGGTCTCCGCCGAACTTCTTGGGCAGATACCCCAGAGAGAGGTCCGTCTCCAGCCGCCGGTTAAAAGATTCGCGGCCAATACCACCTGACACCAACCCCACGTCACCGGCAAATTGGGCTTTAACGTAATACGGCGAGCTTTCCTTCTCCGGATTTTGGCCGAAACCAGGAAAAGAGTAGAAAAACAGCCCCAGACTGAGCAAAAGAATAGCAATGCGTTTCATGGCTAGTAGGCTATTTGATCTACTGAATACCCTTTGTCCCACACCTTAAGGTACGTGAAGCCGCGTTCCTTCACCGTGGTGGTCACGTGGTACAGGATGTCATCATCATAGGTAGTTTCGGAGCGCCAGCTGTGCCGGTGTCCATGCAAACTCAACCCTACATTGGCACTGGAAGCCAGCACCTGATGGAAGGGCATTTCTAGTTGAGGGTCAAAATCTGTGTCAAACGGCGGCATGTGCGATACCACTATGGCTTGGCTCCAACGCTCATCGGGTTTGCGTTGCAGTTCTTGCCCCAGCCAGTCCAGATCAGGCACCTTGCCGTTGAACCCGTACTCCCGGCTGTTGGTGTCCAGGAAGACGAACTTGGCATGTCCGTAAGTAAAGGTGTAGTTCAGGGCCCCGTACATCTGGCCGTACAGCTTGCGGGCATTCCCCAACATGTCATGGTTCCCGATGACGGTGAGGTACGGCCACTTTAGATCTTTCATGATGTCATGCACCCACCTGAACTCCCGTGACATACCAAAGTCTGAGATATCACCCAGGTGAATCACAAAGTCTATGTTCTGGAAGGTATTGGCCTTCTCTACAAAAGCCACAGTCTCGTCATAAAAGCGCTGCGTATCGCCCATGACCAGAATGCGCAGCGTATCTGCAGGGGTTTGTTGGGCCAGTCTCTGAAGATGGAGGGCGGTCAGGTTCTTCTCGTCGCTTTTCAGCCTGATTTGGTTGGGGTGGTATTCAAAGAGCTCCTCGCAGGAAACCAGAAGCAGCAGGAAAGGGAGAAATAAAAGGGGTAAGCGTTTCATCATAGTAAGCGGAAAAACTAAAAAGCCGGGCTTCTTAGCGGTTAATTTCACGGCAGGCAGTGGTGCTGTCTTCCGCAGCGTAGAGGGACGCCCACCCTTGCCGGATGGGCCGTCAGTCGTGGCATCTTTCTGCGGGCTTGCAGAAAAGCCAGCAGAAGCATGGTGGGGTGAAAGAGTTGGAAATCAACTCGGCGCAGCAACCATCTTCAGCCTGGCCAAAGATGGTGAAACAAGAACAGCAGCCTTTCTATATGTCACAGGTACCCTTTCGGGAAATGCTAGCAACACCATGATTAACTGTTGGCTATTCCTTCATGCGTGCTGGGGCAAAGGTAAAGTAGTTGCGGTGTATTCTATCTATATTCAGGCGTTTCTCCCTGATTCATAGTAAGTATCCCTTAGGAAAGCACCACGGCCAAATGACCCTTCTGTTTTACGATTGTTTTGGGAAAACTGCGGGAGAAACAGGGCGAATCTGTAGGTTGGGGATGCTCTAGTTGGAAGGTAACCTCACGGCGGGAAGCCGCTTCAATCGCGGAGTTGGGGTGCGCCGGACACTAGGGCTGGCACTGGTACTGCATCTCTTCCAGGGCCTGGGGAAAACCCAGCTTGGCAGCTTTGGCCAGCAGATCACAGGCTTTCTTCACCTGTCCCTGCGACTGCCTGATTTTAGCTTGTAAGTAAAAAGCTTTGGCATTGAGGGAATCTTGCCGGAGCGCCTGCTCGGTGTCTTGCCAGGCCTTTACTACTTCCTGCATTCTGAAGTACGCGAAAGAGCGGTACAGCAATGCTTCTGAGGCAAGGGCCGCTGAATCTGGGGCGTTTTGCAGAAACTGGGTTAAATCTGCTACGGCGGCAGGCCAGTTGTCTTCCAGTTGCAGGTGCACAATGCCTCGGTCCAGGTAGACTTCTACGTGGGTGGTGTCTAGCGCAATGGCTTTGGTGAAGTCTCTGAGGGCTTTCTGGTATTCCTTGGTTTGCAGGTAGCCCTTCCCGCGGGCAGCGTACCAGGCGGCGCGGGGCGCTTCGTTTTCGGCCAGCACGGCAGAATAATCTTCAATGGCCCCGGTGGGGTTTTTTAGGTACGTGAGCCGCAGGGCCCCGCGCCGCAGCCGGGCTTCCTCTAAAGCGGGTCTGTACTCAATGGCGCTGGAGTAGGCTTCATCGGCTTGTTTCCAGAGGCGCTGTTTTTCGGCTTCCCGGGCCTTTTCCATAGCGCGGCCAGAGGCTATCTGGTTCCAGCCAATGTTCACGCCTATGATCAGAAGCACCGTCAGAAGCACCGTTCCCAGTATGATCTGCAGGTCGCGCGAAGAGAAATGGGTGTGCTGCTTGGGGCGCTGGCGGTAATGGCGCTCCTGAAAACCGGCCGGGTTGCGGGTGTGGGCGTTTTGCGGAGAGGTGTAGGTTTGGGCTTGCCGCCGATGGAGTTCATACTGCTGCTGTAAGTCAAAGGCGGCCCGACGCCGGGGGTTGGAAAGTACCTGGTAGGCATCGTTCACCTGCTTGAAGCGTTCCTCGGCGTGGGCGTTGTTCGGGTTTTTATCGGGGTGGAATTTGAGAGCCAGGCGCTTGTAAGCCGCTTTGATCTCGGCGGCGGAGGCATTGGAGGAGACTCCCAGAATATGGTAGTAGTTCTTGCTCAAAGATGCGGGGGAAAACCAGGCTGTCTGCAAAAATACGAGATACCCTCGCCCGTGGGCACACCTTGGCGTGTTTTTGCCTTATTTTCTTTTAAATAGCCGCTAAACGGCGGCAGGTATCTTATCTTTTTAGTTATCCGTAAGAAGTCTTATTCCGTATGGAATTCTGAGAAAGCATATTCCGGAATATTTTCTTCTGATGTTCCGTATATCTACTAGGCACTAGCAACTTGATAACACATGGCTACCGAAGATAAAAGTAAAACCGACAGCATCATCGCAAACCTCATGGGGTACATAGATACCCGCATTGACCTGGTCAAACTTGATCTGCAAACCAAACTGAAAAGCGTCTTTGTGAGCACCATTCATGGGGTGTTGCTGGGGGTGGTGGGCCTGTTGATGCTTCTGTTCCTCAACATCTTTATTGCCATGTGGCTGAACGACGTGCTGGACAGCCGTTTCTGGGGCTTCGGGATAGTCACCCTGTTTTACCTTATCTTGCTGGTCATCTTACTGGTAGGCTTGGACAAGAAGGTGTTTCAGGGTATGGCCGACAAGGCGTTCCGGAACACCATTTACAAGACCGATGAATCTGATCAAACCATCTAACTATATTTGCTGCCATGAGCGAACTAACCAATCCGCTTTTTGATGACCCAAGAGAGTTTCTGGAACGCCAAAAAGAAGAATATAAGAATGCCTTACTCAGCGATGTCACTGACCTGAAAGACCAGTCCCAACAAATTGGCAAAAGCGTGGCCATTGCCGGTGGTGTAGTGGCGGGTATTTACTTTCTCAGCAGAGCCTTCGGCAGAGGAAAAGCAAGCAAGCCCAAGAAGAAAAGGAAAAGCAATCAGCTGGAGAACCCGGCCCGGTTTAAAAGCGCTGAAGACCGCGCCTGGATTTCCACTATTCCGGAGGTAGAGGAAGACGAGCCGCTCTACAGTGCCATTGAACGTTCTTACCCGGCGGTGTACCACCCTACTACCGGCACCGTAGCCGCTGCGTACAGCCGGGTCAAAAACAAAAAGCGCAAACAGGAAACTTCTGGGCTCAAAGCGTTTTTCCAATCAGATTTATTTAAGATATTGGAGCAGCAGTTGGCGGCTTTGGCCCTGGTGTACCTCACCAAATTGGTGGAACAGCACCTGCAGAGCCCTGCCACCGCCCCGCAGCCTAACCCAACGCAACCGCTGTTAGTGGAGAATACTGCCGTTGGTTACCAGTTACCGCCTGACGATCTCACGAATGCCCAACCGTCTTCCTCACAACCTCTTTCCAACTTCTAGTACCCATGACACCGCCAACCGTCCCAAACGATTGGCGGTGCTCCTGGATCCTGACCACCTCACCGTAGCCCGCTGCCAGGAGATTCTGGCCCTGAGCCACCGGCATGAGGTGGATTTCTTTTTCATGGGAGGCAGCCTGATCTCTAACCCAGACCAGACTTCGTTTGTGGGGTACATTAAGCAGCACAGCTCCATTCCGGTGATTCTGTTTCCCAGTAGCGGCCTGTACATAGACGCCCAAGCCGATGGCATGCTGCTGCTTTCCCTCATCTCGGGCCGTAACCCAGACCTGCTCATTGGCCAGCACGTAGCCGCCGCCCCTTTGTTAAAAAGCAGTGGCCTCCCGCTTTACCCTACCGGCTACATGCTGGTGGACTCTGGCCGCCAGACCACGGCCTCTTACATGAGCGGCACTACCCCTCTTCCGCATGACAAACCTTCTATTGCCGCCTGTACCGCGCTGGCGGGCCAGATGTTGGGCTTGCAGTACATGTATTTAGACGGTGGTAGCGGCGCCATGTACCCCGTAAGCGCGGCCATGATCCAGGCGGTGCGCCAGGCCGTTTCCGTACCCATCATAGTAGGCGGTGGCGTGAACACGACGGAGAAAGCCGAAACTGCCTGGAAAGCCGGGGCCGATATTCTGGTAGTAGGCAACCACATTGAGAAAAGTCCCCAGTTTATCTCAGAAGTAAGCGAGGTGAAGCAGCGGTTCAATATGGTCTTGCCGCAGGAGTAGCCGTTGCCCTATAAACCTTTCTATTCCAATTTCTTAAGGTTATCTTTGGTAATCACCTAAAAGAAAGCCGTGCCGTCTTTCACTCAGCTACGACCTACCCAACTCCAGCCATTCCTTGGTTTGGTGGCAGCGTCGCATCATGCCTCCCAGCATGATGACCTGAACGGCTATTGCCTTTTCTTTTTTACCGCTCCCAAGGCCTTTATCAGCTAAGCCGGACACACCGGCCCAACTTCACTTTTGCCCTCAGGCGCCCATGTCTCAACCTGCTCTTGCAGTAGTTTGAGACATAGGCGTCTGAGGGCGACTTCGTTTTACCCGCACCGCTTTATACTGGCATTCAGCTCACTACCTTCTTGTTTGGAAGGTCAACTGCCCGCGTGCGGCTTCCATCCAAAAAACTTAACCCTATATTCCTATGGATACAATTCTATTAACCCAGAAAGACTATGAGCGTCTGCATCTGCTGGTGCAGGCACAACGTACCGTCGGCTCATCTACCAGCACAGAAAACCTGTGCAAAGAACTGCGTATGGCCAAGGTCATTCCTCCCGTAGAGATCCCGGTAGATGTAGTGACCATGAACTCGCTGGTGCGGCTGTGCGAAAAGAAAAGCAACACCGTACTGGAACTCACTATTGCCTACCCCAAAGATGCCGACCTAGCCACGCGCAAGATCTCCGTCTTGTCGCCAGTGGGCAGCGTTATCTTAGGCCGGCAGGTAGGGCAGGAAGTGGCTTGCCCCACGCCTAGCGGTCTGCTCACCTACCAGGTTGAGGAGGTCATCTACCAACCAGAGGCTGCCGGTGATTGGTCTCTGTGAAAGCCTACCGTTTCCCCAACGTTGTTGCCCTCTTTCGTTTTTGGCCTAGTTATTGGGAAACACCCCCAAAGGGCAACAGATTCCTGCTGGCAGCCCCATAGGTTTGCCGCTAATTTTCAACATGTTTCATTTAAACAGCTGTGTGATGAGATCAGAACTTGTGAATGCTTTTGGCAATGTGTACCTCACCATTTCCCTGGACCATGATAATCAATGGATTCAGGCTACCTGGCAAGGTTACTCTACGCCAGAAACGGTTAGAGTTGGAATGGAGGCCTACACAAAAGCCTTGGAAGAGGCAGATTACAACGCCATGCTCATAGACACCCGCGCTATGGTAGGCTCCTGGAGCCACTCCCTGGAATGGACTTTGGAGGAATGGTCTCCGCAGGCCGCGAAGGCCGGTTTGCAGTACTATGCGCTGGTGGTAAACCCAGAGACCTTCGCCGAGGCTACTGCCGATGCTTTTTACGCCCAGGTGCAGTCTTTTGAAGCAGAAGTGTTTGCAGACTTAGCCACGGCCCGAGCATGGCTACGCAAAAGTCGTCTACCCCGTAAAGAAACCAATTTCTCTTTCAGCATCTAGCTGATCCAGCCCATCAAAAAGGCGGTTTCGGGAAAGGAGCCCAAAACTGACTGACTGACTGACTGACTGACTGCAAGTTGTTGGTGATTGTACCAATAAGGGCGAGAAACAACTCCCCTCCTATTTTAGGAGGGGTGCCCGAAAGGCGGGGTGGTAATTCCGCATTCCTTTTTCCAAAACACCCCTAAAACAGAAAGGCCCGCTAAAAGCGGGCCTTTCCTTCATTCACATGATGTGCTGTATTACACGTTCATAGAAGACTCACGACGGCGCATTTTACCGGCCGGAATCCCGAACATCATCTTAAAGCGACGGCAGAAGTAAGCGGTGTCTTTGTAGCCCACATCTTTCCCAATCTCTCTGATGCTTTTCTTGGTAGTACGCAGTAAGAATACGGCACGTTCCATGCGCTGGTATTCAATGTAATCCTGCGGGTTAATACCAGTCAGCATTTTGAAGTATTGGCCTACATAGTCTTCAGACACGTTGGCTACGTTGCTTAGTACTTTGTTAGATAAATCGCCACCCAGGTTCTCCTTGATGTAGTTGAACAGGTCAATGAGGCGTGGGTCTTTGAAGTAGGTACTGTTGGTAGCCAGCTGCTCCACAAACATCTTGTTCTTCAAGATGTAACGGATCAGTTCAACCACCATCTGCTCAGTGTACAGGCTAATGATGCGCTCCTTGCCCGGCAACTCCTGCATGCTTTCCTCTACAATCTTAATTACCAGGGTAGCCAGTTTGTTGCTGGTAATCACAAACGCAGGCACTTCCAGGGAAGTGAAGAAGTTCACAGAGTCAAATACCTTGGCTTCAAAGCTCACGAAGCTGTGGCTGTCATCGGCTTCGCCGATCAAATCCAGGTCATTGTTGCTTTTGAAGAACTTATCTTTGGTAGTGATGTAGTCATCATTGGAGATAACCCTACTCTCGGTATCGCCATAATAAAGCTTGGTACTCCGTCCGCCCGGAATGAAGAGCAATTGTCCTTCTTCCGCTACTTGTTTTTCATCTCCGAAAGCGACAATGCCGTTGTGCACTAAGATAAGGTTGTTTCCAACGTCATAGTAGTTACGCACCGTAAGCGGCTGCTGTAACATCAGGTTCTTGGACTTGATGTAGCGCACTTTCAGGGACTCAATTATTTTATTGTAATCTTCCATGTAGGGGCACTTATTAAAAGGTTTTAACTTATGTTGATTTTTTAAGTTGTCTGTCGGCTTAAAATTAGTACTTATCTTTTAAGTTATCAAACAATAAAGTTCTATATTTATAAACAGACAAATACTATATACTATAAATTCCCCTTTTAACGTTGTTTAACCAATTTTCTATTTAAGTATTTCCCTAGAGATTACTATTTTCTGAATCTCAGAGGTTCCTTCGTAAATTTGCGTGATTTTGGCATCGCGCATTAAACGCTCTACATGATATTCTTTCACAAACCCGTACCCGCCATGAATCTGAACGGCTTCAACGGTGGTTTCCATGGCTACTTTAGAGGCAAACACTTTGGCCATGGCCCCAGATTTTGAGTAATCGCGGTGGGCGTCTTTGTCGGCGGCGGCTTGCAGGCAAAGCAGACGGGCCGCGTCAATATTAGTAGCCATGTCGGCTAGCTTGAACTGAATGGATTGGTGCTGTGAAATAGGCACGCCAAACGCTTTGCGCTCCTTAGAATACTTCAAGGCCAGTTCATACGCGCCAGAGGCGATTCCCAGAGCCTGTGAGGCAATCCCGATGCGGCCGCCGTTCAGGGTAGACATGGCAAACTTGAACCCGAACCCGTCTTCGCCAATGCGGTTCTCTTTGGGCACTTTCACATCGGTGAACATCAAGGAGTGCGTGTCTGATCCTCTAATGCCCAGTTTGTTTTCCTTCGGCCCAATCTCAAAACCCGGCGTTCCTTTTTCCACAATCAAAGCATTGATGCCTCTGTGGCGCAACTCTGGGTTAGTTTGCGCGATCACAATATAAACAGAAGCCGTGCTGCCGTTGGTGATCCAGTTTTTGGTGCCGTTGAGCAGGTAATGGTCGCCCATGTCAACGGCGGTGGTGCGCTGCATGGTGGCATCTGAACCTGCTTCCGGCTCAGAAAGGCAGAAAGCGCCAATAATTTCGCCGGTGGCTAACCGAGGTAGGTATTTCTGCTTTTGTTCCTCATTTCCGTACTTTTCCAGACCCCAGCAAACAAGGGAGTTGTTCACGGACATCACCACAGAGGCCGAGGCATCTACTTTGGAGATTTCTTCCATGGCCAGCACATAGGAAACGGTGTCCATGCCGCCGCCGCCGTACTTAGGGTCTACCATCATGCCCAGGAAACCCAGTTGGCCCATCATTTTGATTTGCTCCGCCGGAAACTTCTGGTGCTCGTCTCTTTCTATAACTCCAGGCAGCAGCTCCGTCTGGGCAAAGTCCCGGGCAGCTTCCTGCACGGCTAAATGTTCTTCTGATAAGTTAAAGTCCATATAATGCGTTAATTAGAAGTACTTGTGGTGTGTTAAATTTTAAACAAAATTAATCAAAATATAGTATGCAAGCAGCCTATTTATTTTCACCTCTGAACAAAACTAACAAATGTTAGCTTTTTGCGGCTATTTTTCTGAATTCAGGTTAAAAAACGAAAACCTGCCATAAAAAAAGAGGAAGGCTTCTGCCCTCCTCTCTTACATATAACTGACTCAAAAGTTTTTAGTCTCTTCGGCCCATGAGCATGGATGCGTAATAAAGCAGGGTGGCCAGTGACCCAATAGCGGCTACTACGTACGTCATAGCGGCCCATTTCAAGGCGTCTTTGGCCATGCCGTGCTCCTGGGTGGTCACTACGCCGCGGTTATCCATCCAGGCCAAAGCGCGTTTGCTGGCATCAAATTCAACCGGCAACGTGATAAAGCTGAAAAGCGTGGTTAAGGCGAACATGGCTACCCCAATGGCTAAGGGAATAGGCGTAGACTGAATCATGAACACACCTATCAGCAGAATCCATTGCATGTACCGGC
Source organism: Rufibacter sp. JT3400010 (assembly GCF_054956755.1). Taxonomy (NCBI): domain Bacteria; kingdom Pseudomonadati; phylum Bacteroidota; class Cytophagia; order Cytophagales; family Hymenobacteraceae; genus Rufibacter; species Rufibacter sp. JT3400010. The sequence continues at coordinate 278,938 of NZ_JBUDXA010000002.1, read as the reverse complement.
TGGCAATGCTCAACGCCGGCACCATGGCAGAACGGAATTTCAGGAAGGTGTAGGCTTTGGCGTGCTGCACCGCGTGCCCGCATTCGTGGGCTGCTACGGCCGCCGCGGCCGCGCTTCGGCTTTCATACACACTCTCACTCAGGTTCACGGTCTTGTCTGCGGGGTTGTAGTGGTCCGTTAAACGGCCCGGCGTGGAAATGACGCGCACGTCTGTGATTCCGTTGTCGGCGAGCATCATCTCCGCCACCTCACGGCCACTTAACCCAGACCGTAGCCCCAGTTTGGAGTATTTCTCAAACTTACTTTTCAATGTCCAGCTGACCAGCGCCGAGGCCAGCATCATGGCAATCATTATTATCCAAATACCACCCATTTCTTTTTCTCTTTAAAGGTTAACACTATTGGCTTTCCAGAATCTTCTGCACTACCTGTGAAGTGGAATATCCCTTCACCAGTGGAATTGTTTTCACCGCGCCGCCTCTGGCCAGTACCACCTCATGTCCTACTATATTCTCCAGGGTGTAATCATCGCCCTTTACTAATACGTCTGGTTGTACGGCTTTGATCAGTTCCAGCGGCGTTTCCTGCTCAAACAACACTACAGCATCTGTAAACCAAAAGGATGCCATTACCCTTGCACGTGACATTTCGTCTTGTAATGGCCTGGAAGGCCCCTTCAGTTTACTGACAGAATGATCTGTATTGAGCCCTACTACCAGTTTGTCCCCCAAAAGTCGTGCCTTTTCCAGATAATCCACGTGCCCTATGTGCACAATATCAAAGCAGCCGTTGGTGAACACAATCTTCTGGCCCTGTGCCCGCCACTGCTCCACGTTAGATAAAAGTTGGGAAAGTGATACAATTTTCTCTTGCGAAGGAAGCATGGCAGGATTTGGTTATATACGAATGAGGAAAGATAGGCTCCTTTATACAAAACGGAGAAACCAGGTTTCTGTTTCTAAGCCGATACTAGAAAAACAGGCGGAAAACAGCCTACGCGACTTGCCGGACCGGTCGCTTTTTTGATTGGCTAAGGCTAGCCACCAGACTGATGCCGCCCATAAGGACTACCAGCAGGGCACCCGTGGTATGCGTGATGAGGGCATACGCCATTCCTTTGTCCAGAGGCACGGCATACAGGAGAAGCGCCGTTCGCACCAAGATATGGTACACCCCAATGCCTCCCTGCACCGGCGCCGACATGCCAATGCCGCCCACCACCAAAATAGCCATTCCGGCTTGCCAGGAAAGTTCTGCGGTACCCGGTAACGCGAAAAAGGCCAGGTAGCTGCCCAGGTAATAGGTGACCCAGATAAAGAGGGTGTGCAAAATGAAAGCCCCTTTCTGCTCCATCTTGCCAATGCTGAAAATTCCTTCCCAGATGCCGCGCACAAAGCCGCTTATCTTCTTGAAAAGAGCGTTCTGCCGAAGCCTAGCAATGTTCCTGTAGATGTACCACACCATGATGGCGGTACCTACCACTATCACTGCCCCCAACAGATACAAGGTCTGCAAGTTCTGCTGAAGGCCATTCACTTTCTCAGAGAAAATGCCCAGAAACAGGTCTTTCACGCGCTCAAACTCCAGCAGCAAGGCAATGCCCATGCACAGAAGCAGCATCACCAGGTCTATGACCCGTTCGGTAATTACCGTACCTAGCGAAACGTTTACCGGCACATTGGCTGAACGCCTCAGCAAGGTGCACCTGATTACCTCTCCGGCCCGCGGTAACACCACATTGGCCAGGTAACCCACCATAAGGGCATGGTACGCCTGCCGCGTGTCTGGTTTATACCCTAGCGGGAGGTACTGCATGCGCCAGCGAATGGCCCGGCTCACATACCCGGCCATCGAGACAAGCAGCGTAATCACAATCCAGGTATAATTAGCCTGGTCAAGTTCCGCCTTCACCGCCGAAAAGTTGATACTACGCAAGGCATAGGCCATCAAGAAAACCGAAACCGCTAACAGGAGCAGGTACTTGAGTACGTTTAAGGCTTTCTTCATGCCGGGCAAAGCTTATACAAGCCGGTTGTGCTGGTCTGGGAAAATAACAGTGGGTTCGTGGCTGCGGGCATCCGCGAAGTTGATGAGGGCGTAGGAAATAATGATGATGATATCCCCTACCTGCACCTTACGGGCGGCTGGGCCATTCAGGCAGATCATGCCGCTGCCCCGCTCCCCTTTTATAATGTAGGTCTCGAACCGTTCGCCATTGTTTACATTCACAATGGTCACTTTCTCATGGGGAACCATGTTCGCCGCATCCAACAGATCTTCGTCTATGGTAATGCTTCCCACGTAATGCAACTCGGCCTGTGTTACCTTAGCCCGGTGTATCTTGGATTTAAGAACTTCAATCTGCATCAAAATAATCTAAAAACGCACAAAGTTAGAGATTATTTATGATACAAGCAGGCAGATGCGTAGGTTCCTTTCAAAGCGCTTGCGTGTTACAGCAGAACATTATCTATCAATCGCACTTCGCCCAGAAACGCTGCCAAACAGAGCGCTACGGGAACATCGGCTGAAATTTCATTTAAGGGCTGCAGCGTCTGGGCATGCACTACCTCCAAGTATTCCAGCTTGATTTGCGGAAAACGGCCTAAAAACGCTTCGGTCTCCTGCTTGGCTTGGGCTACGGATGAATTTTGCAGTTGGGTACGCAGCAATTGCAGGGCTTGGTAGAGTTGCGGCGCCACTTCGCGCTGTTCTGGCGTGAGGCGCCGGTTGCGGGAAGACATGGCCAAACCGTCTTCTTCCCTGATAATGGGAAAACACACCAAATCCAGGTCAAAACTCAGATCCAGCACCAACTGTTTAATAATGGCGAACTGCTGCAAGTCTTTCTGCCCAAAAAAGGCTTGGTGCGGTTTTACCAAATGGAACAGCTTGCTCACCACCAGAGCTACCCCGTTGAAATGACCCGGACGGTGCGCACCCTCCATTACTTGCTCCAACTCGCCAAAATCAAAGGAAAGTTTGGACTTGTGCTGGTACATTTCCTCGGCTACGGGCGTGAACAGCACATCACACCCTTCCTGGGCCAGCATCTGGGCGTCTTTTTCCGGCAAGCGTGGGTACAGGCGGTAATCGTCCTGGTTATTGAACTGCGTGGGGTTCACAAACACACTGCAGACAATGATGTCATTCTGGCTTTTGGCCGCTCTTATCAAAGACAGATGGCCTTCGTGCAGGGCACCCATGGTGGGCACAAAGCCAATGCGTTGACCCTGCTGGCGAAGCTGTTCTGTGTGCTGCCGAATATCAGATAAAGAAGAAAGATGCAACATGGGGGCTGCCTGATTTAAGATTGTGTAGCCAAAAGACGCCAAAGGTATGATTTAATTCAAATAAATTGAGAATCAGCCGATAATTGCTTAATTTTGCATCTCGCAATAACTATTGCTTGTTTTATTTAATCACTCCAACCCTATGTCCAAATTGAGAATCTTATACGCGGCCACTGAGATTGATCCCTTTCTGCAAACCACAAAAGTAGCGGAATTCCTGAGGATGTTGCCACAAGCGATGCAAGAGCGGGGGATGGAAGTAAGGATTTTTGTGCCTCGGTTTGGTTTGATCAACGAGCGCAAGAACCGTTTGCACGAGGTAGTTCGCCTTTCGGGCATCAACATCGCCGTAGGCGAAGAGGAGAAGCCCCTGATTATCAAGGTGGCCTCTATCCCAAATGCCAAACTCCAGGTTTATTTTATTGACAACGAAGACTATTTCCACCGCAAGTCCGTTTTGGTGGACAAAGACAACAAGTTTTACCCGGACAATGATGAGCGTGCCATCTTCTTCTGCAAGGGTGTTCTGGAAACGGTGAAGAAACTGGGCTGGGCGCCGGACATTGTGCATTGTAATGACTGGATGACGAGCTTAATTCCGTTGTACCTCAAGAGCACCTACAAGAACGATCCTATCTTCAAGACTTCTAAGTCTATTTTCTCTGTCTACAACAGTGAGTTCACCCACAAGTTTGAGGGCGATTTGCTGGAGAAAGCTAAAATGCTGGACATTGAAGATGACATGCTGGTGAATCTGGGAACGGGAGATTTTGGGGCTTTCATCAAAATGGGATTGCAGTACGCTGACATGGTGATCAAGTCTAACGAAGACTTCAGTGACAACTTAAACGCCTTGTTCCAGGAGTATAACAATACCAAGCAGATCAACACCATTAGCTCAGACGAAAACACTCTGGATTCTTACTTTAACTTGTATAATGAACTTGCGAATTAGTAAAGCAGCTGCTGTACTCTTTATTTTCTCTTTCCTATTTGCCTCCTGCGAAGACCCCACTGCCATTGGCCTGGAACTGCAGGAACCGGGTACTCAGATTGGGACTTCTTATACAGACACTTCTACAGTAAGAGCTTCCACTGTTTTATTGAAAGACTCCATTATTGGCTTGGGTGCCACGCGGGTACAGGTTGGTAGAATCTCTGATCCGGTTTTTGGAACCCTAACCGCCAGAACCTACGCCGAGTTTGCTCCAACCTCCTTCCCTACGCATCCAGACTCCATTGATGTTTCTAAAGGAGCCGACTCCCTGATCATTAACCTGGATTATAACTATGCTTTTGGTGACACCACCAAGGCAATAGGCATGAACGTGCATCGGCTTACCCAAGCCTTCAGAGATGATGAGACGTATTTCATCAATGAGGCATTGACGTACAACAACACAGCGGTTGGTTCCATTACCTTTACACCGCGGCCCAACACCACATACAGAAGCACCACTGACACTACGCAGAGGCTTCCTGTTCTGGTAAGAATAAAGCTTACCGGTACTTTCGCGAACGAGGTGCTTCAAACTTTGGCGCAAACCACCAGCAGAGATGCATTCATCAGCACCATCAATGGCTTGGCGCTGGTACCTTCTAACGGTTCTGATCCACAGGGTAGCATTGTTGGGTTCCTGCCTATTTCTACCAACACCAACCTGATGCTGTATTACAAGTCAAAGAAGAACATAGCTAAGACAACTACCTTGCTCTTCACAGACCGGTATTACAACCAGATTGAGGCAAACAGAGCCGGAACCGTACTAGCGTCTTTGAACACCAATGCCAGCAGCTTATCTTCTACCAATGCGGGCAACCGTACCTATCTGCAGGCGGGTTCGGGCTTAGTCACCAAAATAGAACTGCCTTACATTGCGAACCTTCGCCAAAATATTCCGGGCACAGACAAGAACCTGGCTGTAAACAAAGCCGAACTGATTATTCCTGTCTTAGAATCATCTGTTCTCACAAAACAGGATTCTGCTTTACTTCCTCCGGTTATCTCAGTGGTAGAAGCTACTGCCTCTAACAGAATAGCCTTAAATCAGGGTATTCCAAGTGCTTTGCTGGCAGAAGGTAGCACAGCACCGGCTACCCTTCAGTATAGAGGAAAAAAAGGCGGTTATGTGTATGTCGTGAATATTACCAGCTACATGCAGAACCTGCTGTACAACAGAAGAGCGAACAACGGTCTAATTCTTTTGCCTTCCAACATAAGCAGCACCCTCTCCACGCCCACCAACATGGCACAAACCGTGAACCGGGCTATCTTGGAAGCAAACCAAAGCCCTGGCGCTGAGCGCCGGATCAGGCTTAGACTTTTCTATTCAACTGCTCAATAACAATCATTTATTCATACCCCCAGCTAAACAGTAGAGTACAGTACCATGTGTGGAATAGTAGCGTACGTTGGGCAGAGAGAAGCCTGCCCCATTATTTTGAAAGGATTGAAGCGTTTGGAGTACCGGGGCTACGACAGCGCCGGTGTTGCTTTGCTGAATGAAGGTGATCTTAAAGTCTTCAAAAAGAAGGGCAAAGTAGCCGATCTGGAAGCCCATATTGGCATCCAGAACACCAGCAGCACCATTGGCATAGGCCACACCCGTTGGGCAACCCACGGCGAGCCGAATGACGCCAATGCGCACCCGCATTATTCCAACTCCAAGAAGATCGCCATTATCCATAATGGTATCATAGAGAATTACGCTTCTCTTAAACAACACTTGATTAACAAAGGCTACGAGTTCCACAGTGATACAGACTCTGAGGTATTCATTAACCTGATTGAAGATGTGCAGAAGAACAGCAACGTCTCTCTGGCCGAAGCGGTGCGTTTGGCTCTGCATGAAGTAGTAGGAGCCTATGCTATTGTTGTTCTTTCGCATGATTCCCCTACCCAGTTAGTAGCCGCCCGCAAAGGCAGCCCGCTGGTGATTGGCGTAGGCAAAGGAGAATACTTCTTGGCCTCAGATGCCACTCCTATCATTGAATACACCAATGAAGTAGTGTACCTCAATGATTTTGAGATTGCCGTGATCAGAGATGGCGTGTTGGACATCCGGACCAAAGAAGACGTGGTGCAGACGCCCTACATCCAGAAGTTGGAACTGGAACTGGAAGCCATTGAAAAAGGCGGTTATCCGCATTTCATGCTGAAGGAGATCTTTGAGCAACCTCGTTCTATTCTGGACAGCATGCGTGGTCGTTTAGTGGCTGAAAACACGCAACTGACCATGTCCAGCATCAGAGAGTACGCCACCCGCTTCAAGAACGCTGATCGCATTATCATTGTGGCCTGTGGAACGTCATGGCATGCTGGCTTGGTAGCTGAATACATGATTGAAGAGTTTGCCCGTATCCCAGTAGAGGTAGAATATGCCTCTGAGTTCCGTTACCGGAACCCGGTAATCCGGGAGGGAGACATCGTCATCGCTATTTCCCAATCTGGGGAAACCGCCGATACCCTGGCCGCTCTGGAATTAGCGAAGTCAAAAGGCGCTATGATCTTTGGGGTGTGCAACGTAGTGGGTTCTTCTATTGCCCGTGCCACCGATGCCGGTGCTTATACTCACGCTGGTCCAGAGATTGGGGTTGCCAGTACCAAGGCTTTCACGGCTCAGGTAACGGTTCTTTCCCTCATCGCCATGATGCTGGCCGAAATGCGGGGTACCATGGAGCTTTCGGCGCTTCGTCACATGATGATAGAGATGGAGAAAATTCCGGCTAAAGTGGAGCAAGCCCTTCAGCTAGACAAAGAAATTCAGGCTATTTCTGAGATCTTCAAAGATGCCTCTAACTTCATTTACCTGGGACGTGGTTTTAACTTCCCGGTAGCGCTGGAAGGTGCCTTGAAACTGAAAGAGATTTCTTACATCCACGCAGAAGGTTACCCAGCGGCAGAAATGAAGCACGGTCCTATCGCGTTGATTGATGAGAACATGCCCGTGGTGGTAATTGCGACCAAAGACAGTTCTTACGAGAAGATTGTTTCTAACGTACAAGAGGTAAGAGCCCGTAAAGGCAGAGTCATCGCGATTGTCACCGAAGGTGATACTGTGATTCCGCAGATGGCCGAATTTGTGATTGAGGTGCCTAGCACCCATGAAGCCTTGATGCCTTTAATCTCAGTGATTCCGTTGCAGCTTTTGAGCTACCACATTGCCGTACTACGCGGCTGTAACGTAGACCAACCGCGTAACTTAGCCAAGTCGGTGACGGTTGAATAAGAACATCATGCTATAGTTGAAAGGGGGAAGCTAAATGGCTTCCCCCTTTTTTGTTTATTTTATTAGGAAGCGCTTTCCCCGCTTTCGTTTCACTCACTCGCCCCTGGCGAGTGGTATTGGGTTTTCATTTATTTTCAAGTTCTACCCTTTACATTTTAGCCTTGTTTCCATAAAACAGGGCTAAAACATAAATTACTTCTGATAAGAAAATATAGTTCTAACTTAAACAGAGGAAGGAACATACAACCGAAATTTTATCACTAGCCTTTAAACCTTTTAGTGCTTTTTTCATCTATTGTAAACAAAGCGGCTCATCTTTTGAGAGACAACACGCCACCCTGAAGCGAAAATACCCTTCCCTTTTCCACAACTCACTTCTACGGCATATGAAAAGCGTTTACAAACTTTCTTTTATCATTCTGTTCCTGGTGGCGGGAGGAGTGTTGCTATCTTCCTTCGGAGGTAAAAACGCACTGGCAACTAAATCTCCGAAGTTTCCTTACAAGAAAGCGGGGCTGACGGAACGCCAGGCGGCTGCGCATTTACTCAGCCGTTTCACGTACGGGGCCAAGCCGGGCCAGGTAGAGGCCGTGGTGGAAATGGGACTTGAAAAATGGTTTATGCAGCAATTGCAGGCCGAACTTCTGAGCCAAGGGTTAGACAAACGGTTAGCCCGGTTTGAAACCCTTAAAATGACGAACCAGCAAATCGCGCAGACTTTCCCGCAGGGAGGGCAGGTGCTGCGAATGGCTATCAAAGAAGGAATCATTGATAAAAACGACATCAAAAAGGACGCGGCAGACAAAGAGAGCAAGCAGGAATACAAAGACAAACTGGAGGCGTACATGCAGCAAAAAGGGTTTAAACCGCAGCGCGTTCTGTACCAGGAATTAATCAATCAGAAGATTCTACGAGCCACTTACTCAGAAAACCAATTGCAGGAAGTTCTCACAAGCTTTTGGTTCAACCATTTCAACGTATCACTTACCAACAAGAACAGCGCCCTGTACCTGACCTCGTATGAACGCGATGTCATTCGGCCGAATGCGTTGGGTACGTTTGAGGCACTTTTACTTGCCACAGCGAAGTCACCGGCCATGCTCACGTACTTAGACAATTTCAAGAGTACCTCTCCTACTATAACACTTACCCCGGCTCAGAAACAACGGCAACAGCGCCAAATGCAACTGGTGGAGCAAAGACAAGCCCAAGACACGTCCATGCTGCAGCGGCAGGTTGCTGAACAGGTGAAAAAGGCCAGGAAAGCACAAGGGCTGAACGAAAATTACGCGCGGGAAATCATGGAACTACACACCCTGGGCGTAGACGGAGGCTATACCCAACAAGATGTAACCCAGGCCGCTCGCGTCTTAACCGGCTGGACCATTAACCCCGCCGTAGACCGCTACAGTCTGAATAACGCCAACGCCGCTATCAATAATCCCAAACGTGCCCAGGCCTTTGCCAAGCAGGGTTTTGTGCAGGAAGGCGACTTTCTTTATGCCTCCAACCGCCATGACAAAAGCCAGAAAGTAGTGTTGGGCACCACCTTTCCGGCCAACGGCGGGTACGAAGAAGGCATGCAGTTGATTAAGTTGTTAGCCCATCATCCGGCCACGGCTAGGTTTATTTCTACCAAACTGGCTGTTCGCTTTGTGAACGACACCCCCCCGCAGAGTTTAGTAGATAAAATGGCGAAAACCTTCACAGAGCAAAACGGAGACATCCAGCAAGTTCTTCTCACCATGGTCACTTCTCCCGAGTTCTGGAGCAAAGAAGCGCTGCGGGAGAAAACAAAGTCGCCGTTTGAGTTGGCCATCAGCTCTGTTCGCAGCCTCAATGCCGAGGTAAAAGCTCCTTATCAGCTCTACACTTGGATTACGAAAATGGGCGAGCGAATGTACTTCTACCAAGCCCCCACCGGCTTCCCCGACAAAGGCACTTACTGGATTAATACGGGCTCCCTGCTGAACCGCATGAACTTCGGCCTGGCCTTGGCCTCGCAGAAAATACCAGGCATTTCCTTCGATCTAATGGCGTTGAACCAAAACCGGGAACCGGAGAGCGCCGAGGCGGCCTTGCTCACCTATAGCAAATACCTGTTGCCGGAACGCGACCTCAACGAGACGATCAAACGATTAACGCCTTCGCTCAAGGACCCCAGTTTCGGGCAGAAAGTAGATGCCGCCGCGAACAAAAACCAACCCGCCGCACCACTTGAGATGATGGAGTTGGAGGAGGAAATGATAACTCCCAGGAAGAACCCCGAAAAAGGCGCAGGCCGAAAGAAGTTAGGGCAAAGTAACGCTGCTTTGTCAGTAAACAGGCCAACAACTACCGGCAACGCGCCCATGCTTGCGCAAGTAGTGGGCATCATTATTGGTTCTCCTGAGTTTCAGCGCCGATAATCTTAAAACAGGCAAAAAGAACGCGTCATGACAACAAGAAGAGGGTTTCTAAAATCAGGGGCTTTGGCGCTTTTCGCGGCAGGGCTGGGCGGCGTGCCCAACTTTCTGGCACAAGCGGCCAGTACCCGCAAACTGGTGCTACCGTACAAGAAAAACAAAATTCTGGTCTGCATCTTCCAACGTGGGGCCATGGACGGCTTAATGGCCGTGACACCCTTCACCGATGTGCATCTGCAGAAGGCCCGGCCCAGCTTGTTTATGACCGCCGCCAAGACAGCTGCCAATCCCCTCCTGGACTTAGACGGACGTTTCGGGCTACACCCGGCCATGCGCGCCTTTGAACCCTTGTTCCGGGAAAAACGATTAGCCATTGTACACGGCATGGGGTCGCCCAACCCTACCCGCTCCCACTTTGATGCCCAGGATTACATGGAGGCCGGCACTCCCTTTGACAAAGGCACCGCGAGCGGCTGGCTTAACCGGGCAGTTGGCTTGATGGGGCATGAGGCGGCCACGCCGTTTCAGGCGGTAAGCCTTACTTCTTCTTTGCCCCGATCGTTTTACGGCGACAACGCCGCGATTGCCATCAGCAACATTCAGGATTTTAATATTCAGATGCGCGGCAACCAAAATTCCGCCAAGGTAGCCTCCCAAAACTTCGAGGATTTGTATGACCAGACGTCTTCTTCGCTGCTGAACAAAACCGGGAAAGAAAGCTTTGAAGCCCTGAAGATGCTGAACAAGGTAGACACCAAGAACTATATTCCGGCCAACAAGGCCGTGTATCCTAACAGTCCCCTCGGGAACTCGCTTAAGCAGATTGCCCAATTGGTGAAGATGGATGTAGGCTTGGAAGTCGCCTTCGCCGAGTCCGGCGGATGGGACACGCATTATAATCAAGGTACCGCCCAAGGCACGTTCGCCCGCAACGTGAACGACCTAAGCCAAAGCATTACCGCCTTCTGGACCGATTTAGATGCCTACCAGGATGACATAGACGTGATGACCATGACCGAGTTCGGCCGTACCGTGCACCAGAACGGCAGCAATGGCACCGACCATGGCCGCGGCTCCTGCCTGTTCCTCCTGGGCAACAATGTAAACGGCGGTCTGGTACACGGAAACGTTCCTGCCTTAGCCATAGAAAACCTGGAAGACGGCCGCGACCTTCCCGTCACCACCGATTTCAGAAGCATTTTCAGCGAAGTAGCCGGAAAACACCTCCACATTCAAAATGACAAAGCCCTGTTCCCTGACTTCAAGGGCGAAAAAATAGGCGTGATGCGCCAAGCTTGATTCTGGAGTTAACTGCATCAACTCTTAGAAACAGAAAGAACAGTTTTACGGCTGTTCTTTCTGTTTCTAAGCTGGTTTTAGGAAAACGGCCTGAAAGTGACCTTACTTTCCCCAACTACTTTCGCTGGTGCGAGCGCCCCGCTCGTGTCCGCACGCGTTGCAAAGAGTCCCTTGATTCTGGGTTTTCAGAGCTTCTGTAGGCTGGTTTATTCTTCTGGTTTCCCACACCCCCTTTGTCATCTTGGAAAGATCTTGTGGGCGAACTAGAGAAGCCTTAGAGAAACGCCACTACCGCTGGCCCACAAGATCCTTTCAGGATTACGTAAAGGGATAATCTGTAATGCGTACGGACACGAGCGGGACGCTCGCGCCAGCGGAAGGCCCACGGAAGGACCAAAAAATTTATTCTGTTTTGAGGCTGTTTTGGCCAAAAGAGGCAATAAGCCTCTATTTCTTATTCTTCACCAATTGATACAGGGAGGCCAGGAAGACGAAGGCTTTGTCTACTGCTCGTTGAGAATCTTCGCGGAGCGTGACCACTTCCAAGACTTCGCGGTTGATGAGGGGCTGGCCTATGAAACCGGCTAAGTGGAAGTTGAGCGGGGCATACGCCGAGGCGAACTCCGTTAGGTTCACATGATTCGCGTTGAAGAATACGGTGAGTTTGTCGCCTTTGCCTTGCTGGTTGTACTGGGCCAGGCGCTCTGGTTGTTCATGCAGCAGTAAGTCAATCACTAAATCCGCTTGCGGAAGCCACGCTTTCAGTTCTGCCGGGTCCTGCAAATGGAGGTAGGCTCTATTATAGAATTTCAGGCTAACCTCTGCTTCCTGCTCTTCGGTTGCCAAAACCAATGTGTTCATATTTCTGTACCTTTAACGGCATAAAGATACTGATTAACCTTTTCGTATATGGCAACCAACATCATAGAAAGCAAACAAGCACCGGCTCCTATCGGGCCGTACAGCCAGGCCGTATTGGCAGGCAACACCTTGTACATCTCCGGGCAAATCGCGCTGGACCAGGATTCTGGCCAACTGGTGCAGGGAGATATCCAGACTGAAACCCATCAGGTGATGAAGAACCTGCAGTTCATTCTGCAGGAAGCGGGCATGGACTTCAGCAACGTGGTGAAGTGCAGCATCTTCGTGAAAGACCTGGGCAACTTCGGGGTAATTAATGAGACGTACGGCAGCTATTTCACCAGCAATCCGCCCGCCCGCGAAACCGTAGAAGTAAGCCGCTTGCCCAAAGACGTGAACGTGGAAATCTCCTGTATTGCGGTGAAATGGTAACGCTGATTTGAAGATGTGGAAATGTGAAGATTAGGAAATTCTCCTAAACGTTTTTCCATTTCCACATCTTCACATCTCCTAATCACCAAATTCAATCACAGTCTACTCCCCGGGCTTTGGCCTCATTGGGGCCGGGCTCGTCGTTGACGGGGGCATGGCCTACTTCCACTTCTTTGTTGATGACGCGTACGGCGTAGTCAGACGGGTAAATATCGGCTCCGAAGCGGCGGGCGTAGACCAGGGTGAACTGGGCACCTAAGAAAATGATCTGGGAGGTGTAGAACACCCACGTGAGCACCACAATCACCGAGCCAGCGGCCCCGTAGATACCGGCAAAATCACTGTTGCCTAGGTAAAGCCCGATCAAGGACTTGCCTAAGGCGAAAAGCAGCGCGGTCACCAAAGCGCCTTTCCAGACATCGCGCCATTTTATCTTGGCATCTGGCAGGAATTTATAGATCAAGGCGAACAGGAACGTGACCACCACGGTGGAGAAAACGAAGTTGGCCACTTGGGTAAGGTGCAACAAAGAAGGGTCAATCCGGTCGGCCAGGAACGAGGTAATGGCTACCAGAATGGCGTGTACCATCAAACTCACCAGCAGCAGAAAGACAATGGCCATGATCATGGCAAACGACAGCAGCCGGTCCAGTAACAGCTTCAGGTACTCGTTGCGGGGTTTCGGCTTTACGCCCCATATCTGGTTCAGAGACTCCTGCAAAGACACAAACACCCCGGTGGCACCTATTAGAAAGGTAAATATCCCTACCACGGTGGCAAAGGTGAAGTCAGAAGACTGATTGATGTTTTCCACCATCTCCTGAATATCATAGGCCCCTTTGCTGCCCACTAACTCCCGTAACTGCTCATACACCCGCCCACGTACGGCATCACGCCCAAACACGGCTCCGGCGGTATTGATCATGATAATGAGAATGGGCGGCAGCGCGAAAATGGTATAATACGCTAACGCAGCCCCTTTCTGGAAGGAGTTTTCATCCAGAAAGTCGAACCACACTTCCTTGAAGATATTCCAGGTTTCTGATAACTTCTCTTTGAGCATGTGATAGATTTTCTTCCTCATACGTACCAGCGGCCGCAGGTTACAAACTTCTTGAGCTACAGTTACTTTCAAGTGCTTAAATCCATCCATTCTGCCGTCCTCTCACTATCTGACAATAGTTACCACACTTCTAAGGATTTAAGCGTAAAAGCTTTACGGAAGACGTGAAATACCGTACTTTTGCACCTCGATTGACATACCTATACAACATGGAAAGAGAAGTACGAGTACGCTTTGCCCCTAGCCCAACCGGGCCGCTGCACATTGGCGGGGTACGCACAGCGCTGTATAATTACCTTTTTGCTAAAAAAATGGGCGGTAAAATGATACTGCGCATTGAAGATACAGATCAAACCCGCTTTGTGCCCGGCGCCGAGCAATACATCTTTGATTCCCTGGAGTGGTGCGGCATTAAGCTGGACGAAAGCCCGGTGCACGGCGGCCCGCATGCCCCTTACCGTCAGTCTGAGCGCAAGCCCATGTACATGGACTATGCCCTGCAACTGGTAAACGCTGGCCATGCCTACTACGCCTTTGATACCGCCGAGGAACTGGAGGAAATGCGTGAGCGCCTCAAGGCTGCTAAAGTAGCTACCCCGCAGTACAACGCCATCACCCGCGCCACCATGAAGAACTCCCTCACCCTGCCCGAGGATGAGGTGAAGCGTCGGCTGGAGAGCGGAGACCCATACGTGATCCGTCTGAAGGTACCACGTAAAGAGGAAATTCGCCTGAAAGACATGATCAGAGGTTGGGTAATGGTGCATTCTTCGGCCATTGACGACAAAGTCCTGATGAAGTCCGATGGCATGCCTACCTACCACCTAGCTAACATTGTGGATGACCATTTAATGGAAATCACCCACGTGATCAGAGGCGAGGAGTGGTTGCCAAGTGCCCCGTTGCACGTATTGCTGTACCGCTACTTCGGGTGGGAAGATACTATGCCAGAGTTCGCGCACTTGCCTTTGCTGCTGAAGCCAGACGGTAACGGAAAGCTGAGCAAGCGTGACGGTGATAAGTTAGGTTTCCCGGTATTCCCGTTGAACTGGGTAGATCCGGTGACCGGCGAGAAATCAAGCGGTTACCGTGAGGCCGGTTACCTGCCAGACGGTTTCGTGAACTTTTTAGCATTTTTAGGTTGGAATCCGGGTACGCAGCAGGAGATCTTCACCATGGAAGAACTCATTGAAGCCTTCAGCATTGAGCGCATCGGGAAATCCGGTACCCGCTTTGACATCCAGAAAGCCCGTTGGTACAATGAGCAGTACCTGCGCGCCAAACCAGACGCAGAGTTAGCCCAGTACCTGCTGGCGGCTCTGCCGGAGCAAGGCATTGACTGCTCTCCGGAACGCGCCGAGAAGATTGTGAGCCTCATGAAAGAGCGCGTGACTTTCCCACAAGATTTCTGGAAAGAAGCCGCTTATTTCTTCGTGGCGCCCACACAATACAATGAGCAGGTAGCCGCCAAGAAATGGTCGGCCGCAGCGGCCGGAGCTTTTGAGCAGTTCAGAATCGAGCTGGCTTCTCTGCCAGAGTTCAACGCTGATACGGTGAAAGCTTTGTTGCTGCAGATTCTGGAGCGCAATGGCTTGAAGATTGGCCAGGTGATGCAAGCTTTGCGAATTGCCTTAACCGGCGTAGAAGCAGGTCCAGATCTGATGGCTATCATTGAGATCATCGGACGCGAAGAAACCGAAAGCCGTATTGACGCTGCTTTAACTAAACTGGCTCAGTACGCCGCTTAATCTCAATTCCTACCTAGCAGAGAATTAGGATCCATTTGGTTTAGGGGCTGTTTTATGCAAAACAGCCCCTAAACGTTTTAGGTCCAACATGAAATCCGCCGTCATAAACTAGCGCCTGGTGCTTGCTTATGACGGCGGATTCTTTTTAATTCGTTTATCCTTCTGCCAGATTTCCCGTTTGTAGTAAAAGCAACTGGCCCGGCGGCTTGCCTGGGCGTAAATTCTACTACTATGGCAAAGAAGAAAGCAGACAAGGACAAACCAGAGAATAAACCGGAGAAAAAAGCGAAGGTACACCCTGAACTGGAAGGCTTCGAGATCAAGATCAATCCCTTAGGAGACATTACCTCTAACTTCAACATTGACCAGCTCAATTCTTTCCTGGACCGCAACGTCTCAGACAAGAAACTGGTAGGCGACCAAGGCAAGAAGCGGGCGCAGGAAGAAGACGAGGAATTTCCTATTGAGGAAACCGTGGACGAGGAAGAGAGCGAGGAGGATTTCTTCAAAAAAGGGGCATCTTTTGACGATGAGGCCGATGATGACTTCTCTGACAAAGGGAAACCAACGGACCCCAAGCCGAAGAAAAAATAAACCTAACTCCATATATGACATCCCACGAAGTAGATTACCGCATTTACGGCGCAGATATTCAGGTGCTGGAAGTAGAACTAGACCCGCAGGAAACCGTAATTGCCGAAGCCGGTGCCATGGTGTTCATGGAAGACGGCATTCAGTTTGAAACCAAAATGGGCGATGGCTCCAACCCCGCCTCGGGCTTCTTAGGCAAGCTGGTGCAGATGGGCAGCCGCGCCATTACCGGCGAGTCGCTGTTCATGACGCACTTCACCCATCGTGGGTACGGCAAAGCAAAAGTAGGCTTCTCGGCTCCTTATCCCGGCACCATTATGCCTATTAATTTGGCGGAGTTTCCGCAAGGGCTGATCGTGCAAAAAGACGGATTCCTGGCCGCCGCACTGGGCACCAGAATCGCCATGCACTTTAACCAACGTTTGGGCGCGGGCTTCTTCGGGGGCGAAGGTTTTATCATGCAGCGTCTCACCGGCGATGGCTTGGCCTTCATCCACGCGGGCGGCACCGTCATTGAACGGCACTTGCACAATGAAACCCTACGCGTAGATACCGGTTGCGTAGTAGCCTATGAAAACGGGATTGATTTCGATATTCAGCGGGCAGGCGGCCTGCGTTCCATGGTGTTCGGGGGCGAAGGTCTATTCCTGGCCACACTTCGTGGCACTGGTCGGGTTTGGATTCAGTCCATGCCAGTGAAAAAACTCATCCAGGCCCTGATGCCAAACGGAGGCAATGCTAACAAAGAAGGTGGTTTGTTGAGCAGTTTCCTGGAGTAGAAGACTTTTTCATTACAGTTTTACCAAAACACCGCCTTTAGCGGTGTTTTGTGTTTTAGGGTTATTTTGGCGAAATACGGCTTGAAACGTACAATATAGGAGCAATTCTCTGGCGGTTGCTCTGAACGTTAACTGATTGGCATTTTCTGCTATCGTAGGACAGGTCGCGACCTGTCCGTACATTCTCTGGGAATAGCATGTGGAATGAGAACGGGCTACCACTAGGGATTGCCTCTACCTGGAATGGCCTCTACTGAAGGTTATTCACGGCCAGAATCTCTTCCAGGTACTCGCGGTTATTGGCCAGACGCGGGACTTTGTGCTGACCGCCCAATTTGCCTTTGTGCTGGAGCCAGTTGAGGAAAGAACCGGAAGGGGCTACCGTAATCAAGGGGGCTCGCAGGGCCAGGTCTTTCTGGCGTTTGGCGTCGTAGTCTGAGTTGACGGTGCGCAGGGTCTGGTCCAGCACCTCGGTGAAACGCTCTATACTGGAGGGTTGTTGGGAGAACTCAATGACCCATTGGTGCCCGCCTTTGCTTTTGCCTTCAAAGTACACGGGAGCGGCTGTGAAGTTGGTGATGGTGGCCCCGGTGGCTTCGCAGGCCTTGGTAATGGCGGTCTCGGCGTTCTCTACTACTACCTCTTCGCCAAAGGCGTTGATGAAGTGCTTGGTACGACCCGAGATCTTGATGCGGTATGGGTCCAGCGACGTGAACTTAACGGTATCACCAATCTTATAGCGCCACAGTCCAGCGTTGGTGGAGATGATGAGGGCGTAGTTTTTGCCTAGTTCCACCTGGTCCAGGGTCAGTACTCTTGGGTTTTCCTGCTCGGCTTCTTCCATGGGGATGAACTCGTAGAATACGCCGTAATCCAGCATCAGGAGCATCTCGTCTTTCAGGCTGGGCTCGTCCTGTATCCCGAAGAACCCTTCTGAGGCGTTGTAGACCTCCAGGTAGTTCATCTTGTCTGACGGAATCAACTGCTTGAACAGCTCGCGGTACGGCCCGAACGCCACGGCGCCGTGGGTGAACAGCTCCAGGTTGGGCCATACTTCGGTGATGTCTTTGGCGCCGGTTTCCTCTAAAATGCGGTTTAAGAGCACGTAGGTCCAGGTGGGCACGCCCGAAAGGCTGGTCACATTTTCTTTGACGGTAATCTCCACCATCTTCTCAATTTTCTCTTCCCACTTGTCCATAAGCGCTACCTTGAGGGGCGGCGTGCGCATGGCCTCGGCCCAAAGGGGCAGATTCTGCATGATGACCGCCGAGACATCGCCGCAGCGGGTGTCTGCGTTGAACTCATTGGGATGGTGGCTGCCACCAATGGAAAGGCCCTTGCCCGAGAAGATCTTGGTGTCTGGGTAGTTGTTCACAAAGATGGAAAGCATGTCTTTGCCGCCCTTGTAGTGACAGTCTTCCAGCGCCTCTGGGGTGACCGGAATGAACTTGCTGCGGGCGTTGGTAGTCCCAGATGATTTGGCGAACCACTCCACTTTGCTGGGCCATAGCACGTTTTGCTCGCCGCGCATGACCCGCTCAATGTACGGGTACAGGTCTTCATAGGCGCAGATAGGCACGCGTTCCTGAAACTCCCGCACACTTACATTGTCTGCGTAGCCGTATTTCTGACCCCATTCGGTGTTGCGGGCGGTGGAGATGAGATTGGAAAACAATTCGTTCTGCACATCATGCGGATACTTCCTGAAGAGGTCTATCTGGTGAATCCTCTTTTTCATTACCCACGTCACAAGCGAATTGATTATCTCCACGAATTAGATTGTTAGTTGTTGGTTGCCCTGCTTACGTTTTCAGGTTGTCATTAGCCGATTTGATAAGGCTGTTGATTGACAGAGGAAGCTTTTGCAGATTCTGGAATATGTGCTTGTACTGCTCTTCAGAGATTTAGTTTCTAACCAGTGATGTAAGCCAGGAAACCACCCCCCAGTTATTTGTCATCCTTAAAGGATCTTGGTTGCAAAGGGTAATTGCGCTGAAAAAAGCCTTTCTAGTTCGCCCACAAGATCCTTTCAGGATGACAAAAGAAGAAAGGCCCATTAAATCAGCAATTAACAACAAACAATCAATTACACTTTCCGCTTCAGCTCGAAGTGCTTGCCCAGGTACACGCGGCGTACTTGCTCATCGGCGGCCAGATCCTCGGCGGTGCCGGCTTTCAGGATTTTGCCTTCAAACAGCAGGTAGGCGCGGTCTACGATGGAAAGGGTTTCGTTCACGTTGTGGTCCGTGATGAGTATGCCTATGTTCTTGGTCTTCAGCTTGGCTACAATGGTCTGGATCTCTTCTACCGCAATAGGGTCTACGCCGGCAAAGGGTTCGTCCAGGAGCACGAAAGACGGGTCTACGGCCAGGGCACGGGCAATCTCGGTACGGCGGCGTTCGCCTCCGGAGAGCACCACGCCTTTGTTCTTGCGCACGTGCGTGAGCGAGAATTCCTCCAGCAGTTCCTCCACCTTCTCGCGGCGGGCCTGTTTGCTGATGTCCGTCATCTCCAGCACCGACATGATGTTCTCCTCCACCGTCAGGTCCCGGAACACCGATGCTTCCTGGGCCAGGTAGCCTACGCCTTTCTTGGCGCGGCGGTACATGGGCAGTTCCGTAATATCTTCCTGGTCCAGGTAGATACGTCCGGAATTGGGTTTCACCAGCCCTACAATCATGTAGAACGAAGTGGTTTTCCCCGCACCGTTGGGCCCCAGCAGCCCTACAATTTCGCCTTGGTTTACCTCCACGCTCACATCGTTTACCACCGTGCGAGACTTGTATTTTTTGAACAGGTTTTCAGAACGTAAAATCATTGCCTAAAATTAAGGAATAAACCTCAGATGTAGTACGCTAACGTGAAAGAGCGCCCTTACGTACACTTTGTACTTAAGGTTTTGGCTTACAGTATAATTAATCAAATAATGTGATGGTTACCTAGGAATATTGCTTGCGGAAGAGGCCATTTAGCCGTAAATTTCATACTCATTCATACATGCACTTTCTTCCAATGTCTTCCATGCTCAGGAAAGCTATATACAACTCAGGTGTGGCCATGGTCTTACTCACCTTCTGCCTGACGTTGCTTAGCGCGGGCTCCGGCCCTTCTTCTTACTTGCATGGCATTGATGTGTCCCGTTACCAGCGAGAGGTAGACTGGAAACACGTGAAAGACTCCAACATCAACTTCGCTTTCATCAAGGCCACAGAGGGCGATTTCCTGAAAGACCCTTACTTTGACCGTAATTGGGAGCAAAGCAGCCAGCAGGGCATTAAACGTGGGGCCTACCATTATTTCTTGCCGTGGGTACCCGTAGAGAAACAAATTGCTCATTTCAAAAGCGTGGTTACGTTGCAGCCCGGCGACCTAGCTCCCGTGCTGGACGTAGAAACCTTTGCCCAAGACGTGACTGATGCCCAGATGCGCAGCAATATCCGCGAATGGCTTTCTGCCATTGAGGCACATTACGGTGTAAAACCCATCATCTACACCTATCAACGGTTTTACGACCGCAAGTTACGCGGCCATTTCCCAGACTATCACTTCTGGATTGCCCGCTACCAGAACGCAGAGCCTACCACCCATCCAACGGACAAGATGGCTTTCTGGCAGTATTCTGAAAAAGGCATCGTAAAAGGGATTGACGCGCCGGTAGACGTGAACTGGTTCTATGGTTCCTTAGAAGACCTCAGCACCTACTGCGTTCCCACTCCCGTGCCTAGCTCGGCCATTGCCCAAACCAAGTAGTTTCCCAGCTCTTTTCCAGAAATCAGGCCGAAAACAAAGCAGTAGCCAGGCTGAAATTTTTCATTTAGTTTACCTCTGCGCTGATTCATGATTTGTTCGCTTGAACAGGTTACTTTCTGCGTTTGGCCAGCAGCCAACCAACGGTTAACCCAAGAGCTGCTCCCCACAGAAATGGCTGCGCTGATGACACCGGAACAAACCTGGTTTTCTCGGCGGTCACCTCAAAGACTCCTTTGGGAATAGTGAACACACCTGCACCCGCGCCTGACCCTTCTCCTTCGGCGTTCCCCGGTGCTTCGGCTTTCTTCTTTCCTTGCCCGAAACCTCCGCCTAGTCCTAAGGCTAGTTGTGCCACCGGAATAATGGTTTTTCCCTGTGTTTCTATGGGTTCTCCAAAAATGTTTTGGATGGAAGCATTCTGGTTCAGGCTAGCCATGACCAAGGCACCTATGTTTCTGTCTTCTGAGGGAGTAGTTTCCATGCTATCAATACGTTTTCTCCGCTTCTGTACCGCACTCCTCGGCAGAATGTTACCGGTTTCTCTTGGGTGCTAAATGCAAGCGCACGCTTCTGAAAGAAAAAGCCCGGCTCCTCCAGAAGAGAAACCGGGCTTTTGAGGTTGTTTCCAGAAAAGGAACCTGAAAACGTTTATCTGATAGTGGCTGGCGGCGCAGTAGTAGCGGCAGTAGGTTGCTGACCGGGCGTAGGCGTGGCTACGGCAGGCTCTTCAATCAATTCCAGCCCGTATTCTTTGCCTTTCACCAGGGTTGGTACACCTTTCTTCATCCAGGCGGGTTCTGGGGCTCCTTTCAGGTAATGGTCGAAAAACTGCGACATGCGTACCGAGAGGTCTTTGCGGTTCTTGCGTTGCACCAGGTTATGGGCCTCGCCGTTGTACACCAATAGCCACACCGGTTTGCTCAGGCGGCGTAGCGCCATGAACATTTCAATGCCTTGGTACCACGGAACGGCGCCGTCATTGTCGTTGGCCATCATCATGAGCGGCGTTTCAATTTTGGGCGCATAGAACAAGGGCGAGTTCTCAATGTATTGCATGGGTTTCTCCCACAGCGTTCCACCTATTCGGCTTTGCGTGCGCTCGTACTGGAACTGGCGGCTGATGCCGGTTTCCCAACGTATTCCGCCGTAGGCGCTGGTCATGTTGCTCACGGGCGCTCCGGCCATGGCGGCTTTGAACATATTTGTACGGGTCACCAGATAAGCCACCTGGTAACCGCCCCAGCTTTGTCCCTGCAAGGCCATGTTCTTCTCGTCTACAAATCCTTTGGCCACCAGGCTTTGCACGCCCGGAATGATGCTGTGGTACGCACTTTCACCAGGATACCCTTCTTTGTAAATAATGTCTGGCACAAACACCAGATAACCTTGGCTTACGAACAGCGGAATGTTGATGGTAGAGGCACTTGGGGCTGGTGAACGGTAGTTGTGCAGGGTCTCGGCGTTGCGCTCATAGAAGTACACCACCATCGGGTATTTTTTCTTCGGGTCGAAGTTTTCCGGTTTGAACAGCAGTCCTTCCAGCGGAACACCATCATCTGACTTCCAGTCTACCAATTCTACGCTGCCCCACAGGTACTCGCTCTGCTGCGGATTGGCGTTGCTGATTTTCTGCGGCGTAACGAAACTGGTGTTGGTGACCCACAAATCTGAGTACTCTTTAAAGCTGGCTTTCCGGAAAACGAGGCGGTCACTGTCTTTGGCTTTGCGAACGCTCACAAAGCTATACGGCTCCATTAAAACTTTCTGCGGGGCTCCGGCTTTGGTCACGTAGTCGGTGTAAAAACCGGCATCTTTGGTCTTCAGGTTCAGGGTACGCAGCAGCAGTTTGTCTTCCGATGGCACCACGCGCTGGCTAGGGTTAAGACTCAGGTAACTGAATTGCAGATTATTCTGGCGTCCGTAGCCATCAGTTATGTTCACGGCCGCTGCTTTCCCCGCAGGGTCTAAGCGCCACAGGTCATAGCGGTCGTTCACGATAAGGTATTGGTCATCTTTCGTCCAGCCGGTTAGTCCATACTCATCTGGCAATACCGGCATGTCATGCTGCTCATCGTAGAAGGCCACTTTCAACTTTTTGGTCAGGTTCACCGGTGTACTGGCTTTCACAGACATGGCTTTCCAGGAACTATCTGACGGTTCATACCAGTACAGGTATTTGCCGGAGGGCGAAAGTCTAGGCGTGCCGCGCGTATCTTTCACGGCTAGTTTTCGGCTTCCGTCCTTTAAATCAATAAGCCAGGTGTCTTGCCGTGAAGGGGTGTCATAGCCTACACTCAGAAGGTAGTTCACGCTGCTGCTTCCTACGGCTACATCGGCGGTACGCCCGGGGTTTAACGAAACGTCTGGAATCTCCAGCGTTGCTAACTGTACTATTTTCTTGCCTTTTATGTCATATACGGCCAGAAACGAGCGTTTCTGCTCGCGCTCCAGTTGCTTTAACTGCATGGGCTGAATCAAGGGATCGCGGTAGGTCCAGACATCCAGACTTACTTTGTCTTCGTCTAGCTTGGTGGTGTCTTTCTCGTATTGGGTAGGGCGCGGGAAAGTCCCGAAAAACAGGCGGTTGCCGTTGTCTGAGAAGCCTAGCTGCGCGTGTTCGCTCACCATCCATTTGGCGGGCATGCCTTTGAAGGTGGTATCTGCAATGACGCGGGCGCGGTTGTCTTTGGCGGTCCAGTGCTGTAATAGGAAGTACCTGATGTCTTTGCCCGTGCTGTCCTTGCTGGACACAAACGCCAGTTGCTCGCCGTCTTTGTCTGCTACCAGGTTTTTGTACGTCACGCGGCCGCTGTCTACCGGCACGGTTTTACGCGCCGAGGTACTGAACGCGTACACGCCTCCTTTGTTCAGCGAATCTTTGGCGGCTTTCACGAAGAACAGTCGGTTGCCATTGTCTGAGAACAGGAAATCGGTGACGCGGTCAAAGCGGTATTCCTGCCCGGTAGGCAAGTGGCGCAAAACCAGCTCAGTAGGGTCACCACCGCCAGAACGGGCGGCTCCTGCCCCGCCGGCTCTTCCGGTAGGTCGGCTAGGTGCCGGGGCTACGGCCGGAGTAGTTGCCTTGGTTTTGCTGGTGTCTCTGGCAGCTTTCGTGTTTACCGGAGCTTCAAGATGATAGGCCAGCCATTCGCCGTTCTGCTTAGGTAGTTTAAAGGACTTCACACGGGCCACGTACTGCGGGGTGCCTTTGGCCAGGTCCAGAATGGCCAAGGAGTCTTTCGGCATTTCCTCAGGCTTTTTCTTCTTCAGCTTGGCTTGCCGGGTGGCCGCAAAGGTAGGCTTTACCTGAAAGATGGCATATTTGCTATCAGACGTGAAAGCGCTGCGATAGCCCCGGGGAAACACCTTGCCGGAGTTCTGACTCAAGTCCCGCAGGTGCAGCACGCCGTCTCCCTCCTGCGGATTAACGGCATACAGCAGGTATTTCCCGTTATTGGAGAGCGAATCTGCCTCCACGCTTTTCCAGGAGTCATACACCTCATGGGTCAATACTTTTTTGGCCGCTGTTTGCGCCTGCGCCGAAATTGCGCCCGCACTCAGCAATAGCCCCGCCAAAAGAATTTTAGGTTTCATGTTAGGTGGAGGTTGTTAGGGTAGTGTATGCTTAAAAATACACTATCTCCTAATTAGTTGCGAACTTACTTCCACCTAATTCCTGCTTTTGTCCTGATTTATGGGAAATAGCTTTAGAACAGAATTCCAGCGCAACAGCTTCCCTCCAATAATTATGAAGATGTAGGGGCAATCCCTTGTGGTTGCCCTAAACGATTAGAAACGCCAAAGGGCAACCACAAGGGATTGCCCCTACTTTCTGTTTAGGCCTTGTTTATGAAAAACGGGCAAAAACCCGTTCTAAAAATTACGCAAAGCGGATGTCCTTGATACGGAGCTGTAAAGTGACGTTCCCCCGGAAAACATTTTCTTCAATGCAGTAGCACACATCAAACGGAATGCCTTTCTGAATGCGCGGGTAATATTCGGCCATGCCGAAAGCGATGGCGTCAAAGAATGTTTCGCCGTCTTGGGTAAGCCGAAGCTTAAGATGGGCATCTCCTACCACGCGGGCCGAACCGGTGTCATACACGCAGGTGCTCATGAACACGGGGGCCATGTTGCCGGGTCCGAACGGCTCCATCTGCTTGAGGATGTTGAAGAACTTCTGGGTGATTTGGTGCAGTTCCAGCGGCATGTCTATCTCTACCATGGGCACCAGTTGCTCCTCCAGAATGGTTTTAGCCACGATTTCCTCAAAACGCTCCCTAAACGCAGGCACGTTCTCTACGGGCAGCGTGAGCCCGGCGGCATACATGTGCCCACCAAACTGGTCCAGCAAATCTGCGCACGCCAGAATGGCCTGGTGTACGTCAAACCCATGCACCGAGCGGGCCGAACCCGTGGCTTTGCCGTTTGACTCCGTGAGGATGATGGTGGGGCGATAATACTTTTCAATGCAGCGCGATGCCACAATGCCTACCACACCTTTGTGCCAGTTCTCTTTGAACAAGACCGTTGAGCGGGCATTCCGCAGAAACTCATCTTCCTCAATCATGAGCAAGGCCTCTTTGGTAATGCTGGTGTCATGCCCGCGCCGCTCTGAATTGGAGACATTGATGTTTTTTACCATCTCCGTTGCTTCTTCCTTGGTCTTAGCCAGGAGCATAGCTACGGATCGTTTGGCATCGCCCATGCGGCCGGCGGCATTGATGCGCGGCGCAAACCCGAAGACAATTTGCGTGATATCCAATTCGGTACGAAGCTCCGCCAGTTCTTTCAAGGCCTGCAAACCCGGACGTAGCACGCCATTATTTAGACGCTGTAAGCCGTGGTAAGCTAAGATGCGGTTTTCTCCCGTAATGGGCACAATATCGGCGGCAATGCTTACCACCACCAAGTCCAGGAGTTCAAAGAGGGGTTCCTCGTTGATGCTTTGTTGCTGGCAGAAGGCTTGCATGAACTTGAAGCCTACGCCGCAACCCGCCAGTTCTTTGTATGGGTACGGACAGTCGGCCCGCTTGGCGTCCAGCACGGCCACGGCCTGGGGCAGTTCCTCATCGGGTAAGTGATGGTCGCAGATGATAAAGTCGATGCCTTTGGTAGTGGCGTACGCAATCTTGTCAATGGATTTCACACCGCAGTCCAGCGAGATAATCAGGCTGAACCCGTTCTCCTGCGCCCAGTCAATGCCCTGATTCGAAATTCCGTAGCCCTCCGCGTAGCGGTCTGGGATGTAGTATTCTATCCGGTCCTCAAAAAATCGCTTCAGAAACCCGTACACCAACGCCACCGAGGTAGTACCGTCCACGTCATAATCGCCGTAAATGAGAATGCGTTCCTGCTGGTGCAGTGCCTCTAACAACCGATTGACGGCTTTGTCCATGTCCTTGAGTAGGAAGGGATCGTGCAGGTGTTCCAGGGAGGGCCGGAAAAAGGCTTTGGCCTCGTCATAGGTGCAGATTTCCCGTTGGCAGAGAATGGCGGCCAAGGTGGGCCCAATGTTCAGGCTATCGACTATTTTCTGTACTTTTGCGGCGTCCGGCGCTTCCTTTACTACCCATCTTTTCTGCATCGGTTGTTGCTGCGGCTTGTTCTGTGGTTTTGAGGGCACAAAAATACGAAATCTGTGAGAGAACCGGGCACTGGTTTCGGTACCTTGGTGTTTTTAAACGTCAGAACCTGTTTTATTAGCGTTGCACCCGTGAAAAGATTAAAAGAGTTTTACCACAAGTACAAGGATTATGGGTTGGTTGATGGGCTCATGTACCTGTCTTTCTTCCTGTTTTTGGCCATTCTGTTCCTTTTCTTCCGGGATTAGCTGTTTTACCGTTGGTTTAGGGGAAGTGGGCTGGAAAGGGTAGTGGCTTAGGCAGTTTGCTGATGTGAATGGGAAAGTTTGCGGTGCATGCATTCTGCCATTGCTGGCGTGGTGGCTGGTTGATGCGGAGCCCTTATGCTGGGTTGTTGCATGGTTTCCCTCCGTGCGCTCACGGCCGCGAGGCCCCGTCTTCCCCTCCCGCACTGCCCTTTCGGCCTGCATTGTTCTTTGCGCTTAGCTGGTGTCTGTCTATGGCCAAAAGCGAGGCGCGCTCGGGAAAGACTGGAATTGGCAATGTGTAGAGGAAAGTAGCTAATGGACTTCTGCCTATCAAAGCAGAGACTCCCCCTTTGAAGGGGGCGAAGGGGGATGTTTACACAAGCAGATCACACGCATTCCTTTCTCCCCAAGAACATGGTTCAAGTCTGTGACTTGGACCTACCATGACCGGAAGTTTGAAACTTCAGTGAGGCGAGAGCCTCAAAAATGTTAGCGGCATCTCAAAGGCAATCATCACACTAGAGAAATGCATGACCAGGTTTTCTGCTGGATGAATCCGTTTAAGTCTTGTTTTCCGTAAAACAGTTCCTAGCAGTATATTCTTAGAGCAAATTATTTGACACGTTTATGGCTCCTGTTACGTTCTCTTCGTCTAAAAGCTGGGTGAGTACGCTGGCGATTTGGGGGACTGTGGCCTTGCTTTCTGTCATGTTGGTGCAGGAAGTACAAAGTGATATGTCGTTGCTAGGCAAGGTTGCCTTGAGCCTTTTCAGTCTGCTGATCAGCGGTCTGTTGCTCTGGACATGGTTTAGCACCTATTACCAGATTTCAGGCGATAAACTGCTTTACAGATGTGGGCCGCTGCACGGCAGTATTCCTATTCAAAAAATAAGGGAAGTGAAGCTTAATCAGTATCTCTGGTCTGGGTTACGTCCGGCGCTGGGGCTGCACGGGCTTGTGATTAATTATAATCGTTGGGACACCATTTATTTCTCTCCAGCGGAGAAAGAAACTTTCCTGAAGGCGCTCCGGGAATTGAACCCTGCGATTGAGGTAAAAGAATAAATTATCGCCTGCTCTCTTATACAAGCCATAGCGGCAGTTATAAAGCTACTTTCTAGAAAATAGCCCCATAACTGCCGCTATGGCTTTTCTGCTAAACTTTATCCCCTCTTAACTTTCTAAGCCGCTTTCTAGCTTCGGCTACAAACACACTGCCAGGGTGCTTCACTAAGAGTTGATTGTAGAGTTCCTGGGCTTTTTCGGGCTGGCTCAGGTTCTCTTCGTTTAGTTTGGCCAAAAGGAAAAGCGCATCATCTGAGAGGATGTCATATTTGGGGTTGTCAATGATGAGTTGCAGGTTCTGGGCTGCCTCGGGAAACTGGCCTGTCTGTTGCAGCAGTTCGGCTTTCTGGAAATAGATCTCATCAGTGAGGCTGTGGCCGGGGTACTTGGTGAGCAGTTTATCTAAAGCAGCCATCGCCTCGGGATACTTGTGCTGGAACACCAAAAAATCAATGGCGGCATATTCTTTCAAAGCCGCTGCCGACGTATCCATGCCGGTATTGTCAATAATCAGCAAACTTAGGTCCAGGGCATCATTCGCAATCTCACGGCTGGTAGCTAGTTTCAGGATGTCCAGATGACTTTGGGCCAGCTCGAAATCGCCTTTGTAGTAGCTGAGACGTGCGTTCCTGAGTTTGGCTTCGTAACCCAAGGGCTGTTCTTTGTGCGTTTTCTCTACCTGGCTGTACAGCAGCGTACTTTCCCAAGGTTCGCCGCGCAACAGATACACATCGGCTAAAATCAGCTTGGCTTCGGCTACTACGTTGGGCTTTGCCCGAGGCATGGCAATTACTTCCTGCAGGTTTTTCACGGCTTCGGGCTGGGCCTCTAAGTAGAACGCCTGCAGTTCACCTAATTCCTTGATGACCTCGGCGGTGCGCTCGTTACGGCCCAATTCCTGCAGCAGCGCTTCGTATTCCTGCGCCAGCAGCTTTATCTTCTCTTTGTCCAGCGGAAACGTGTTCTTCACCTGTTCTTCGCGGGCCTGAATGATGCGCTGCCGCGCGATGGGGTACAAATCGCCTTCGCGGTATTGCTGCATCACGTAAGTGTAGCCCTCAATAGCCGTCGCGTAATCTTTGTTGCGTAGGCTAATGTCGGCGAGGGAAAGGACGCGGGCCCCGCCGCCTTGGGTTCTACGGTCCAGCGCGCGCGTTTGCATGAGGGCCGGACCGAAGTCCTTACGTTGCAGCAAGGTCCAGATGAGCAGTTCCTGCACGGGCGTGGCGTCTGGCTCGGCCTGTACCGCCGTCATGAGCCGCTGCTCCAGCACAGTCAGAGATTCCTCATCTCTTAGGGTATTTTGCAGCATGTTCTGGGCAAACGTCAGCGGCACGCTGTTGCTTTTCACCTGCTTCAGCACTTCGTCTACCAACAGATTGGTTTTGCGCTGGTACGAGTAAAGTTGCAGTAACTGGACCGCGAACGTTTTCTCGCTTCCGCTTAATTGTCGGGCTTTTAGGTACGCCTGCTCGGCATAAGGCAACATATCAGCTTGCTGGAACGCCGAAGCCACACCGTACACATTCTCTGGTGTGGTGGTCTGTACTACCTGCGCCCACTTCTTTTCGGCGGCGGCGGTATTCCCCGAGGCTTGCAGCACGTTCCCTTCATCTATGGCGTACGCCGGCACACCCGGGTATTTCTTCTGCGCCCGCTTCACCAGTTTATCGGCTTCTTTGTAGTTGCGCAGGGCCAGCAGGGTTTTGAGGTAATCTGGGTAAACGAGGCCAAATTGCACGTCCTGCTCAATCAATTTACTGAACAAGGCATCGGCCTTGCCGAATTCATTTTGGCGCAGGTATTCTTTGGCCAGAGCCATTTGCTCGGGAGTACTCTGGGCCATGCTTGGCGGCACAGCCATTGTCAAGCAACCCAAAACCAACCCCCATAACAACAATAATCTTCTCATGGTATTCTCCGGCTAAGCTATTCTCCCTTAACGTATTCTACAGCCATTCAATATACTCATTTGGAGTCGTTTTTCTAAAAACGCCCTGAAAACACAAGAGCCGCGCTGGGTGGCGCGGCTCTTGTCCTAATCTTTATAAATGGTTGGTCTTAGAAGAACCGAACTCGGTTGTCTTCAATCTTGGCGTTCTTGCGTACGGCCTCATACAAAGCACCTTGTACACGTCCAGCGCGGGTTCCTTGCAGTTGTTGTTTGATAGAAGCAATATCGGCAACCGGAGTAGCTGGGTTGAGGCTGGTCAATTCTACAATCACCACACCACCTTCACCGTCAATAGGGCCAGAACGCTGACCTGGTTTCAGGCCGAATGCTCTTCCTACTACTACCGGCTCCATGCCTAAACCTGGGATGGTAGCGGCGCCTAAGGTCACGTCATTGGCCGGACGAACAAGTGCATCTGGACCGTATTTAGCGGCAATCTGGTCTAACGGGCCAGAAAGGGAAGCTAACTTGTCTTTGATTTTCTTCGCTTTCAGTTCGTTGCGTACGGCAGCGGTCAGTTCATCGCGTACATCTTCTACTTTGGCCGTTCCTTTTTCGCGTTTGCCGGTTAATACCGCCACTATGTATTGGTCGTCCATGGTGATTACCGGGGAAACCGAACCAACTTTAGCGTCTTCGCCGAAGGCCCAACGTACCAGCTCACGGGCATTCTGCAGGTTGTTCACAGAACGGTCAGCAGCGGTAATGTTCTTAGCTTCAGCTTTCATCACACCTTTTTCATTGGCAACTGCCTTGTTGAAAGACTCCAGATCTGAGCTGTTGGCGGCAATGGCACCGGCCCGTCCGAAGGCGAACTCACGGGAATTGTCACTTGGCGTTAAGGCGCGGGTCACCTGCGCTACCTGATAAGTTCTGGTAGTTTTAGGCTCAGTGATTTTCACGATGTGGTAACCGTAGTCCGTTTCTACCAAATTCGGCAATAAACCAGGGCCTGAAGCCCCGAAAACTGCTTTCTCAAACGCTGGTACCATGCGGCCTTCTGTGAACCAGCCCAGGTCACCACCCATAGAGGCAGTTCCGTCTGTTCCGTGCTGAGCGGCTAACTGCGCGAAGTTCGCACCACCTTTGATTTGGTTTAAGATGCCTTGGGCTTTGGCTTTCGCGGCGGCTTTGGCTTCTGGCGTAGTGTTATCTGGTTTGATCAGGATGTGGCTGGCACGTACAGAGGCTTGTCCACCGTCTTTCACGTCCATGATTTTGTACAGGCTATAGTTTCCGTTCTGGGCGAAAGGACCGTACATTCTGCCTTTCTCCAAAGTCTGGGTTTTCAGTTCTTCCGGCAACTCATTAGCGGGTACGTACGCGCTGTTGAACGGCGTTTCAGATTCGGCTTTCACAAACAAAGAATCATTTTCTGTAGCCGCGAAACGGGCTGCTAACTCAGTTGTTTCTTTGCTGTAGTCTGCGCTGTCTTCTTTGGAAGCAGATACCGGTACGCTTACATACGTAATAGAACGGCCTTCTTCTACCTCAAATTTCTTTTTGTTTTTGTTCAGGTACTCGCTTAGTTGGTCATCGGTTACTTTCACCGTTGAATCTGCGATGCTGAAGTAAGGAACAAACAAAGAGTTGATGTTGGCGCGGGAGTTTTGCTCCGCATTGAAGCGCTTGGCTTCTTCAGTGGTCACATAGTTAGAGAACGTGAACAGGTTATAATATTTGTTACGCAGGCGGTCTGTAGCCAGATCCTGCTCGTATTTACGCCAGGCGGCTTGTTGCTCCGGAGGCATGCTGCCCAGGTTGCGCAGGGTTTGCTTTACTTGCTCAACGTTGAACTGACCAGTCTGCGGGTCGGTGAACATTTGCTTCAGGGCAGGGTGCACGTTACGTCCTTGTACCATGTCTACCTGCTCGTCTTCAGAAACGCCCAAGCCTACTTTCTCAAACTCTCCTTCAAACGCGTACTTGAACACTAACTGGTTCCAGGTCTGCTCACGCAATGAAGCCAACTCAGGTTCAGAAGGCGGACGGCCGTATTGGCTGGTGTAATTGTTTTTAGCCTCTTCAAACATGGCTTCAAATTCCTGCACAGACACTTCATGCCCGGCAACCTCCCCTACTGCCGTGTTGTTGCCGAATAACCGGGAATTTGGCCCCAGCAAGTCTCCCAACACAATGAAAATGAGCAAGCCAATAGCAATTGCGCCAATGGCGAACCCTGACTTCTCCCGAATCTTGTTAATTAATGCCATGTAAGTATTTGACGTATTTTAAGCGATATGCAAAATAATCGCAATATGTGATAAAATCAAAATATAAGTGCCTAGAACGCAGGTTATTCTTCTGAAGGGGTCAACCTTACGGTAAGATGTACCGTATTGATGCGATGCTCATCCATGGAGAGTATCCGTATCTCAAAAGGCGGAACCACCACTACATCACCCGCTGAAGGTATTTCTTCCAGTACAGACAAGATAAAACCGCCTAAAGTTTCATAGTCGCCCTCGGGTAAGTTGAGTTCGTATTTCTCATTGAGATAATCAATTTCCTGGCGGGCACTGAAGAGGTAGGAACCCGGTTCGGGCAGGGCCTGCTCCAGCAAATCTTCCTCGTCGTACTCGTCATTGATATCGCCCAGAATTTCTTCCATCACGTCTTCCAGGGTCACAATGCCTGAGGTGCCGCCAAACTCATCCAGCACCAGTACAATGCTGCGGTGCTCGGTGATGAACTTCACAAACAGTTCGCGGGCCAGCAGGTTCTCGGGCACCGCCTCCATGGGCGTCAGGATTTCCTCTACCGTGGCCGGATTCTGGAACAAGGAGAACTGATGGCAATAGCCCAGAATATGGTCCAGGGAGTCCTGGTAAATGAGGATTTTAGAGTGGCCGGTCTCAATAAAGGCTTGCCGAAGCGCCTCTACGCCGTCTTCCAGTTCAATGGCATCAATCTCGGTGCGCGGCACCATACATTCCCGCACTTTGACATTCTTGAACTCCAGGGCATTATTGAAAATCTTGCTGTCTATCTCACTGGAAGGAGCCAGCACGAGTTCATCTGGTGCTTGAACCCGTACAGCAAAAGGCTGATAGGCAAGCGCATTCGCCAATACTTCGGTCTCGCTTTCAGCATCTTTTTCAGAAAACAAGCCCAGAATCGCATTAACCAGAATAGTGACAGGATAAAACAGGACAAGGAAGAAGGCTATCACAGGAGCCAGACCCCTGAGCAGACTAGCCGGAGAAACCAGGCTGGCCAACACTCCCAACAACAGAAACAGCAGCCAGGTGCCTATTACCGTAGCCAAGCCGGCCAGTACCAAGGCCATTTGGTTTTGAAGGTGTTTCTGGAAAATAGCCGCCAAACTCCCGAACAGTCCAAAACCCAGCAGTAATAACCCCAGGCCCAAGCCTAATTGAATGGTGAGCAAGGTCTGCTTTTCGCGGCACAGGAGAAAACCTGTAAGCGAGTTGGGGTTCTCCGTGACGTGCAGTTTGACGTAAGACCGCCCTATTTGCCGCAAGGCAATCTCTGCTACGCTGAAGAGCAGTAACAGCAGCAATCCTGCCGTAGCAGCTATGTACAAATGATCAGGGTCCATGAAGCAGGGAAAATCAGGGTTTTGCCTTGTTCATACGGAAAAGCATGAGAAAGATAATGGAGAGCATGATGATCCAATAACTTTCCACCACCCCATTCACAATGGATTGATGCACGCCAATCACCAGAAAAGCGACGGCCAGCGCCATGTAGATGGTTTGCTTTAAGTTCATTGTTTCAACACGAAAGAGCCCGAGAACTGTTTTAAGGTATAATCAGAGAAGTCTTGCTTGGCGGTAAGGCCCACGCCGGTCACTACTTCATCTACACTGGTGATACGTACAAACTTGTCTGTGAAGATGCTTTGCTTTTGACGCTCCCAGAATAATTCCTCGGTGTTGAGCTGCTCTTTCTTCACCATATTCTTCACCACCACATCATTGCGGGCAAAGTACTGGTCTTTGGCTTTGTCATACCGGCCGTACTTGGCGGTAATGATGGTAGTAGGCGTCTCTTCTTCGTAGAACGTGATGTACATGCCTTTGGGGTAGATGATATCACCGTTCTGCAACTGCTGCTCTACTGGGGCGCTCAACTTCAGCTTCATTTTAGCCGAGTCTGAGTAGATGGTTACCTGGTTGTAAGTTTCTGAGGAAGGCCCGTTGTACTCAATAGGCTTGACAACCTCATCAGCATTTTGGCAGCTCCAACTGAATGCTCCCAAGAAAAACACCAGTAGCAGATAAAACCTGGTGCTTCTATACTTTCTCAACAGAACTTGCATAAGATTACCCTTTGCTTTAAACGGTTCAGATACCAGACCCAAAAATCAATGGTAGATTCAGGGGCCTGGTATCTGTCTTTCTTTTATCTGAAGTTATAACGTGAACTTGGGAGTTTAGTCAAACTTCCGTTTTATAAACCATCTGTTGTTGAAGGCCACGCCAATGCTCACTCGTAAGTACTGCTCTTTGAGGCCGGTGTTTTCAGCTTTGAGCTGCCCTACCGTAACGCTGGTGTTGAGCAAAGCCTGAGTATAGTCTGGCGGACGAACTCCTCTTCCTAACGGCAGGGAAAAGCCGAAGGTAAGGGCCATGTCTTTCAGATCATGCGGAGTAGCTACCGTGCTGCCGGCGGCAATGGCGTTGACCTGTGAATTACCGTAATATCCGCCAAAACGGTACGTAACTCTTTTCAGGTAAGAACTTACAGACCCGGCATCTGGGGTGATTTCTGTCCCAACGCCTATTCTGTAACCATCGCCTAATTCCTGGCGGCCCGCCTCTTTGTTTAAGCTGAAGCCTCTGTAATCTGATCCTTTGATCTGGGTGTAATCTGCGCCTACCGTCCAGTTCTTGTTGTTGTCATACGCCAAGCCAATCTGGAACGTTTGCGGTACGGTAGTATAGCCTTCCAGACTGTCCGTTACCAGGCTAGAGATCACAGATTCATCCAGGTAGCGGCGCTCCTGGGCCGTTTGTCTGTCAGTTTCAATGTTGGCTTTGGTGCTGTAGGTTCCGCCTATGCCTAGGCTGGCTTTGTCACTTATTTTCTTCCGGTAATGCAGCCCTCCTTTGAACGCAAGGCCAGAATACCTGGAAGTAGTATGAATCAAGGTCTTTTGCAGCGCACTGGTAGAATCCTGGGTATCTACCAGAATGGTAGACTCCTGCCGATCAATCGTCCCGAACAGGTAAGACCCAGAAACACCCGCCGTTAAACCATTGGCAATTCTGATGCCGTGGGCAAAGTACACTTCGTTGAGGCCACCGCTACCGGTGTACTCATTGTAAGAAGTAACCGTGGCTTCTGCTCCAGCCACCGGGGCACTGGAGATAGTGGAAAAGTTTACCCGGCTGTACGGCCTTAACCCAATAGAAGTAGTCCATCTACGGGAGAGAGGCAGGGAAAGCGCCAAGTACCCCAAATTAGCAGTACCATCTACCTGCGACGTGTTTTTATCAGACAACCGCTTCAGTTCAGAGGCTACGGCAGCTTCAAAAGTCACGGAGCTGTTGTAGTACAGCAAGGCCGGGTTCTGATCATTGATGAGAGCAGCACTACCAGTGGCTACTCCTACCTGCCCCATACCGGCGCTCCGGATGGAAGTAGAGCCGTGCACCATATCACCTACACCAAAGCGGGAATAAGGAGAATTGGAAAGCTGTTGCGCCTGTAGTTGTGAAGACCCAATTGCTAGACCAGAGATCAATAACAGGGCGCGGAAAGGCTTATACATTATACTCAAGTATTCGGTTTAACCCGATTAAAACCAATTCGGGAATGACAAAGATGCGTGCTTTTACTGTACTTTCAAAAAACGGGGCGTCACCGCCGCACAGAATAACCGTTAGTGGTTTGTATTGGCGCTCATAATGTTGAATCATGCCTTCTGCTTCGGCCACCGCGCCGTAAAGAATTCCTCCTTTAATGGCTTCTGGGGTAGTCTTACCTGGTCTGGGCGGCAGTTCATAGCCTTGCAGTAGCGGGAGTTTACCCGTAAAGGTATGCACCGCCTGGTACCGCATGGTAATGCCCGGCGAAATGCTTCCGCCCTCAAAGGTTCCGTCTGCGGTTAGCAGGTCATAGGTAATACAGGTACCCGCGTCCATAATGAGGCAGTGATGCCCTTTGAACAGGTACTGCGCCCCTACGGCGGCGGCTAATCTATCTGCCCCCAGCGTGTGCGGCGTTCCGTAGTTGTTATGCACCGGCACCGGAGTCTGAGCATTGAATAAAACCCGTTGCCCCGTTACCGGAATGTGCTGCACCAAATCAGCAGATTCCTGACTCACCGAAGACATGATGGCGTTGTGCAGGGAAACTCCCGCCAGTTCTTTCCCTAACGCGGGAAAGTCTGGACAGGTATATTGGTGCACTAAAAGCCCGTCTTGGAAAAGACCGGCCTTGATGCGGGTGTTTCCCCGGTCTATCGCCAGATTCAGCATTCTATGAACGACAGATTACATAAAGTATTTCAGGCGCACTACTTCTTTTTCTGACAGGAAACGCCAGTTACCTCTGGGTAGGTCCTTCTTGGTCAAGCCTGCGTATTGCACGCGGTCCAGCGTTACTACGTCGTAGCCCAGGTGTTCAAAGATGCGGCGTACAATGCGGTTTCTTCCAATATGAATCTCTAAGCCTAAGAATTGGTTGCTACCTCCTAACAAAGCCACGTCATCTACTTCGGCTTTGCCGTCTTCCAGTTCAACCCCTTCCTGAATTTTCTTCACATCTTCCTGGGTGATGGGTTTGTCCAACTCCACCTGGTAGATTTTAGAAATCTTATTGGAAGGGTGCGTCAGTTTCTGGGCCAGTTCCCCGTCATTGGTGAAAAGCAGCAAACCTGTGGTGTTTCTATCCAGACGGCCTACCGGGAACAAGCGCTCTTTGGAGGCATTCTTCACCAGATCCATTACGGTCTTGCGGCCTTCCGGGTCATCAGTAGTAGTCAGGAAGTCCTTTGGTTTGTTTAGGAGCACGTACACTGTTTTCTCGCGGCTCAGGGTTTTACGGCCGTATTGCACGGTATCAGTAGGCGCAACTTTGTAGCCCATCTCCGTTACCACTTGGCCGTTTACCTTGATTTCGCCCGCGGCGATGAGTTCATCGGCCTCACGGCGCGAACAGATACCCGCGTTGGCGATGTAGCGGTTCAGGCGCAGGTCTTCGTTTCCGTAGGAATCATCTCTTTTCTTCCGGCGCTCTTCGTAGCGTTTCAGGTTGTAGAAAGGCGCTTCCTGCGTTTCTTCGTTGTTTTGGCCAAAACGGCCTTCTTTTGAACCTCTGTCATTACCTCTGGTAGAACGGTCATTGCGGTCTGGACGGGTAGCCCCGCGCTCCGGACGGCCTTCACGTTTCTGGAATGACGAAGAACGGTCTTCGTGGCCCCGGTTTTCACGTGGAGCGTTACGGTCAAATGGTCGGTCACCTTCCCGGCGGGCCGGACGCTCAGATCTGTTTTCGTCCCGATTTCCGGAAAACGGCCGGTTTTCGCGCGGCGCGTCAGAGCGGCGGTCACCGCCTCGGTTAAAGCCGTTGCCTTCTCTCTCACCAGTTCTTTCCCGGCGGTCCTCGCCGCCGCGGTTGAAACCACGGTCATTGCGGTCAGAAGAAAAGCCTCCTTCACGGCGGTCACCACCACGGGCTGGGCGGTTGTCATCTCTGCCAGCACCAAAAGACGGACGGTCTGCACCACGGCGCTCGCCGCCACGGTCTTCACGGTTCCCGAAAGAACGACGTTCGCCGTCTCTTTCTTCTCCGCCACGGGCCGGGCCTCTGTTACCTTCCCGGCGGTCCTGGAAAGAACCTCCGCTACGGCGATCATCTCTGCCTTCAGAGCGGTTGAACCCACCTTCTCTGGCTGGTCTGCGGTCTGAACGGTCATTATCACCACGCGGTCTCTCATCCCTACGGTCGTTGCCACGGTCTGGTCTGTCAAAGCCACTTGCCGGACGGAAATCACCTGGCCGGCGATCACTTTCCCTTCTGGGCGCGCGTTCTCTGTTTTCGCGGTTGGTGTTTATATCGCCGTCACGGTCATCTTCGCGGCGCGGTCTTGCTGAACGCTCACGGTCACCGGATGGTCTGTCTGAGTTGTCTGAATTTCTGTCTCGGTTGCGGAAGCCACCTTCGCGGTCGCCAGGAGCTGGGCGGTCAAAGCGGGTGCCTCTGCCAAATACTTTTCTTTCGCCGCCGCGAGAATTATCCCGTGCGCGGTCGTTGCCTTCTTGAGGCGTATCTTCGTTTCTTGCCATGTTGTTGTGAAAAACTGCAGTATCGCTACTGTATAAAAGGATGTGATTCTGAATTAAAGGTCGGCGGTTTCACCGATGGTGTTCTCTTCCGGGGCCAGGTCTCTGAGTTGCGGAAGGTCTTTGAGGTGGTTAATGCCGAAATACTGCATGAACTTCTGGCTGGTGCCAAACAGGACAGGACGGCCGATGGTATTGGCTTTGCCTTTGATTTCCAGCAAGCCTTTCTCCAGTAGACGCTGAATGGCATAGTCACAGCTTACGCCTCTGATCTGCTCTACCTGTGAGCGGGTAATGGGTTGTTTGTAGGCAATGATAGCCAAGGTCTCCAAGGCTGAAGCCGACAGCTTCTTCTTGGATTTATGCTTGAGCAGAATACTAACCGAGTCTTGGTAGGCCGGTTTGGTCAAGAACTGATACCCGCCGCCAATGGCGTAAATCTGAAAGGCGAAAGCATCGGTAGAGAATTGAGCATTGAGCTGCTCAATTCCCTCCAATACATCACTTACGCTCACCTCGGTCACCAGTGCTTCAGAAAGGCATTTCTGCAATTCCTCAATAGTCACGGGCGAGGTGGCGCAAAAGATCAGCGCCTGAAGATGGTTCAGTAATAGATTCAAATCTGTGCGGTTTGTTAGTCGTTGCGGTTCATCTTGGCCTCAATGGTGTGCTGCGTGTGCGGCACGGCCTTTAAACGCTCCTTCGGGATCAGTTTACCAGACTTGATACACACCCCGTAGCTTCCGTTTTTGATTCGGATGAGGGCGTTTTCTAACTGCTGGATAAACTTCAACTGACGGGAGGCCAACTGGTTCAAGCTTTCTTTTTCCTGCGTGTCTGCGCCGTCTTCCAATACTTTAGACGTAGAGGCGGTATTATCAGTGCCCGAATCATTGCGGCGGCTCAAGGTTTCCTTGATAAAGGCCACCTCCTTGCGGGCGTTATTTAGTTTCTCAATGATGATTTCCTGAAATTCGTTCAATTCCTCTTGAGAATACCGTTGTTTTTCTTCACTCATGGCTTTGGGGTTCGTAACGGTTAGGCTATAGTTTGTTAGTATGCAAGCGCAGACGGTTCCTTTTCCAGCGGTTCTACCCGGTATAGCAATACACCGAATTTGGATGAGCCTTTGGTTTTTGAAAGTTCCGGCTGCTTATTTTGGCGCAAAATTACGGTTATTATTCCGGAAAACTAAACAGAGTATCAAATTGATAGCCGAAATTTATAAGCTAGCTTCTTTCTACCCCTAGATTTTCTTATTTCTGCACTCTAAAAAGAATATCATTCTACATACACAAGAACTGGAGCAGCTCTGCAACTAGCCGGTCTTTTGCTCTCTGGAAAGTACGTAACATCAAAAAAGCCAGCTTTGTGGGCCGGCCTTCTGATCTTACCAAGAAGCAATAAACGTTTAGTTTACCCAATTCAGCATCTGGATAGCGGTAGCAGCGGCTTCCACGCCTTTGTTGCCGTGTTTGCCACCTGCCCGGTCCCAGGCTTGCTGTTCATCATTGGTGGTCACCAACCCGAAGATAACAGGCTTGTTGAACTTTAGACCTACTTGCGTGAGGCCCTGGGCTACGGCATGGCAGATGTAATCATCATGCTTGGTTTCTCCTTTAATGACCACGCCCAAGGCGATAACGGCATCTATCTCGTTGCTCTGCGCCAGAAACTGGGCACCCAAAGTCAATTCAAAGCTACCCGGTACGGTGTTGCGGTAAATATTCTCGGGCTTGGCG
This sequence comes from Rufibacter sp. JT3400010, assembly GCF_054956755.1. NCBI lineage: Bacteria > Pseudomonadati > Bacteroidota > Cytophagia > Cytophagales > Hymenobacteraceae > Rufibacter > Rufibacter sp. JT3400010. The sequence continues at coordinate 239,639 of NZ_JBUDXA010000002.1, read as the reverse complement.
CCGTGCTGGAGGAGAGTGTCATAGGCTCCTTTGCACAAGGTATCAGTGATTTCTTTGTTCCATTCGGCCACTACCAAGCCAAATTTCTTACCTGAGATGTCTGGCAGATTATCTGAATTGTAGGCACTGAGATTTTTAAGGGCGCTTGCCATGTTGAAGGAGATTTAAGGGATTGGGGTTACAGGGGCAGCGTTTTCAGCTCTTTTTACCAAAACTGACCCGGAAACGGTTGTACGCAAAATTGCATAAAAAAACAGAGCGGCTGCTGAAAATAATTTCAGCAGCCGCTCTGTTTTAATTGAACTCTAAAGAGCCTTATTTCTTGGCTAGTCCTTCGGCACGGGCCTTGTATTTCTTGGCGTCGTTTACTTCTGGGCTCAGCGGATAATCAGTGATGATGCGATCATACACCTCAATGGCTTCGGTGAACTGGTTACCCGCTTCATAGGCGACGGCCGCTTTCATGAGGTACTGCGGTGAGAAAAAGTCATTGGCTTTGTGCTCAGCGGCTTTTTTGTACAAAGAAGCGGCTTCTTCTCTTTTGCCTAATTCCAGGTTGGCATCGCCTTGCAGGCTGTAGGCGCGGGCTTGGAGCAAAAGGTCGTCAGACTTGAACTCTTCCAGGTAGTTCAGGGCTTCCTGGTATTTGCCTTGTTTCAGGGAAACAATACCAGCGTAGAAGTTGGCTAATTTACCGGCTTTGGTGCTTCCGTACTCCTCAGCTACCGTTTTGAAGCCTTCGTTTTGACCATCGCCGTTCAGGGCTTTATTCAGAGAATCAGCTTCTAAATAATATTCGGCCTGGAACATGGCGGCTAACGCTTCCTGGTTCTTCTTCTGTTGGTTCTGGTAATACAGGAACCCGCCTACTACGGCAAGAGCAATAGCCACAAAAACCCCGATGAACAGGTTTTTGTTACGCTCCACAAAGTTCTCTGACTTCAACAGACGGTCAGCCAGCGCATCTGGGTTTTCTAGTAGCTCGAATTCGCCTTCGCGCTTGATTGTGTTATTTGACATCAGTAATTATAAAATAGGATTTAGATGCTGTTCTTGGGAAAAAGCCTTGCCCGTTGAACCCCAAATTAGTAAGCTGGGTTCCCACAGGCACGGTTTTTTAGTCCATCACGTACGGATAGTCTTTCTCTACGTAAATATCTGTGTATAATTCGCTTGGCTCTGGGTAAGGCGAATTCTCCGCGAACTCTACTGACTCCTGTACCTGGGCCTTCACTTTGTTGTCAATTTCTTCCAGTTCCTGCTCTGTCGCGAATTTGTTCTCCAGAATGGTGAAACGCACGCTCTCAATTGGGTCTTGGTTACGGTAAGTCTCCAGTTCTTCTTTGGTGCGGTACTTAGCCGGGTCAGACATGGAGTGACCTTTGTAGCGGTAAGTTCTGAACTCCAGGAAGGTTGGGCCTTCACCAGCGCGGGCACGCTCAGCGGCACGGGCTACGGCGTCATGCACGTCTTCGCAACGCATGGCGTTTACCGGCTCAGATGGCATGTCATAAGACAAACCGAGCTTATATAATTCAGTCACGTTAGACGTACGCTGCACCGAGGTACCCATGGCATAACCGTTGTTCTCTACCACAAAAATTACCGGCAGTTTCCATAGCATGGCCATGTTGAAGGCTTCGTGCAAAGCACCCTGACGTACGGCACCGTCACCCATATAACAGATACACAGGTTACCAGTCTTGTTGTATTTCTCGGCGAAAGCCAGACCTGCGCCTAGTGGCACTTGCGCGCCTACAATCCCGTGACCACCTACAAAGTTTACTTCTTTGTCAAAAATGTGCATGGAACCGCCTTTGCCTTTAGAGCAACCAGTGGCTTTGGCATACAACTCGGCCATTACGGCGTTAGGAGAAGTTCCTAACCCTAGCGGATGAGCGTGATCGCGGTACGCGGTAATCCATTTATCGTCTTTGGTGAGCGCGGTGATGGCACCGGCGGCACAAGCTTCCTGCCCAATGTATAAGTGACAGAAACCTTTGATTTTCTGCTGGCCGTATAACTGACCGGCTTTCTCCTCAAATTTGCGCATGAGTTGCATCATCTCATACCAGCGCATATAGGTCTCTTTTGAAAATGCTGGGGCAGCGTTTACCTTTGCCTTTTTCGCATCATTCGTCTTCGCTGCTTTCGTCTCTGCCATACTTGTATGTTGGTTCGTAAGGGTTAAGTCAAAAAATCAGAGCTTGCCAAACGGCTTTTTCAGAGTAGATTTAGCCCAGGCTCGCTTCTGTAAGGTATTATAACATGCGAAATTAAGTAAAAATCTGTAAACAAGTTCATGCTCCTCGAAAATCTACACGTCCTGCACTTCAAGAATTACGAGGAAGCCACTCTGCCTTTTTCTCCGCACATCAATTGTTTTATTGGGAACAACGGCAGCGGCAAAACCAATCTGCTGGATGCCATTCACTATCTGTCACTCACCAAAAGCGCCTTTACCTCCTCAGATCTGCAAAATATCAAAGATGGCGAAGACTACTTTATTGTACGAGGCCGGTTTAAAACCGATGAAAAAGTAAGTGCGGTTCAGTGCTATTTAAAAAACGGACAGAAAAAGATCATCACCTTAAACAAAGCGCCTTATGACCGCGTGAGCGAGCACGTAGGCAAGTTCCCAGTGGTGTTGATCTCCCCCTATGACACCGACTTGATTAGGGAAGGCAGCGAAGAACGACGGAAGTTCTTTGACTCTCTCATGGCCCAGCTGGACCACTCCTACCTGGACTTGCTCATCCAATACACCTATGTTCTCAAACAGCGCAACTCCCTTTTGAAGCAGTTTTATGAAAAAAGCTACGTAGACAAAGAGTACCTGCAGATTCTGGATGAGCAACTGATGCCGCTTGGAACGGAGCTGAGCATCAGGCGGGCCGCCTTTCTGGAGACCTTTGAACCTGTATTCCAACGCCACTACCGCCACTTATCAGATTCGCATGAGGTGGTCACTTTGGCCTACCAGAGCCAATTAACCCGGCAGAACTATGCGTACCTGCTGGACCAAAGCCAACGCAAAGATTTGCTGCTGCAGCGCACCACCGTAGGTCCGCACAAAGACGATTTCGTATTCCTGATGGATGGCAAGAGCGTGAAGAACTTCGGGTCACAGGGCCAGCAGAAGAGTTACGTGATTGCTTTGAAGCTGGCGCAGTTTGAGGTGCTTTCCCAGAAAAACGGCCAGAAACCGCTATTGTTGTTAGACGATATCTTTGACCGGCTTGACCAGAAACGCATCGAACAGCTCATGCAACTGGTGGCCGACAACACCTTCGGGCAGATTTTCCTTACTGACACGCACCTGGAACGCACCGATAAAATCTTACAACCCCTGTCCAATAATATTAGGAGGTTCAGAATCTCGGAAGGCACCGCTGTTACTATTGAGGATGAGGAGTAGCGGCGTTACACCGTAACGCCGAGGTTCTACGCAGCGGCATCGCTTCAAATCAACGGGCCCTAATTTGCAACCCTGTTTCCAGCTGTGTGGCAATGCATGTTCCAGTGGAGGCGTTTTCGTTTCATGGAGCCTCGGCGTTACGGTGTAACGCCGCTACGGCAATAACGGGCTCAAAACAGAAAGTGCATAACTGCGTACCTAAATGGGGATAACCGGGTGGGTAAATTCATCTGCCCAGAACCTCACCAAAGCGCCTGCAATTGCAGTACCTTAGCGCCGTAGCACCACTAAAAAAGAGCCTCTATGTCCCTGCGTCCGCTTAATCCCAGAAGTCCGTTCATGCGCAAAGCCGATACTATCTCTCTGAAAGATAGCATTGATGCCATGCTCAAAGCCTATAAACTGAACGGCAAATTAAGCGAGGTGCAGTTGGTGAGCTCCTGGGAAAAAATCATGGGCAAGGCCATTTTCATGAAAACGCAGGAAGTGTTTGTGCGCAACCGGAAATTGTTTGTACGCCTCACCTCGGCTCCGCTTAAGCATGAGCTGAACATGGCCAAAACCAAAGTAATTGCTTTGATCAATTCTGAGATGGGCGAGCAGGTCATTGACGATGTGGTTTTCCTATAAATGTTCACATTTCTCTTGATATAGAAGAACGAACCCCAATCACTATCTCCTATTTTGCCTTCCTTCTAGGAAAACAGCCCTTAATTGGCCATGCAGCAACCCACCCAAGAACCAGACTTTTACCGACCGGTTTCCCACTCCCGCACCACGCTCACGGAGTTGATGATTCCCAGTTATGCGAACTTCGGAGGGAAGATTCACGGGGGCATTCTGCTTTCGCTCATGGACAAGGTGGCCTATGCCTGCGCCGCCAAACACGCCGGCAACTACTGCGTGACCGTATCGGTAGACGGCGTGAATTTTCTGCAACCCGTAGAGGTGGGCGAACTGGTGAGTCTGATGGCTTCCATCAACTACGTAGGCACTACCTCGCTGCTGGTGGGCATTAAAGTGGTGGCCGAAAACGTGAAATCTGGTTTTGTGAAGCATACCAACACGTCTTACTTCACCATGGTAGCCAAAGGCGAAGACGACAAACCCGCCAAAGTTCCCGGTCTGCTGCTGGAAACCCCAGAGGATGCCCGAAGATTTATAGAGGCCATTCAACGGAAAGAAATCAAAGCCCGGTCTGAACAGGAGTTCAAGGAAATCAAAACTAACCTGGAACTTCGCCAGAACATCTCTACGCTGGGCGGGCAACGGTGCCAACTGGGGTTTGCCTTGTAGCCTGTTTCAAGACGGTTTTGGTAAAAACAGGCTCAAAATGCCTCGTTATCCTAAATGTGACTTGCTTTCAAATTTGTTCTCCTTAATGCTTCCGCATCACCCTTCATACATAGTCTGCAAAATAGTTTCTATAAAACTATTGGATATGGTAAGAGAGAACCAGAAGGTTAGCCGATAAGCGATCTTATGTTCAACAAGATTTGAGTAGATTTCCGTTTCTGCATAGCCGTACGGCAGAGCAGAATACTAAACCAAATGCCATGAAATTTACTAAAATAAGGGCTTCCGGAATAACTTCCCTTATGGCCCTCCTTCTGTTGCAACTTCCCTTGGGGTCCTGCGATTTCCTCAACAAGGACCTGGAGCCGAAGTATTGGTACAACGTGCACAACGCAACGCAGCGCCCGATCGAGGTTGCCGTGGAGCCCGCCAACGCCCAAGTCACCGGCGACAGGTACCTGCGCAAGACGGTCGCACCAGGGGAAACGGAGTCCGTCTGGGCGCGCACAGGATCAGAGGAGGACGGCAGGGTAATTGACTTCGAGAAAAACCTGCAAAGCATATCGGAGTTCAAGGCTGTGCTCATCGTCAGGGACGGGACGCAGCTCACGCCAAAGGGCAGGCTCACCGATCCCAAGAAGTGGGAGTACAGGAAGATAAAGGGCTATGAGGCCTCCTATACCCTGACTCTAAACGAAGGGGACTTCTATTGAAACCGCTCGGGTTCTATCTGATCAGCAGCCCCACGTTCACCGAGAAGGAGTAAAGCAGAAGGTCCGAGAGGAGGTACTCATATTCGATATCCCCCGCTGGCCCCTGCCGGATAAAGAGCGTCTCGTCGTCCTTTATCTGGTGTAGGTTCAACCCGCCGCTCAGCAGGAGGCTTCCCCACTTGAAGAGCCCTTTCTTGTAGCCTAGGCCCACATTGGCAAAGGCTCCCTTCTCGAAGCTCGAGCCGGTCGGCAGGGAGTAGCCCGCCCCGAGTAGGGCGAAGGGCGTGTTCCCCTCCGGCCTCAGGTAACCCCTGACATCCAGGAACAGCGGCATGGTGTTGTAATTGGGGGAGGAGTAGCCATCCAGCCCTATCCCAGCCCCCAAGGACAGGCGGGGGTTCACGTAGTGACCGAAGACGGTCCGAAAACGGCCTACCCGTCCGTCGTTCGCCGGGGAGTTGCCCCCTGAGTGCTTAATAGTACCTGTGCCCCACCCATAACCGGCCTCGGTGACGTTGAAGAAGCCGTGCCTTTCCTGCGCCTCCGCAAGCTTTGGCGAAAAGAAAGCGAGGAGTACGGCACAGACGGAGGGGATAAGTTTTTTCATGCAGGTAAAAGTCATTGGCCTGCCGAGAAGCAAGCCCACTGAGACAATGTTCGGGTAAATCATTCAACAGGAGAGCCACCTAACCCTGATTTGCGATGCGGTCAGAGCGTCTACGACGGAAGTTGCGCATGATAGCCTATTATCGGCAGAGTACCAAAACCCCACCCTTCGTTTCCGGCAAATCAGGGCACTTTCTCACACAACTACTTTTATGTTTAACAAGTAGCTTTTAAGTAATAATACAAATTACAAGGCAGAAAAAAACAACTTCATTCCTTTTCCTCCTTGCAAAAACTGGTACAGGTTCAGCTAAAAGCAGAACCTAAAATAGTTAGCAAAGCCTGTACATTTTGATTTCTCTGTTCTTGGCTAGTTTTATGAAAAACGGCCAAAGACGGAAGCGCATAAAAAAGCCAGTACATTCCTGCACAGGCTTCTCATACCAACAATAAACAACTCTAGACGTTAAAGTAGCTTTCCAGCTGCTGGAGCGTGGTTTCGTTTGTTTTCATGTCTTCTACCACCTGGCCTTTTTCTAGCAGCACAATGCGGTCGCAGACTTCAATTACGTGGCTGAGGTCGTGGCTGGAAATGAGCAGGGTCATGCCTTGGCGCTTCAGGTCTTTTAACAAGTTTTTAAGCCGAATCTGGGAACTAGGGTCTAGGTTGGCGAAGGGCTCATCCAGAATCAACAACTCGGGATCAGACATGACCGCAGCGGCCACGCCTACTTTCTTCTGGTTTCCTTTGGAGAAATCCCTGATGTACTTGCGCTGCTCCAGAATCTCGCCGTTGAAGAAGTCCCGGAACTTGTCTAAGAAGGCCTGCACATCGCCGGGAGTTAACCCGTTCAACTTCCCGATGAAGGCGAAATATTCCTCCGGGGTCAGGAAATCAATGAGGAAGCCTTCGTCTAGGTGCGAACCGGTGTAGCGTTTCCAGTCTTCGGTGGCGCGCACGTTTTCGCCTTTGCTGAACACCTCGCCCTTAGATGGACGAATCAAATCCAGAATCATCCGGAAGAAGGTGGTCTTGCCGGCTCCGTTGTTGCCCACCAAACCAATGGTTTCACCTTTCTGCACGGTCAGCGCCGGTATGTTTACCACGGTTACGCTGTTGTAATTCTTTTGGAGGTCGCGTACTTCTATCATATCGTTTTGAGGCTATTTATCAGAAAACAAGGTAAAAACTAAGCTTGGCGGAAACCAGCAGCAATGGTGTATTTCTCCTGCTGGAAGCGTTTCACCACTACACCCAGTAATTGTTTATGGAACAGGAAGCCCAGAAAACCTATCAGCCCCATGGCCGCAACGCCCCACCAAGGTTTATCCAAGAGTCCGAAGGGCAGGTAAATGAGGATGGGGAGCAACAAGGTTGGTAGCATCATGATAAACTGCGAGGCACCCACGCCCTGCCAGTTGAAAGAGGCGCTCTTGCTCAGGTCAATCCGTTTTTTGTTGTACGTGCTCAGGTACAGCACCACAAAGGTGTTAATGCCGATGTTGTAGAGAAAGCACGCCGTGTTGATGAGCATGATTTTGCCGCCAATGCCCGGCATGAACCCGTACAGCAGCGTTACCAGATAGGCCACCGTGCAGGCCGGTACAAACAGCCAGAACTTGGCTAGGTAAAAGGTGTAGGGGCTCAGGCGTTTGGTTAGCAAGGCATCAAAATGGGCGCTTTGCCAACCCGGCACAAACTGGCCGTAGCTCATCATCATGAAACCCGTCATGAAAATGCCCGGAAAAATGAGCATCGCAAAACCATTGGTATACATTTCATTGGTATAGAAAATGAACCCATATGCCAGAAAGAACACAGACATCATGGTAGTGGATTTAGGCCGCTTGTGGCGCAGAATCAATTTCAGTTCAAGGCTGATTAAGGTGCCCAGCTCGCCAAACCGCTGCAGGAAACCAATCTCCGCGGAATCGCCCACTTTGGACTGCGTCCGGATGCGCATTTCCTCTGGGTAGGTGTGTGCCACCAAGAATCTGTAATTAGCCAGGTATACGGCCACTAACAAGGCAATCGGTACCAACACCCAAACAGGATTCTGGCCCAGTGCCTGGAAGAAAGTCCCCGAAGCGGCACCCAAAGAAATGTAGTTCAGGTAATCTGCTGCGGCCAAACCTACAACAGCTAGTAGAAAGCCTACTGTTACCAGCGGTTTCTCCACCAACTGGCGTTTGAAGTAGAGCGTTAAGAAGTTATTGACCAACGTAAGCAGGAAAAGCCCCAGTACCCACATCCATGCACCGCCCATTCCATAAACCTCTGGCAGTACTTTGAGCGCGAACGGAATAAACAGCAGCAAAGACATGTAGTTGAAGAAACTGGTAATGGATTTCCAGAGCACAAAATGCACCAGTTTCCCTTTGTTAATGGGTAGGTGCAGATACGGCTGAATACCCAATACCGGCATTTCCTGCAGGAAAAACCGCATGGCCAAGTCAATGAGAAAGTAATACAGCAAGGCCCCATTCACTACCGCCACCGGATCTTTGTCTGGCCACACTTCCTCTATGATTTTGTCCATGAACAGGCTCAGCAGCACCACATACAGCAGTAAGAGGAGCATGAAGAAACCTAACACCAGGTTCACGGCGAGGTTCTTCTGCCATACACTGGAACGGGTGGCTTCTTTCCATTGGTGAGAAAGTAGTAATCTGATCATAACAGTAGGGTTGAATAGAGGGCTGTTTGATCTGTTAGTCTCTAGAACTGCTTAAATATTACAGTATTGACGTATTTTTTATATAGATAATACTTCGGAAGTGTTAGGCAGTTAGAAAAGAAATTGGCCTAGACACGCGTAGGAGCTGCGCACACTACGAGGTCTTTGGAGTTGCAGTATTGCTGCTTTTGAGCGATAACTGCTCTTCGTGATTCAGTATTTCCAATTTGCGGCTCACGCCTCACGGAAGTTGCAAACTTCTGGTCATTATAGGTCCAAGTCACAGACTTGAACCATGTTCAGGGGAGAAAGAAATGCGTGTGACCGGCAGATGTAAACATCCCCCCTTCGCCTCCTTCAAAGGGGGAGTCTCTGCTTTTAGAGGGCAAAAGTAAGGTAAGATCTGTAAACCATTGGAAGCAATGCGTACTAGAGACAAGGCAGTGCCTGGTCTCTACGATACCTGCTAACGTCTTCCGCTACTTTCCCCTTTCCAGTCTTCCCTGAGCGCGCCTCGCTTTTGGCCTTAGAATGACAAAACTAAGCGCAAAGTACTTCTCAGGCCGAAAGGGCAGTGCGCGAGGGGAAGACGGGGCCTCGCGGCCGTGAGCGCACGGAGGCAAACCATGCAACAATCCAGCATAAGGGCACCGCATCAACCAGACGCCACGCCAGCAACAGGCAAAATGCGTCCATCAGAGCAGTAATCTTAAGAATTAACCTTTAGGCAGCCACTTCCAAACTCTCCAACTCACAATATGCCGCCTGCAACGCTTTCAAATGCCCTCCAAACATCTGCCGGATGTACCATTTGAGGAAGAAATAGCCTAACACGGCTCCAATCACAAACCCGATGGTAAGGCGAAGGTACATTTGGTCCCAGGGCAAGTTAGAGATGTTGATGTCCTTGGCTAGTTTCAGATAGGCTAATTGTCCGGCTGCCAAGCCAACGGGAGCCAGCAGCATGTTGGTCCAGAAGTAGAGCTTGGTAAGGCCGGTGAGCATCTCAATAAGATTGCGCAGGGTGGCTCGTAGATTGGCGGTGGTTACGTTCAGCCCTTTCACATAAGACAAACGCGCCCAGAAATAGCCCAGGAACGGCAGACACACCACCATGACTACCACGCACAGTATCCGGAAAGCAGGATCATCTTTCGCCAAGACAGCCCCGGCCCCGAACAACAAAACGGTGAACGCCTGTATGACCAGTTCAAAGTAGATGTTTCGCTTCAGTTTGGTCAAGGCATTCTCCGTACGGACCTTGAGCAGGCCGGCAATCTGGTGCTCGGTTACCTGGTGCGCCGCCGCCGCTTGGGCCGCATACACCTTCCAGGTATCTTTGAGGCTATCTAATTTCATCATACACCGGGGTTAACAGCTTCTCTAGTTTCGCTTTGATGCGGTTCAACTTCACTCCTACGTTCGATTTGGTGATCCCAATGATCTCGGCCATCTCATCGTAGCTTCTATCTTCTAAGTACAGCATCACAATGGCCTTCTCTACCTGCGAGAGTTGGTCAATAGCGGCATAGAGATATTTTATTTTCAATTCATACTCGGCGGAGGTATCTGGCGCAGCCGGAATCTGGAGGTCCATGTCTGAGAGAGAGCCGTGGTAGGGACGCCTGCTTTCTTTCCGGAAACTGGAGACAGCGGTGTTCAGCGCCACCCGGTACATCCAGGTGCTTACCTTAGACTCGTGCTTAAACGTAGGATAGGACCGCCAGAGTTGCAGCACAATCTCCTGAAAAAGATCTTTCCGCTCCTCGGGGTCCCGGCAGTACATGCTGCACACCTTGTGGATCAAGGCTTGATCCTGGGCAATGAGCTTGACAAATTCTGCGCGTAAAGCCGGATTTTCCAACGTGGTACGAAAAGGTTTTAACTATTAGTAGCGTAGACTACCGGTAAATTACACGGGAAACCTGAAAAGCCTTTCTTATAAATCGTTTTTTAAGCCTCTTTTAGAAAAACAGCTCTTAAATGGAAAAGCATGCTTTCGGTTTTGGGTACATCTAGGCAGTAGGAAATCAGCAATGCGTGGTTTCGCTGCGGTGCAGCGAGGGTTTCAGAGACTACCCTGCATCACATAGGCACTAGTCAGAGACTCGCGCCAGCGGGAAAGAGAAGAAAGACACGCATTCCTATTTCCAGCCTTTCGCCTGAGCGCCTAGAGTTCGACCACCTGTGAGCGCCAGCGAAGCAGGTGAGGAGAAATCACAGCGCGAGGGCGGAAGGCGGGGCCACGCGGCCATGAGCGCTTACCGCCAGAAATGAAACATCACAGCCCATAAACCTACGCAAAAGCCGTACAGCCAAGGCATCAGCCAAAATCAGCAACCCATCCATATAAAGCAGAAAGCCTCCCCAACTCACCGCTGAAGAGGCTTTCCGCTTTAGCTGTCTTTTCATAAAAACAGCCCTAAAATCGCTATACTTTTCGCCTCACGGGAAAATACCCAAAGACTGGTAGCTTACGCCTATTTTCTCAATAGCGGCATAGAAACCGGCGGTGCGCAGATCAGTGATGGCTTTTACCTGGTGCGTGACCTCGCGCATTTCCTGGTAGGCGGTGATCATGGTGTCCTCCAGACCAGAATACACCAGATCGCGCTCATCGGCACCGTGAATGATCAGCTTCTTCTCTTCCGCTGACAGCGATTTGCCGGTGGTTTTCTCAATGGTGTTCACCAACCGCTTCAGGCTGGCTTCCTCGGCACGTTTGCCCATGCGGCCGAACCGTACGTTGGAAAGGTTTTTGAGCCACTCAAAGTAGGAAACAGTTACCCCCCCGGCGTTCAGGTACAAATCTGGGATAATGACTACGCCGCGGGCGTGCAAGATGCGTTCGGCCTCCTGGGTTACGGGTCCGTTAGCTCCTTCGGCGATGATTTTGGCTTTGATGCGCTCGGCATTGCCGATGTGGATCTGATTTTCCAGGGCCGCCGGTAACAGCACATCGCAGTCATACTCCAGCATTTCAATGGAGTTTTCAATAAACGTGCCCCCGGGATGTCCTTCAAAGCTGGAATTCTGTTTCCGGTAATGGAAGATATTGTCAATGTCCAGCCCGTCTGGATTGTAGATACCGCCTTCACGCTCGGCCACGCCTATGATAATGGCGCCGTCTTGTTGCAGGAACATACCGGCGTGGTAGCCCACATTTCCAATTCCCTGAATAATGATCCGTTTACCAGCCACGCCGCTGGAGAGATTCAAGGGCTTGAGCACCGCCTCATCTTGCAGAGCTTCGCGTAACCCGAAGTAAATACCCAAGCCAGTGGCTTCGTTCCGGCCCCTGATGCCGCCCTGGCCTACCGGCTTTCCGGTAACGCAGCCCAGCGCATTAGTTTCCCCGAATTTAAACGCATGGTACGTATCAGCTATCCAGGCCATTTCACGGCCACTGGTTCCGTAGTCCGGCGCAGGCACGTCAACGGCGGGGCCTATGAGGTTTTTTTTGATGAGTTCTGAGGCAAACCGGCGGGTTACCCTTTCCAAAGTTTCTACCGAAGAAGTTCTGGGGTTTATTTTTACGCCGCCTTTGGCTCCCCCAAACGGTACGTCTACCACAGCGCATTTAAAGGTCATAAGGCTGGCCAGGGCCACTACCTCGTCCTCGTCTACTTGCATGCTGTACCTGATTCCACCTTTGGTGGGTAATTTATGTTGGCTGTGCTGGGCCCGTATTCCCTCAAACACCTGTATTTTGCCGTCTACCTCTACAGGGAAGCTAACCTTGTACACACTGTTGCAGATTTTAATCTGCGAAATAATACCTGGATCAAGTTTTGAATGCTGGGCTGCCTGGTCAAAGTAATAATGGACACTGTCCAGAAATTCTCTGCCGGGTGTAATGGCTTGGCTCATAGTTTCTGCAGTTGGTGATGTAGGTAGAAACGTACTAATACAAGTTCACGTTGCTTTCCTTTGAAAATGTTCCACGGAGAACATTTTAGTCTCAAGCGATTTTTGCCTTCTTTCCTTAAAACAAGCCTAAAATGCTTTTTCCCGGCCCTGCTTTCTTTTAACTATTGGTTTCTAACTATTGGTTTCTGCCGAATAATCTTGAAATTACAGGTCATATTATTCAAACAAAGCCACTACATACCTATGTTTTTCCCCGTTTCTACCTTCGCCCGCGCAGGTGCCGCTGCCCTGGGTTTGCTTTTTCTTCCTGGCCTTGCCCCGGCACAAAACATCATTAAAACAGACCCCGTCATCAAAACCATGACCGAGCAGGTTTCGGCCCAGGAACTGGAGCGTCTGGTACGCGGACTGGTCAGCTTTGAAACCCGCCATTCGCTCAGTTCTACCAAAGACAAGAAAAAAGGCATAGGCGCCGCCCGCAACTGGGCTGAGGCCGAAATGCAGAAAGCTGCCGCTAGTTCCGGGGGCCGCATGACCGTAACCCAGGACAAATACCTGGTGAAAGCCGATGGCCGTCGTGTACCGCAAGACACCGAGTTTGCCAATGTCATGGCTACCCTCAAAGGCACCGACCCCAATGATGACCGCGTGTTCATTGTAAGCGGCCACATTGATACCCGTAATACCGACGTGATGGATGCCAAAGGCAAAGCCCCGGGTGCCAATGATGACGGTTCCGGTACTGCTGCCGTCATAGAACTGGCCCGCGTCATGGCCAAACAACAATTCCCGGCTACTATCATCTTTGTGTGCGTGCAGGGCGAAGAGCAAGGCTTGATTGGTGCCCGTCACTTAGCCGACCGCGCCAAAGCTGAGAACTGGAATCTGGTGGCTATGCTCAACAATGACATGATTGGGAACTCCTTCTCAGATGAAACCAACCTGAAGGATAACACCCGCGTGCGGATTTTCTCTGAAGGCGTACCAGCCCTGGAAACCCCAGAAATGGCCGCCATACGCAAAAGCACCGGTGGCGAGAACGACAGCCGCAGCCGCCAACTGGCCCGCTACATGAAAGAAATGACCGCCCGCTACGTACCCCAACTGGAAGTAGTGCTCAACTACCGTACCGACCGTTTCTTACGCGGCGGCGACCACACTCCGTTCAGCCAGGCTGGTTTTACGGCCATCAGGGTGTGTGAAATGAACGAGAACTACCAATACCAGCACCAGAACGTACGCACGGAGAACAACATCGCCTACGGCGATTTCCCAGAGCACGTAGATTTTGAGTACGTGCGCAAGAACACCGCCATGAACCTGGCTACCCTGTCAAACCTGGCGCTGGCGCCGTATTCTCCAGAAGAAGTAGGCGTAGTCACCAGCAACCTTACCAACAAAACCGAACTACGCTGGAAAGCCCCCACCAAAGGCGAACGGCCCGCCGGGTACTATGTGCTCATGCGCGACACGTCCATGCCTATGTGGGAAAAGAAAATCTACGTGGAAGGTACCACTACTACCCTGCCCTACTCCAAAGACAACTACTTCTTCGCGGTACAGGCAGTAGACGCAGAGGGCCACGAGAGTTTGCCGGTGATGCCAAAACCAATCAGATAAAGACTTCACCCCAAGCCCCTTCTCTGTTGGAGAGGGGGCTTTTTCTTTGCATTCTTTAGTTATGGCTTGATTTCTAGAAAACAGGCCAAAAAAAAGTTGTAGCGGCGTTACACTGTAACGCCGTGGCTCTACGCAGCAATACCTGCTCCATCTGGCTATCACTTGCATTTGCAACAAATGTTTATGATGCCAGGTAGGAAGCCTGTTCGGTGAGGGACGTTCCAGTTTCATAGGACCACGGCGTTACAGTGTAACGTCGCTACCTTTTGCAAAACGGACCAAAAACAGCTTCTCAGATAAGTCTCTCCCCGGTTGCCATTCCGTAATAGTACGCATGAGTTCAGCTACTACTAATGTATATGTGAAACCCTCTCTCCTGACGTGGCTGCGCCAGCCGGTAGACAATGCGCCTTTGATTGTTTTCCGGTGGTTGTTCGGGTTGCTCTTGTTTCTGGAAACGGCGGGGGCCATTGCTACAGGTTGGGTGAAGAAGAACATGGTAGACCCTACCGTGTACTTTCCCTTTATCGGGTTTGAGTGGTTAAGGCCGCTGCCCGGCAATGGCATGTATTTTTATTACGCGGGCATGGCCTTGCTGGGCTTACTGGTGATGGTGGGCTGGCACTACCGCGCCACTATTACCGCCTTTACGGTCTTATGGTGGGGCGCGTACCTCATGCAGAAAACCAGCTATAACAATCACTATTATCTGCTGCTGATACTCTGTTTTCTCATGATGTTGGTGCCCGCGCACGCTTATGCTTCCCAAGATGCCAAACGTACTCCGTCTCTACGTTCCCTGAGTTGCCCGCGTTGGTGCCTGCTCATTTTTGTAGTCCAGATGGGGATTGTCTATACCTATGCCGCCATCGCCAAGATAAACCCAGATTGGCTGGCGGGTACGCCGGTGCACGTGTGGTTTTCGGCGAAGCGCCATTTCTTTCTGATTGGAGAACTCCTGCAACAAGTCTGGTTTCAGAAGTTGGTGGTGTACGGCGGTATTTTCTTTGACCTCCTCATTGCTCCGTTACTGCTGTGGTCGCGCACCAGAAAATGGGCATTTCTGCTGGCTATTTTCTTTC
This sequence comes from Rufibacter sp. JT3400010, assembly GCF_054956755.1. Taxonomy (NCBI): domain Bacteria; kingdom Pseudomonadati; phylum Bacteroidota; class Cytophagia; order Cytophagales; family Hymenobacteraceae; genus Rufibacter; species Rufibacter sp. JT3400010. The sequence continues at coordinate 224,356 of NZ_JBUDXA010000002.1, read as the reverse complement.
ACGGGTTCAACTCGGCGGTCTTTCACATCGGTATTTTCCCGTATCTGGCGCTGGCATTGTGCGTGTTCTTTTTTCCACCGGAGACTATTAGAAGAACGTTTTTACGCCGGAAGCCTCCTTTCACAGAAGTCCAGGATTCCTCTTCGGGTTTGCCTTTGGGAGAGCAACTACTGTTTTCGCTTTTAGCCTTACATTTCATCTTACAAGTGGCACTGCCCATGCGCCAGTGGTGGTTTCCGGGTAATACCAACTGGACCGAAGAAGGCCACCGTATGTCCTGGCACATGATGCTGCGCTCCAAAAGCGGGTATGCAAAATACAAGGTCTTAGCAGACGGCAAGCTCTTCTGGGAATACCCCGAAAACCACCTTACCCCCAAACAAACCAATATGGTAGCTACCCGCCCCGACTTAATCTGGCAGTACAGCCAATTTCTGGCTCGTAAATACCAAAAGCTGGGGTACAAAGAGGTAAAAGTGTTTGCGCATACCAATGTGAGCCTAAACAAACGTCCTTTTCAGTTGCTGGTAGATTCAATGGTGAACCTGGCGGCTGTTCCGTGGCAACCGCATACGTCGTCTCCATGGGTGGTGCCGTTGCAGGAAGAAAAGTAAACTATTCATTGCCTATCTACTGGCCTGGATATGCTTTTAGGAGGATAAGAAATGCGGGGGCGAATTTTGAAGGGTAGTACTACAAAATAATGATACTAATATTTATTAACTCAAGTTGCGATTCATTCACGACTGTGAAAATCAACCCACCCCTACCCCTTTGAAGCTAATCTTGTAGGGAAAAGTCCTAGTCCTTTTGCTGGGCCTCAAAGAGCTTGTATCCTTCTATCATATAAGTGGAGTTTGACCAGCGCCTCCCCCAGCAGCCTTGCCCCGGGCATCGGTTGCCTCTTGGTCTTCTGGAAACCTGCCAGCCTCCCCAATTCCACCACTGCCTGCTCCAGCGTTGTGACCGGCTTTTTTGCATTCGCCTGCAATACCTTCACCTCCCCTGGCCCGAAATGGTCCCCTGCCGGGGCCTGCGGCTCCTGGCGCACCAGGTAGGTGAGGAAGAGCACCCGCCAGGCTAGGATGCTGTAGAAGGAGAGGGCGTTGAAGAAAGTGTGCACGTCGTCGAACTGCAGCCTCTCCACCTTGAAGCCCCCTGACTTGAGCACGTAGTGGAACTGCTCCACCCTCCAGCGCAGCGCATACCACCTGACTGCCTCGAAGGCCTGTCCGGCCTCCTCCACGGGGCAGGTGGTGAGCAGCAGCCAGCAGGCTGCCTCCGCGGGGTCGAAGACGGAGTCGCCTTTCTCGTCGAAGGCGGCTACCTCCCTGGCCTCCACCAGGTACAGGCCCTGGGCTTTCCCCGGGTCCGTGCCTTTGGGGGGCAGGACGGCCACCTTTCCGGCCTTCACCTGCAGACGCAGCCTTACCGGGTGGTTCCTCCGCCTTACCGCTGCCTCCATTTCCCCCTGCTCGGCCAGCAGCCCGGCGGCCTTGTGCAGCACAAGGGTCTGGCCCGTGCCCATCACCTCGACATGGCGAGGCTGGCAAACCCGCACCACTAGCTCCATGTTGCCGCTCCTGGGGGCGGTGAAGAAGCGGAAGATGTCGGCCTCCCTGTCCTGCACCAGCACCACTTTCCTGGCTATGCCGCCAAGGGTGTTACTGACCGCCTCCAGCCCCTCCTGCCACTTATCGGCCTCGTTGCCGAAGGCATGGAGCCCGCCCCTGGCCCAGTTGCGCTGGTAGACAAGCCCCAGCGGGGTGCCTGCCCCGTCCATGGCAAGCACGTTGTGCTGCAGCGTGCCTTTCAGCTTCCCCTGGATCAGGCCAAGGCCCCTAAGGCCGTGGTGCCCGTTGAGGTTATAGTAGGTGGAGTCCTGGCTGACCACGATCACTTCCCCGCCCGAGGCGGCGCAGCGGGCAACTGTCGCCTCCACATGCCCCTTCAGCATCTTGTCCGTATCCATCTCTTTCTTTGCGAAAATAGCGGCCACGGCCTGGCGGAACGTATTGCCCAGAGCCCTGGAGAAGGAAGAGCCTACAGTGTTGAACGCCATCTCCGCCGCCCTTCTCAGGCTGCTTACGTTCCGACCGTGAATCCCGCTAAGTGATGACCCGAACTCCGCTGATGCCCACATATTCCCCTCATTGTTTGGCCCACAACAAGAAAACACCCAAACTAGTCCCTTTTTCCCTACAAGATTAGTCCTCGGAGGGGATTCTCTACTAGCGTATTTGGGAAAGCCTTGGCGTGCATTCTACATTAGTTGGTATTCCCCTCCTCGGAGGGGTAGGGGTGGGTAAATGGAAGCTACAGATTTGTTCAGCTTAGGTAATTCGCAACTTAAGTTTATTATTTGATTGTTGCGCTTTAGCATCTATGGTGCAGATTTACTCAAAGGCGCAGAAATGCGTTAATATTAACATGATTCCACTCGCTTGCGTCCCGCGAGTGTGAGCTACCTGCGGCGTCCCGCCGCTTTATATACATTTCTATTAAAACGAGCAGATAAGCGGCCAGAGGCCGCAGGTAGCCCACACTCGCGGGACGCGAGCGAGAAATCCTTAAAAAGGAACGTAGCACAAGGCAGAGTTCAAGCTGTTCCCCTACTTTACAGGAAGACAAAATCAAATCAGGTTCGTTTCACGTTTATAATACTAACCTTTTCTTACTACTTGTAGTAAGTGCAGCTAATTGGCGTTACCTACGGCTTTTAGAGTACTTTATAGCCCTTCTTCATTCCCAGAAAAACCCCTCACTTCTGCCAGAAGGTACCAAAGCAGCTACTAGAAGCCCTTTATCAAACCATTTTCCAGAACAGAATATATGTATAAACTCTTACAGCATTTAAGGGTAGTAGTGATTCTGCTGGCGTTTATTTCTGTGGACGCCTCGGCGCAGAAAGTTGGGTTGGTCTTGAGCGGCGGCGGGGCCAAAGGGTTGGCGCACGTGGGTGTATTAAAAGTGCTGGAGAAAAACCATATTCCCATAGACTACATTGTAGGCACCAGCATGGGGGCCGTGGTGGGCTCTCTGTACGCAGCAGGCTATTCGCCTCAGGACATTGAAGACCTGGTATTGTCGCCCAAGTTCCAGTACTGGGTATCTGGGAGGCAATTGGAAGACCGGGCGTTTAACTATTTCAGCTTAGACCCCTCGCCGGCTGCTTTGCGCTTGCCGCTTACCCTTAAATCTACCCTGAAAGTACAAACCACCGGGGGCCTCATCAGTGACGTGAACCTCAACTATGCCCTGGCTTCTACCCTAGCCCCCGCCGGGGCCATCTCTGAATATGATTTCAACAAGCTCTTCGTGCCTTTCAGGGCCTTGACCGCCGAAATATTTACCCGCCAGCAGATTGTACAGCGTAAAGGCTCGTTAGCCGATGCCGTTAGGAATTCCATGGCGGTGCCGCTGGCGTTCCGGCCCATTCGTCAGCCAGATGGCCGTTATTTGTTTGATGGCGGGCTTTTCAACAACTTCCCTACCGATGTCATGCGATCCGAGTTCAAGCCAGATATTATGATTGGCGTAAACGTGGGCGATGTTTCTTATAAAAAATACCCCGCTGACAAAGACGATGAGCTCCTGGGTAGTTCCCTCATTTTCCTGAGTTTTGACGTAGCCGATACCTTGGCTCTAGGTCCCAACGGTGTCCTGATCCAGCCCGATCTGGAAGGATATGCCACCACCGACTTCGCCAAGGTGAAAGACCTCATTGACATAGGAGTAAAATCTGCCGAGGCGAGATTGCCTATCCTGAAACAGCGCATTACCCGGGAAGTAGACTCCGCAGGGCTAGCGCAACGCCGAGCCGCCTTCCAGAAGCAGGCACCACCTCCGCGCTTTGACCGGGTGCAGGTGAAGGGTCTCAAAGAGAATCAGAATGCCTACGTGAGCAAATTTTTTCTGCGCAAAGGAAACCACTACACCATTGATGAAATAGAGGAAGGCTACTACCGTCTGGCGGCGAATGATTTTTTCAGGGGCATTTACCCCCGCATTCAGTTTGACAGTACCACCAGCGGCTACGTACTCAACATTGACGCCCAACAAAGCAACAACGCTACCGCCGAAGTAGGCGCGGTGTTCAGTACCCGTCCCGTGGATAACCTCTACGTGGGCCTGGAGTACCGCTACCTCAACCGCCTGCTATACACGGTAGGCATCAACGCCAACCTGGGAAGATTTTATTCGGCGGGGCAGTTTGGGTTTAGGGTGAATGTTCCAGCGCGCATTCCTTTCTACGTAGAGCCCTCCGTCCTATACAGCAGCCTTAACTACCAGGGTACCAAAACATTTCTGGATAGAGATGCGGCCAGTACCCAGGTACGCCAACGTGATTTCAAAGTGGGGCTGCAAACCGGTTTCAGCCATAATTTCAGGAGTAGATTTGTGCTGGAGGGCGCGTATTTCTCCAATGAAGACGAATACGCCAACGTGGAAAACGTCTCTTCAGATGATGTGCTGGACGAAACCGATTTTGTAGGCCTCACTGCGGCTTTACGCTTTGAGCGCAATTCCCTTAACCGTAAAATGTACTCTACCAGAGGGCATAGGGCTGTATTGGGCTTTCGAGCTGTAATGGGAAAAGAAGACTATAAACCCGGCTCCACCTCTTTGATGCCAGATGGCAGAACCACAGATCATAAATGGCTGCAATTCTCGGCTACGTATGAAGGGTATTATCCTTTCAACAATGACAAGAACAGTTGGGGTTACTTTTTTGAAGGTATGGTGAGTACGCAGGGCTTGTTCTCTAACTATAGGTCTTCGCTTACCTCGGCACCGGTGTTTGCGCCCCTGCCAGATTCCCGCACGCTGTTTCTGGACACGTACCGGGCGGCCCGCTACGGTGCCGCCGGCCTGCGTTTCTCCCAAAACCTCCTCACCAAATTTGAATGGCGTACTGAGACATTCGTGCACCTCATTCACCGGCCATTGGAGGAGGGAAGTCTACAGCAGGCTATTAGAACTAATGGGTTTGACAGGCCTCGGCTTACGGCCAGCACGGGCCTGGTCATGCAGTTGCCCATCGGCCCTGCCGCTTTACACTTCATCCATTATGACAATGAGGAGAGCCGATGGAGTGTGTTTGGGCATGTAGGTTTTCTCTTGTTCAGGAGCCGTACGTTGCAGTAAACTTATTTTGTTTGCTTTTTGCGTGGGTGCATGCCTTATGTTGTTGCCTTGGCTTAATCGCTTTCTGCGTGGGTGCAGGTGCTTTGTTGTTTCATCGTTAGCGGTAAGCGCTCACGGCCGCGAGGCCCCGCCTTCCGCCCTCGCGCTGTGATTTCTCCTCGTCCACTTCGCTCTCGCTCAGGGACGGTCGAACTCTAGGCGCTCAAGCGAAAGGCTGGAATTGGATATGCGTGTTTTCCTTTCCAGCTGGCGCGAGTCTCTGACTCGTGCCTACTGATGACGGGTAGTCTCCAGACTACCCTCGCTGCACCGCAGCGAAACCTCGCATTGTAGGTTCCTCTATGGCGCAGATTTACTTCCGTGCCTTTGTACATTGTAAGTGAAGCATTCTCTCACATTGCCTTTCGGATTTATCAATTCCAAACGGGAGCCCCTTAACCTGTTTAGAGGCTGTTCTTCAGAAAACAACCTCTAAACGGCAGGTGTTTGTTAGTTTACAGAAAGGGCTGAGCAGTGTTAGTACATTTTGAGAATGGGAATAGCGTTCCATATCGCTTGGGTGCATGGGTTTGCCAGAAGCGTTACTGGGGCTGGTTCCTAGGTTCTCAACGTGTTCTTTCCTATTGACAACAGATGGATTCTTTTCCCCTATTTAAATCTGAAAGAGAGTTTTAGCTATCTGGTGGCGGGTCAGATTTTCTTTACTCATTAGAAGAAGGTTTTCGTTTTGAAGCAGTTTTTCATGGAACAGCTTGGAAACAGAGACTCTTTCTGAGAGCTAAAGCAGAAACTTCTAATTCGCTGTGGCCAGGGGTTGATAGTACTCATATACGGTCTTGAGGAACGGCACTTCTTTCCCGTTTTGTACGGTATAGTGCAGGACGCTTTCCAGTTTACCGTTGGCGGTATAGGTGTTCACTTCCCGCACATACAGCTCTTTGTTCCGGAGTACTTTCTTTTCGGTTAGTTTCCGTTGGTCATTGTAAGTAAGGAGAACTGTTTCGGGTACTACCGTTTCAGGCAGAAGCTCTGTACTGGTACGCAGGTCTAGTTTTTCGGGGAGTAATAGGGCATTGTAGGTAATTTTTACTGTTTTTAGTACATGACCGCCTTTGGGAGCTATGAGCTTGCGCTTCAGTACCCTTCCCTGTACATCGCTGTATCTCCACTGAGGTCCTTTTTCCTTCAGCAGGTGGTTTAGGTCATAGCGCTGTACGTATTGTTCATACAGTTGCTGGTCATCTAAAGAAGCAATGGACGGTTTACCGGGTACGCCTTCCTGGTCTATGGGCACAGATCCTAAAAGGGTTTCCTGTCCTTCTTTGAGCAGGAAAATGTTTTTTGACTTCACAAAGTCGGGCAGGTACTGTAGGTTCTTTTTGTATTTAATGCCGATGCCCGCCAACTCATGGGTGGTTACTGAGTAATATTCCTGCTCCTGTTCCTCTCCGGTGATGATCTCAACAATCATATTGGAAAGAATTCCTTCTCTTTGCAGGCGGGTGCTTTGGTTTTTGCCTAAGAGCAATACCGCGTCCATGCCCTGCTCCTTGGCCTTCAGCTTTACGGCGTCTACCAACTTGCCGTAGGCAACTGCGTTCCCTTCGGTTCTCTGCTCCAGAATAGCCACCTTCACGTAGGCGGTATCGGTGGGCCGCTCGCCCGGAAAAAACACTTCCACTTCTTTGTCCTGAAAAGGCGTAGGAAGCGGAGACAACCGGCTTTGGGTACCGTCAGAAAAGTACGTCTTCATGCAGCCGGTATTCAGCAGAAGTAGGGCCAGTACAGCGGAGTATAGAATAGATTTCATAGGGGTATATCTTTTTCTTTGTGCTCCCACAAATTACATACCCTATTTTTAATATTTAACATAAAAGCACAAAAAAGCCTCTGCCAACGCTATTTAGTCTGCAGAGGCTTAAAGCCGAATCGTTTCAAGGCTATTTTCCTGAAACCACCTAAGAAGCAGAACTAGCTGCGTTTTTTAACGGAACCGCTTCCGCTTACGCGGCTGTCTACGCTAGGCGAACCTTCATAGAAAACCCGGCCGCTACCGCTGATGCTGGATTTCAAGGATGAGGTAGCGGTGATCTCACAAGAACCCGAACCGCTGATGCTTACAGTGGCATCTGTGGTCTTGAACTCGTAGCCTTTCATGGACCCCGACCCGCTTACCGCAATGGTACTTTGCTTGCCTTCGCCCTTCAGTTCAATGCTCCCGGACCCAGAGATACGGCTAGACACTTTCTCGGCGTTAGCGGTCAATTGGATATTACCAGACCCGCTGACCGCCAGATCTAGTGAAGAACTTTTGAACGTGTTTTCGCCTTTAATTCTTCCTGAGCCGCTCACGGCCAGTCCTTCAATCTGGGGTACGGTAATGTAAATGTTCACCCGTTTTTTATCTGAAGACCAGTTGTTGTTGTACTCCCGGTCTTTTCGCTTAATGGTGAGTCTTCCGTCTTCTACTTCGGTAATAAGCTGCGCCAATTGCTCTGCATCTCCCTCTACTTTCACGCTTTGGGTGTTTCCCTGCCGCAGAATGACGTTGGCCGGGTACGCCAAGCCTATTTTCCTGAAGGGACCTACACTACGGGTTTCTTCTTCCACTACGGCCGTCTTGGAGGTTGCCCGGAACGAAGACAGCGAAGCAAACAGGGCTAACACTGTTAGAAAAGAGAAGATGTTCAGTTTTTTCATGGGAGTAGAATTTCGTTTCATTCTAAAGATGAAAAGACATCAATCATGGTTGCATCTGGAGAAATATTTATTTCAGGTAGCTGAAAACCATGTACTTCACCAAGGAAGTTGTTAGTGTTTCTGCCGTTGTTGGTGTTATCACCAACAACTTCTACCAAGTTCAGTTTGATGACAGTTTTGAGAAGGAAGCAGATAAAAGGATTGCTGGTGATAACACCAACAATGGCACAGGTGGCACATGGTACGGATGGAGGGTGACAGAATGGTGAATGGCACAGGTGGTGAGTGAATATCCAAAGTGAGAACAAGATATTCTAAGCCTGCTTTCAGGAAATAACCTTGAAAACTATTCTAAACAAAGAAGGTCTGCCGTGAGAGACAGACCTTCTTTGCATTCACATACCTTACATTACAACAACTTAACTTACAAAGAAGAGGCATTGGGCTGAATGGCTCCGTTCAGTTGGTGCCACACCCCGTTCATATAAAGTTGATCTGATTTGAGTAAACGTACACCACTCACCAGAATACTTCCTTTTTTTCGGCAGATGCGGAGGTTGTCTCCGCTCAGGGACTTTAGATCGGCCCCGTCTTTAAGGTCAAGGGTAGTGAGGTTGCCTTTGACAATATGTTGTTCCAGAAAAGCCCTCAACTGTTCGGGTGAGTCGTTTTGGTGTTGGGCCAGGGCTTGCGCCGATGGAGCGAAGAAGGTGTGTTCTTCATCGTTGGATAAGAGGGGCATTAGCCCGGCTTTGGTCACCAAATCCAGGAGCAACTGGTCTCTTTGCGCAATGCCTTCACCCAGATTTACCTGCGCCACTTTTGAGGCAGAGGCCATTTGGGCCAGTAATGATTGGGCGTTACCACTTGCCTGCAAACCCAGACAAAAACACAACACCATCCACAACTTCGTATAATTCAACGCTGCTTTCATACCCCACCTCCTTAAAAACGCTGTTATACAAGAGTATACGTATTTCAGGAATAAAAGGTAAAGCTCAACTTCTACAGGAAATACAAAACGCGTTAGCCAATAATATCACCAATGAAATTCTGGATCTGACCCGGCACCAGAATCACGCTCAGCACAAACCCGAAGGCTGCCCCGTAAAAGTGGGCGCTGTGGTTAATGCCATCGTTCCCTCTTTTGCTCAGGTAATATGAGTAGAAAAGATAGAGCGCCCCAAAAATGTAGCCTTTGATGGGAATAGGAATAGGGAAAATGATAAGCTCCGTAAGCGGATTGAAGTAGATACTGGCAAAGATAATAGCTGCCACCCCGCCCGATGCGCCCAGAGAATAGTACCGGCTGTCATTCTTATGCTTGAAGAAAGTAGGCAAGTCTGAGACGATAATAGCCACCAAATACAGCGCCATGTAGAGAATTGCCCCGGTAGTGAAACCATAAATAGCCATGAACTGCTGTTCTACTACTCCCCCAAAAATGTAAAGGGAGAACATATTGAAGAAAAGGTGCATGAAATCGGCGTGCAGAAAGCCAGAGGTCAGCAAGCGCCACCACTCATTGTTTTGCGTGACAGATACCGGATGATGCACCCAATTCTCCATTAGGTTTTTGTTCTGCCACGCAAACAGCGAGATGAGAACAGTAACCGCAATAATAATGAACGTGATACTAATGGCCATAATGGTCAGGAATGTTTTAAGAGAGATAGTATAAAGTAACTCAGCTAAAAAGAAGGCAAGGGAACGATGAGTATTTGGGCTCGTTTTCAAAAACAAACCCAAATACTCATCGCTTAACTACTTTTTCTGAGAATATGCAGTTAGTTCTAGTTGTCGCGCTCAATCAGTTGCAGGGCCAATTGCCGGAGCAGTTCTTTTTTGCTGTTCAGGGCATTGACTTCGTTTAAATGGTGCAGCGCTTTCTGGAAGTAATGGTTTATCTGGCTATGGGTGGTGGCTTGAATGTCCAACTCGTCATAAATAGACTTCACGGCCTGTACTTTCTGGGCTTCCTGCCCTTCTGGTGCCTGGCCTTGCCACTTCTTCAACTCTTTGCGTTGTGTAGCCGAAGCGCGTTCCATGGCGGTGAGCAGCAGATAAGTTTTCTTGTCTGAGACAATGTCTCCGCCCACGCGTTTCCCGAATTTGGCCTGGTCGCCGTACACATCTAGCAGGTCATCGCGGAGCTGAAAGGCAATACCCATGTTAATACCGAATTCTTTGAGATGTCTGGCATCTTCAGGGGCGGCATTGTTCAGCAGCGCACCCAGTTCCAGGCTGAAGCCCAGCAGAACCGCTGTTTTCAGCTTAATCATGTGCAGGTATTCCTGAATCTGCACGTCTTGTCGGGTTTCAAAGTTCATGTCCAATTGCTGGCCTTCGCAAACTTCGGCGGCGCAGGTGCTGAACAACTTTAAGACAGTAGGCAATTTCTGCGGCTCAATTCCAAAGAAACACTCATACGCCCGCACCAGCATCACGTCACCGCTTAGAATAGCAGTGCTGTGGTTCCATTTTTCGTGCACGGTGGCCTGGCCTCTTCTCAACGGAGCGTTGTCCATAATGTCATCATGCATGAGCGTGAAGTTGTGGAAAACCTCTACCCCTACGGCGGGCAAAAGGGCTTTTTCCACATCGTCATGGAAGAGATAAGCTCCCAGTACGGTCAATAGCGGACGCACTCTTTTCCCGCCCAGTTCCATCATATAGCGGATTGGCGCGTACAGCTCGTCTGGGTTCTGCCCGTATTGGAGCGTGGACAGGGTCTGGTTAATGCGTTCCGAGAATTGTGCGATATCCACAGGAATATTTTTTAAGCTAACTTTAATGTGAGATGAAAATGCGGCTTCTTTACCTGCTCTCAAAGCTACAGGAAATAAAGAAACCGCATTCTAGTTTATTATGGGTATGTAAAAAAAGCGTTCAGAGCCCTTTCTTGGGAAAAGAGCCCTAAAACGCTTTTAGAAAATCACTTACTTTTTCACGGTGTCCACCAGCGTGAGGTCAATGGTACGTTCCAGTACGTTGGCGGCTTTCACCTCTACAATCACCTCATCGCCGAACGAGATAATGCGTTTGTTGTTCTGACCAATGATACGGTAGTTCGCAGCATCCAACTCGTAGAAATCGTCCTGCAAATCTGCCAGGCGAACCATGCCTTCGCACTTGTTCTCCTCAATCTCTACGTACATGCCCCAGTCTGTTAAACCAGAGACAATGCCCTTGAACTGCTGCCCAATAAAGCTACTGATGTACTCTACCTGCTTGAACTTGATGGAAGCCCGCTCGGCATCTGCCGCACGTTTCTCCATGTCTGAGGAGTGCAGGCTACGCTCTTCAAATTCCTCCTTCTCGGCGGTGAAGTCTTTCTGGCTATACTGGTAAATGAGCCGGTGCGCCATCATATCTGGGTAACGTCTAATGGGCGACGTAAAGTGCGAGTAGTGCGCGAACGCCAGACCAAAGTGGCCTTCCTCCTCAGTGCTATACTTCGCTTTGGCCATGGTTCTGATAGCCAAGCTTTGCAGTACGCTTTGTTCGGGCTTGCCTAACGTCTGGTCTGCCAGTTTGTTCAGCTCTTTGGAAATATCACGGCCTTCCTCTAAATCTACTGAATAGCCAAACTTACGCGCGAACAAAGAGAAGTTCATGAGCTTCTCCGGGTCTGGGGCGCCGTGCGTACGGTACACCATCGGGAGTTTGTTCTTGCCTTTTCTTTGTTTGAACACGTGCTCGGCTACGTATTTGTTGGCCAGCAACATGAACTCTTCAATGAGCTTGTGCGCGTCTTTGCGTTCTTTCACGTACAGGTGCAGCGGCTTGCCGTTCTCATCCAGCTTGAATTTCACCTCGATGGTCTCAAAGTTCACGGCTCCGTTCTTAAAGCGGATGTCCTTGAATTTCTTGGCCAGTTCGTTCAGCTTTAGGATTTCCTGGGCAAAGTCACCTTCGCCGGTTTCAATTACCTGCTGGGCTTCTTCATAGGCAAAGCGGCGGTCTGAGTGAATGATGGTACGGCCAATCCAATAGTCATGGATTTTGGCGTTGTCATCTATCTCAAAAACCACAGAGAACGTGAGTTTGTCTTCATGCGGACGTAAAGAACACAAGCCGTTAGACAAGCGCTCTGGCAACATAGGAATGGTACGGTCTACCAAATACACCGAAGTAGCCCGACGGTACGCTTCTTTCTCCAGTTTAGTGTTAGGCTGCACGTAATGCGTCACATCGGCTATATGCACGCCAATCTCCCAGTTACCATTCTCCAGCTGACGCACGCTGAGCGCATCATCAAAGTCTTTGGCATCTGCGGGGTCAATGGTGAACGTAGTGATATCTCTAAAGTCGCGGCGTTTAGCAATTTCCTCTGGCGTAATACCCTCCGGAATTGCTTCGGCCTCTTTTTCAACTGATTCCGGAAATTCAAACGGTAAACCGAACTCCGCCATGATGGCGTGAATCTCAGCGTTGTGCTCTCCGGCCGGGCCGAATACCCGGATGATTTCACCCGTAGGTTTCTTCTCTGGGTCTTCCGGCCAATCGGTCACTTTCACCAGTACTTTGTCGCCGTGCTTGGCATCAGCTAGGCCGCGCTCGCCCACAAATACGTCAAAGTACATGCGTTTCTGGTCAGGCACAATGAAACCGTAGCCTTTGGACATCTCTAGTCGGCCCACAATTTCCTCACGCTGGCGCTGAATCACTTCTACCACTTCTCCTTCAGGGCGTTCATTTGCCCGGCGGCTACGCCGAAGTTGTACCCGCACGGTGTCACCGTCCATGGCAAACATGAGGCGTTCTACGGGTACCCGTATGTCCTGCTCGCTTTCTTCGCTCACCACGTAGGCATGACGGCCATTGGCCAAGTCAACTTTACCTACCAGGGTGGGACCGCCTCTTCTGGAAACGGTGCTTCCTCGCTCGGCATCTCTGTCTCTGCGGCTTCCGCGTTCAGGACGGTCAAAGGTTCTTTCCAGACTTCCTCTGAACTCGGGGTTCAGGATATAGGAGTCATCCGGCAGGAAAATCAGTTCACCGTTTTTGCTCATCTTCTTCAGGAGCCCAGATACTTGCTCACGGCCTTCTTTGTCTGTGACGCCCAAGCGGCGGTGCAACTGCCGGTACGTAAATACTTTTTTAGGCTCTTGCCCGAAAATATTCAACAGCACTTCTCTGGACACATCACCAACGTTTGAACCGCCGCCGCTGCGTCTACCCGAAGCACCTCCTCTTTCACGGCGAGGAGCGTCTTTGTCTTTTCTGCTATTACCAGACCTGGGGGCAGAATCTCTGCCGGCACCCGGGCCTCTTCTTTTTCTTTCCATTAATTCATTTCAATTATTCATAAGTCCTGTGTTAAGCGCAGAACCTACGCGGCCGCATGTACTGCGGCCTTAATTATTTTATGTTTGCTTTCTTTTCAACATTACGGAAAGCATTTGCCAATTGCTGTTCTCTGCCTGATTTCAGGAAAACGAAGTAAAAACGCTGCTACGAAGAAAGCATCTGCAAATATATCTATTCGTCTATACTTGCTTTGTACGCTTTTCGTTTCTCTTGAGCCGCTAAAATATCTTTCAGGTCGCTGGCCGGTATTGCCTGAAGCAATGCTTTAGTATACGGCTGCTGCGGAGAAGCGAATATTTGTTGGGCAGAACCCTGTTCCACAATCTGGCCTTTGTCCATCACCAACAGGCGATCAGACATAAATTTAGCCACAGACAGGTCATGGGTGATAAAGAGGAGCGTGAGATTGAGGTCGCGTTTAAGTTGGTTGAGCAGGTTCAAGACTTGTGCTTGCACAGACACGTCTAAAGACGAAACAATCTCATCACAGATGATACACGTGGGTTCCAGGGCCAGGGCTCTGGCAATGCAAATGCGCTGCAGCTGACCACCGGAAAATTCATGGGGATAACGGTGAAAATGATCGGGAAGTAAGCCAACGGTTTCCAGCAATTCCAGCACCCGCTGTTTTCTTTCCTTCTGGGTAGATAACACCTGATGTACCTGCATGGGTTCCATCAGGGATTCGCCTATTTTCATCATAGGATTGAGCGAAGCCAAGGGATCTTGAAAGATCATCTGGAAGTCTTTTCGGCTTTTTCTTAACGCTTCTTTGGGCAAAGCGGCCCATTCTTTTCTGTTGAAAACTATCTTTCCTTGTGTAGGCTCTATCAACCGCAACAAGGTCCTTCCCAACGTAGACTTTCCACAGCCAGACTCGCCTACAATGCCCAGTGTTTCGCCGGGGAAAACCTCGAAGGAAATGCCATCTACTGCTTTTACGGTCTCTTTTTTCTGCCAGATAAACGTTCTTCCCCTGGTAAATTCCACGTGGATATCTTGTACCTGCAAAAGTGGTTCAAGTGTGATTTCAGTCATGGCCAGATGAGTAGTATTAGGGGCTGTTCTTCCCGGTTTTTCCACGGCTTTCAGAGGCACATCCATTTTAAGGCTGTTTTCCTGAAACTGGTCCTGAAACGGAGTAGGCATGAAATCTGAGATGGTGGGCAAGACCGTGGCAATGTGCTGCAAAGTAGGTCTACAGGCGAGCAACGCTTGGGTGTACGGGTGCTGCGGATTCCCGAAAATTTGGGTCACGGAGCCTTCTTCCACTACTTTTCCTTGGTACATGACCAGAATGCGGTCGGCTATCTCGGCCACTACCCCTAGATCATGCGAGATGAACAGCATAGCCATCTGTTTCTGCACTCGCAGTTCCTGAAGTAATTGGAGAATACCGGCTTGTACGGTTACATCCAGAGCAGTGGTGGGTTCATCGGCAATCAGCAAAGAAGGCGCGCAAGCCATGGCCATGGCAATCATGATCCGCTGTTTCTGTCCGCCGGAAAGTTCGTGTGGGTAACTCTTGAAAATTCGCTCGGGGTTAGGCAGCTTCACTAACGTAAAAAGTTCAATTGCGCGCGAATATGCCTCTTTTTTGGAAATTTGGAGGTGAATCAGCAAGGCTTCGGCTACCTGTTTTCCACAGGAAATAACGGGGTTCAGTGAAGACATGGGGTCTTGAAAAACCATGGAAATCTCCTGGCCCCGCATCTGCTGCCGTTGCTTTTCTGAAAGCGTCAGTAAATCTATCGGCCCTAAGTGGGAAGAGTGGAAGAATGCTGTTCCAGTGGTAAGGACTCCTTCAGAGGGTAATAGCTGCATCATAGACAGGGCGGTTACCGTCTTGCCTGAACCAGATTCGCCCACAAGGGCTACCGCTTCGCCTTTCCTTATTTCAAAAGAAACCCCTTTTACCGCCTGCACTTCTCCTCCCCTGGTCTGGAAAGAAAGGTTCAGGTTTTCTACTTGGAGTAAGGGTTCTGATAAACGCATGATCTGATAAAACCGGGGGTCTTTCCAGGACATCTGAAAAGCCAAATTTCATTTTGAGACACAACTTAAATAATTAAACCTAAGTATTCACATTACCATTTGCCGTATTTGTCCCTTTTCTGATTTTATTCTCCTTTATGAAACACCTTCACAAACTAAGTTCCCTTCTTCTGAAGACAGCTTTGCTTTGGTTCTTCTCTCTCTTTTTGCTGCCAGACGCCACGGCCCAACATCGGTACCCCAACCATTTCAGGACGGGCGTAGGCTTTGCCTATATTCTGGAAGGGGATAACAGCGGTGCCTTGTTCTCTCAACAATACACGCGTGAACTGACGGACCATTTACACTTTTCTGTTTCCGGGGAGTACCTCAGTTCTTCCCGCTACGATAAACAAATTCTGCTTTTTACCTCTAGAAAGGCATTTGTCATGTTTGATGCTTCCTTTTTCTATGATCTGTATGAAACGGGTAGGTACACCCTTAAACTAGGCGCGGGTCCTGCCGTGAGAAGACGATCAGAACTGGATTTGGTAAGAGGCGGTGTTCCTGAAGGGTCTGTCACAACGCCGGGCTTAACTCCTGGCGATGTGTTTGTGCATCTTAGGGAAAAGGATATAGGCGGAAAAGTAATGGTTGAAACCGACTTCTTTAATGATAACCGTCTTTTCTTCGGGTTAAGGGCTGCTGGTTACGTGTATGACCAAGGGACTTCCATTTTTGCCGTGCAAGTGAACATGGGATATTCCTTTTAGGTCTACACCGGCCTATATAAAAAGAGGGCTGTCTTTCCAGACAGCCCTCTTTTTATGCCTCTACGATATTGATCTCGTGCTTTTCTTTGACCGGCGGCTGGTTCAGGAATCTATTCTGGTTGAAGATGATAATCAGAACTCCCATAAAGATAGCCGCATCTGCCACGTTGAAAATGGGCCACAAAGACATCGGCGTGCCGCCGATAATAGGAATCCACTGCGGCAAAATGCCTTCCCAGATATCCAGGTAGAACATATCAATTACCTGCCCGTGCAGCCACGGGGTAGATACGCCATAAGGCGCGTTATCTAGCAGCACGCCGTAGAAAACACTATCAATCAGGTTCCCGATGGCCCCGCCCAGAATCAAACCCACACACCAGATCAACCCTTTGTGGTACCGGTTCTGCACCAGATAGTACACCAAATAGCCAATGGCTACCATGGCCACCATCCTGAAAACGGTTAAGATGATCTTACCATAGTCAGACCCCAACTCCACCCCGAACGCCATGCCTGGGTTCAACGTGTAATGCAACTTAAACCAGTCCCCGAAGACAGGAATCTGCCCAGGCAGGCCCATTTGCATGTTATTATGCACCAGCATTTTCACGGTCTGGTCCACGGCGATCACCAGCAAGGCAACCAGATAGTATTTTGCGTACTTCATGAGTAAGGTTTAACCGACCGTTATAAGCTTCTTTTTCTTAAAAGAGCCCTAAAACGGCCAGCGTTCAATCTTCTTTTAAATTCCTGTAAGCGTACTCTTATCTGACTACTTCCAGTCTCACCGGCAGGCTGAAGCCTTCCATGTCCAGTACGGCGGCCTCGGAGTCTGCCAGACTTGGCACCACGGTCAGTTCTACCGCTTGTACTTCCTCAGAGATGTACCCTCCAAAAGCTTGAACGGCAGCGGCCACTTCTTCATTGCCATCCTGCAGGAACACTCTGATTTTATCCTGTACATCCAGACCGCTGTCTTTGCGCAGGTTTTGCAGGCGGTTTACCAATTCACGGGCCATGCCTTCCAGACGGAGTTCCTCGGTGATGGTGATATCCAGGGCTACGGTCAACGCTCCTTCCGAAGCAACCAACCAACCAGGTATATCCTCAGACATGATCTCCACGTCTTCGCGGCTAAGCACCGTGGTGTCATCCTCCACCGGAATTTCAAAGAAACCTTCGCGCTCCATCTTGGCGAT
This sequence comes from Rufibacter sp. JT3400010, assembly GCF_054956755.1. NCBI lineage: Bacteria > Pseudomonadati > Bacteroidota > Cytophagia > Cytophagales > Hymenobacteraceae > Rufibacter > Rufibacter sp. JT3400010. The sequence goes on along the minus strand of NZ_JBUDXA010000002.1, from coordinate 207,246 downwards.
GTCTTCCTGGCTCATCTGCTGGATCTGGGCGGCCACTAACTTCAGCTTCGGTCCGAACACTTGGCCCAGACGTTTGAAGTTAGGCTTGATTTTCTTCACCAGAATGCCGGTGGTGTCTTCCAAATACTCCAGGCTCTTCACGTTCACCTCAGAGAGAATCAGATCTTCCACTGCTTGCAGCTGGGTCTTCATTTTCTCATCCAGAATCGGAATCAAGATACGGCCCAGCGGCTGACGCACTTTAATCATATGCTTCTTCCGGAGCGAGTGCACCAAAGAAGAAACACTCTGCGCCAACTGCATGCGTTGCTCCAGGTCTACATCTATCAGGTCTTCCTGTACTTGCGGGAACGCCTCTAAGTGAATTGACTCAGCAGTGCTGCGGCCACTTACAAGGTTCAGGTCCAGGAACAGACGGTCCATGTAGAACGGCGCAATCGGCGAAGCCAGTTTTGCCACCGTCTCAAGGCAGGTATACAGCGTTTGGTAGGCCGCCTGCTTGTCTTGGTTCAGTTCGCCTTTCCAGAAACGTTTGCGGTTCAGGCGCACATACCAATTGCTCAGCTCATCGGCCACGAAGTCCTGGATGGCGCGCGCGGCTTTGGTTGGGTCGTAGTCATCAAAGTACGCGCCCACTTCTTTCACCAGCGTGTTCAGGCGGGAGATAATCCAGCGGTCACTCTCGGTGCGTTGCGCTACCGGGATTTCTGCTCCCTCAAAGGTGAAGCCATCCAGGTTGGCGTACAGCGCGAAGAACGAGTACGTGTTCTGCAACGTCCCGAAGAAACGGCGCTGTACCTCGGTCACCCCGTCCAGGTTGAACTTGAGGTTATCCCAAGGTGGCGCGTTCACAATCATGTACCAGCGGGTGGCATCTGGTCCGAAGCGGCCGATGGTCGCAAACGGATCCACGGCGTTGCCGAGTCGCTTGCTCATCTTGTTTCCGTTCTTGTCCAGCACCAGGCCGTTCGCGATGACGTTCTTGAACGCCACGCTGTCTTCCAGCATCACGGCCAAGGCGTGCAGGGTGAAGAACCAACCACGGGTTTGGTCCACGCCCTCGGCGATGAAGTCTGCCGGGAAGTTGGCGTCAAATTTATCTTTGTTTTCAAACGGGTAGTGCCACTGCGCGTACGGCATAGCGCCGGAGTCAAACCAAACGTCAATGAGGTCGGTCTCACGCTTCATGGCTTTGCCGCTTGGGCTTACCAGGATGATGTTGTCTACGTACGGACGGTGCAGGTCGAAGCCTTCGTAGTTGAAATCAGTGATTCCTAACTCTGACCGAGGCTCCTCGGTACCGGTTGGGCTCAAGGCGAACTCACCAGCAAATTCCAGCAGGGTGTTGGTTTGATGTTCCTCCGGAGTTCCGGTTGGTTTCTCGGTTGTCTTCTTAGCTTGACGCAGCGGGTTCTCGGTCATTACCCCAGCCTTGATGCTGCGCTCAATCTCGCGGTCTAACTCAGCTACCGAGCCGATGCAGATTTCCTCATCGCCTTCTTCGGTGCGCCAGATAGGTAGCGGCGTTCCCCAGTAGCGCGAGCGCGACAGGTTCCAGTCCACCAGGTTCTCCAGCCAGTTCCCGAAACGACCCGAGCCAGTGGACTCCGGTTTCCAGTTGATGGTCTTGTTCAGGTCAATCAACCGCTGCTTTACCGCGGTGGTTTTGATGAACCAGGCATCCAACGGATAATAGAGAATCGGTTTATCGGTACGCCAAGAGTGCGGGTACGTGTGCTCGTACTTCTCCACCTTGAAGGCCTTGTTCTCTTCCTTCAGGATGATGGAGATGATGACATCCGTGGTTTTATAATCCGGATGGCTCTCATCTTCATTGGTGTAATTCTTCACGTAGAAGTTATCGGGCCCAAGCGGTTTATGGGTTTTGATGTTGTACTTGGCAACGCCTTCCTGCAGCCTTACCCCAATCTCGTCAATGAACTTTCCTCTCCGGTCAACAGTGGGGAGTTCATTGCCCAACTCATCTTTGATGGTCAGGGCTGGGATACCGTGTTGTTTGGCTACTCTAAAGTCATCGGCCCCGAAGGTTGGCGACGTATGCACCACGCCGGTACCATCTTCAGTGGTCACGAAATCTCCAGCCACTACCTGAAACGCTTTGTCAGCATCATAGAACGGCTGCAGATACGGCATCAGTTGCTCATACCGAAGTCCTACTAATTGCTTACCGGTGAACTCCTGCACAATCTCAAAAGGAATTGCTTTGTCTCCGGGTTTGTAGTCGGTAAGCTGTAAGTCTTTGTTCTTGTCTGAAAAATACTTTCCAACCAATGCCTTTGCCAGTACCACACTTAAAGGTTTATGGGTATACGGGTTGAAGGTATTTACCTGCACATAGGTAATCTTGTCGCCAACCGCCAAAGAGGTGTTGGAAGGCAAGGTCCAGGGCGTGGTGGTCCAGGCCAGGATGTAGACACCATCATTAGACCCAGAGAATAGGAAATCAGATTTAGAATCTTTGATGACCTTGAACTGCGCCACGATGGACGTATCCTTCACTTCTTTGTAGCAACCTGGCTGGTTCAGTTCGTGGGAGCTGAGTCCGGTACCGTCTGAAGGCGAGTACGGCTGAATGGTGTAGCCTTTGTAGAGGTAGCCTTTGTCATACAGTTTTTTGAGCAGCGCCCAATTGGATTCTATGTATTGGTTGTCAAAGGTGATGTACGGTTTGTCAAGGTCCACCCAGTACCCCATGCGCTCAGTGAGGTCATCCCACTGATGTTTGAAACGCATTACGGTCTCACGGCAACGGGCATTGTACTCCTCCACCGAGATAGTCTTCCCGATGTCGTCTTTGATGATGCCCAGTTCTTTTTCTACCTGCAGCTCAATAGGTAACCCGTGGGTATCCCATCCGCCTTTGCGGACTACTTGGAAACCTTGCAAAGTTTTGTAGCGGCAAAAAATGTCTTTCACGGCACGGGCCATCACGTGGTGAATACCCGGTGCGCCGTTGGCCGAGGGTGGTCCCTCATAAAACACGAACGTAGGCTGACCCGCGCGGGTCTCCACCGATTTCTCAAAGATGCGGTTCTCTTTCCAGTAGGCTCTCACCTCTTCGGCCAGACCCGCATAGTCTAGTTGCTTATACTCGTTGTACTTCACCTTTTTGTCTGTAGGATGTGTTAGGTGTTCTTCATTTCTAGAATATCGGTCTTGAAGAAGGTATTCCGTCAAAGCCGATACTAGCTAAAGCTTTACGTGATGAAATAAATAGCATCTCTCTCGCAAGCCATAATTAAGCAAAGTTAAACAATAAATAACTTCTGTTAGGATTCCAATGCTTTTTTCCGCTTTAGGGCTGATTTTCTGAAAAAGGTTGGAAACGGGAAGGTACCTTCAAGGCTTTTCACCACCCCGCCCTTTGGGCACCCCTCCTGAGTCAGGAGGGGAGTTTCTGGTTGCTCACTCTGTACCGCCTGCTCAAAAGACCTCGCAGCGTCCGGAGGTCCTGCGAGCGTCTGCGCCATTGATGGTCCTTGATGAGAAAAATACCCGTGGACAACTCCTCATTTTAGGCCTTCTTTTTCAAAAAAGGCTCCTAAACAGAAAAACCACTTTTTCACAGGATAACTTCACAGCTTTTGGCCTTGCCTAATTTTATTCGCAGTTTTCTTATCGCTTACATTTCCTTTCTTTGTTTCTCAAACGGCACACCTATAAACAAAAAACTATGAATTCTACCCAAATCGCCTCGGTGAGTTATCAACCATTGAATTTGCCTCTGATAGAACCTTTCGCCATTGCCACCGGCACGCAATACCGGGTGGAGAATGTGGTGGTGCAGGTACAGTTGGTAGATGGAACCACTGGTTTGGGCGAGGCGGCTCCGTTCCCGGCGGTGAGCGGCGAGACACAGGAAAGCACCTTAGTGGTTCTGCAGAATTTGGAAAAATACCTCATCGGAAAAGATGTCAAGAACTGGCGCACCCTGGCACAAGAAGTAGATAAACTCGCCCATGATGCACCCACTGCCCGATGTGGTTTAGAGATGGCCATTCTGGATGCCCTCTGCAAACACTACCAGATGCCATTGTATGTTTTCTTCGGGGGAGTGCAGACGCAGTTGGTGACAGACCTCACCATTACTGCTGGCGATGAGGCGCATGCTGCCGCTTCAGCCAAGTCCATCGTGGAACGTGGGTTCTCTATTATTAAAGTGAAGACCGAAGGAACCAATGTGGATTACGATCTCCGTCGGATCCAGGCAATCCACAACGCCGCGCCGGAGGCAAGACTCATTGTAGACGGAAATTGCGGTTATGACTTGGCACGTGCTCAAGCCTTTGTCAACAGAGCTGCCGAAGCCAAAATCCCGATTATTCTACTAGAACAGCCACTTCCGCGTGAATCTTGGGAAGACTTGGGTGTGTTAGCAACTACCTGCCCTTTCCCCATCGCCGCCGATGAATCTGCACGTAGCGCCAGCGACGTAGCACGGTTAGTTCAAGACAGAAGCGCCTCCGTTGTCAACATAAAATTGATGAAGTGCGGCGTGTTGGAAGCCTTGCAGATGGCGGCTCTGGCACAGGTGCACGGGTTGGGGTTAATGATAGGCGGCATGGTAGAATCTATTCTGGCCATGACCTTCTCGGCTCATTTTGCTGCAGGCATTGGTGGATTTGACTTCATAGATCTGGATACTCCTTTATTTATAGCAGAGCATCCGTTCAGCGGCGGGTTCCACCAAGAAGGCGAGAACCTGACGTTGAGTTCTGAAGTAGCCGGGCATGGAGTATGCCTTACCTCTCTCCTTTCCTTAGGTAATCCGTTCAAGAATTGAAAAGCTTTTCGGGCATGTTTAGGTAAAAGCATTACCGAAACGCTTTTTGATTTATAGCTGGACTCCACCCAAAATTTATATGGTTCAAGTCTGTGACTTGGACCTACTATGACCTGCAGTTTGTAACTGCAGCTAAAGCAAAGCTTTCATTCTCGCTGGCGTGAGCTTGCGGCTCGTGCCAACGTGTACCTCAATATATAATATTGGACATCTTTTGAAGCTAACGCTTCACTGCAGTTACAAACTGCAAACCATGGTAGGTCCAAGTCACAGACTTGAACCATGAAGATTTTTGGATGTATTACTTTTGTACCCACGTGGAAAACCTTCTTTCAGGTGTTTTCTTAATCTTAGCTTATTAAATACAAAAAGGCCTCTACATTTCTGCAGAGGCCTTTTTCGTGTGAATGATGTAAGAGGCTGTTTTTCTAAAATCAGCAGATATCCACGAGTTAGATTTTTTCGAAAATGCGTTTGAAGCTGACAGCGTCGCCTATGTACTGGCGAAGCTCAGAGATGTGCATACGCTTCTGTTCGCGGCTGTCGCGGTCACGGACGGTGACGGTATCGTTCTCCAGGGTTTCGTAATCTACGGCGATACAGAATGGGGTTCCTATTAAATCTTGACGGGTGTAGCGTTTTCCGATGGCATCACGCTCTTCGTAGATCATGTTGAAATCGAATTTCAGGTCATCGAAGATTTGCATGGCTTTCTCTGGTAGGCCATCTTTCTTCACGAGCGGGAACACGGCGGCTTTCACTGGGGCAATGGCTGGATGGAATTTCAGGAAGGTACGGGTCTTGGTGTTCTCGCCTTCGGTGATTTCCTCCTCCTGGTAAGCATTGCAGAGTGTCATCAGGAACAGACGGTCAGCGCCTACAGAGGTCTCCACCACGTAAGGCACGTAATTTCCGAATGGTTTGCCGTCTTCGTTCAGGTCGTTGTCAAAGTACTGCTGCTTTTTACGGCTCAAGTTCTGGTGCTGCGTCAAGTCAAAGTCAGTGCGGGAGTGGATTCCTTCTACTTCTTTGAAACCGAACGGGAATTCAAATTCAATGTCAACGGCGGCGTTGGCGTAGTGGGCCAGTTTCTCGTGGTCGTGGAAACGGAGCTTTTCAGTAGGAACCCCTAACGCCTCGTGCCAGTTGCGGCGCATGGTTCTCCAGTGCTGGTACCACTCCATCTCAGTGCCAGGACGTACGAAGAACTGCATCTCCATCTGCTCAAACTCGCGCATTCTAAAAATGAACTGGCGGGCCACAATCTCGTTCCGGAACGCTTTTCCTATTTGGGCAATCCCGAAGGGCACTTTCATACGGCCAGATTTTTGCACGTTCAGGAAGTTCACGAAGATTCCCTGGGCGGTTTCGGGGCGTAGATAAATGGTGCTGGAGTCTTCGGCCACGGAACCAACCTGTGTGGAGAACATTAGGTTGAATTGGCGCACCTCGGTCCAGTTAGAAGTACCTGAGATAGGGCACTTTATGTTTTCTGAGATAATCAATTGCTGTACGCCTTTCAGATCTTCGGCCCCTAGCAAACGGCCCATTTCCTGCAGTAATGATTGGGCTTTCTCCACATCACCAGCTTTCTCATACTCGGCGGCTTTTTCCTCAATCAGAACATCGGCGCGGTAGCGCTTCTTGGAATCCAGGTTGTCAATCATAGGATCGTTGAAGGAATCTACGTGCCCCGATGCTTTCCAGGTGTTGGGATGCATGAAGATGGCGGCGTCAATGCCTACCACGTTCTGGTGCAGTTGGGTCATGCATTTCCACCAAAGCGTTTTGAGGTTGTTTTTCAACTCCACCCCATTTTGCCCGTAATCATACACGGCTTGCAGACCGTCATAAATTTCGCTGGACGGGAATACGAAGCCGTATTCTTTGGCATGCGAGATGATATCTTTCAGCTGTGCGTTTTCTGTAGGTTTCTCAGTTGTGCTCATGGGCGCAAATATAGAGGTTTCGTTGGCACTTTTTCTAAAGTGCGCTTTTCCTTTGGTTATGGGAATACCCGCTTTGCGCGATAAATGTTCTATGAAAAAGGCTGAGCATGAGAAGACTACCGGCTTCGTTCGTACTTTTACGGCATAATAATTCGGGGACCCGAACTATTCCTTAACAATTCGGTAACATTGAGAGGAATTTATTACTTTACTTTTGGCTCCTTTTTATCACCAATACTTACTTATGTTCGGATTAGAGACACATTTACTGATCTTGCTGGTAATCTGCTTACTGGCCGCGTGTGCTTTTGAATTTGTGAACGGTTTCCATGATACGGCCAACGCCGTGGCTACTGTTATTTACACCAATACGCTTCGGCCCTGGGCGGCGGTGGTTTGGTCGGGTTTCTGGAACTTCATTGGGGTTTTTGCCGGCGGAATTGGGGTGGCTATGGGAATTGTGTACCTGTTGCCCATTGAAACGCTCATTGACCAAGACATTTGGCACGGCATTGCCATGATTGGGGCTTTATTATTGAGTGCCATCATCTGGAACCTGGGCACCTGGTACTACGGCCTGCCTTCTTCCAGTTCCCATACGCTCATAGGGTCAATTCTGGGTTTGGGAATTGCTTATTCTTTGCTGCCTTCCACCACTGAGGCTAGTTTCTCCTGGGACGAGGCCACCAAAACCGGAATGTCTCTGCTGGTTTCTCCGTTCCTGGGATTCACCTTAACCGTTTTCCTGATGTTCATTTTGAAGCGGTTTGTAAAAAATAAGACGATCTTCAAAGAGCCGCACAAACGCAAAGCTCCCCCGCTCTGGATCCGGATTATCTTAATTATTACTTGTACGCTGGTTTCTTTCTTCCACGGTTCCAATGACGGCCAGAAAGGTGTGGGCTTGGTCATGCTCATTTTGATCGCGATTGTGCCTACCTATTATGCCCTAGACAATGACAAAGACCCGGCTGGCCTCAGATCTTCCATTGTACAGGTAGAGCAGGTTTTATCTAAAGTAGACAGTACCGTACTTTCCGCTTCAGATGCCAAAGAATTAAGTATGCTCAACGCCGAGGTAAAAGAAATGAACGGTGTATTTGCCGCCAATCCTTCTACCCACAATCTGCCCAAAGACACCCGTTTCATGCTCCGTCGCGATATTTTGCTTATCACCAAAGGCACCGATAAGCTGATGGATAGCCAGGATATTACCTTGAGCCAACGGGACCGCGACCAACTGAAGGCCGGCGTAACCAGCATGCGTTCTTACACCGATTATGCACCAGATTGGGTAATTATGATGATTGCGCTCTCTTTAGGCGTGGGTACCATGATTGGCTGGAAACGCATTGTGAAAACCATTGGCGAAAAGATTGGGAAAGAACACCTGACCTACGCCCAAGGCGCTTCGGCTGAGTTTATGGCTGCCAGTGTAATCGGGTTCTCTACGTTTGTGTTCAAGTTGCCAGTGAGTACCACCCACATCCTTTCTTCTGGTATTGCGGGTAGTATGGTGGCCAATCGCGGTATCAAAAACCTGAATGCCGGCACCATCCGGAACATTGCCTTGGCTTGGGTGTTAACCTTACCGGTTTCCATGTTCTTGTCTGGTACGTTGTTTCTCCTGTTCCGCTGGATGTTCGCTTAGAACGTAGTTTATATAATATAAAAAAGAGCCGCTTCAGAAATGAGGCGGCTCTTTTGCTTTATGGGCATTTTAGTGGACTTTAATTGTTGCTAGTTAGGCTGAGAAGGAATGCGTACTTCCTCGTTACAGGGTAACGTCGCTACAAAATAATGTAGCCTCGTTACCCTGTAACGAGGAAGTACGCGTGCAAGGGAAAGGGGCCTTTCCTCTCCCTGGTATTTTCACCAAGAACGGCGGCAAGATTTCAAGTTATGATGGTTGACTTAAAAGCTGTTTTAAGGCTGATTTCTGAAAAACGTCTCTTAAACGCTTGCTTCAGCCTACCAGCTCCTGCTTTATTGGCTTAACTTCTTCCAGATGTTCTTCTTACTTCTGATGTTCCTCCAAATTCTTACTGGAAGCACTCTACCTAGATACCTAATTCTGCTAAAAAGCATTTCGTGAATACAGGCGTTCTAACAGGCTGCAGCAGATGTTAGCGTCCAAGTGTTCGTTATTTCTGGACCAATGGCTTAATGGCGCTAAAAATGGCCTCTGTACGGGCCTTCCTGATAGCTGTTCCACGGGCTTTTCCGTGGAACCTGTAAAATGAAGCGCGCAGGAATCAGGAATTTGGAGCGAGGCACGTGTCTGGCTGGAAATATTGCCGGCGTTTCGGGTATGTTTTAAGGAAATAAGGGGCAAAATGCTTGGTTGGGGAATGGTTGAAAACAGAAAGAACCGCGCTGGGCGGTTCTTTCTGTTTGAGGAGGTATGTAGCAAATGTTGTATTGGGCTTCTTAGCCTTCTTTGGGCCAGAGAACTTCCAGGTTATCGTCCATGTGTACGCCGAAGTTCACGGCCAGCAGTTTGCCTTCTTCAAAGTACAGGTCAATCATTTGCTGCTCGTAAGAAAGGCAGGTCACGTTATTTTCAATTTTTTCTTTCTCTACGTTCTGCACGCCGTTCTGCTTGAACAGATCTTCTACTTCCTGTTGACTCATTTCAAAGATCTTCTGCCCAAACAGTGTCACGTTGGGGTTGGCGGTTTCAATGCAGCTCAGGCGATAGTCGTCTTCTTTGTCAAAGTAGAACGAGAAGCCGCTGTCCCAGTAGTTCCAGGCTTTGTGCTCAAATTCGTCTTCGTCGTCAGACTCTTCTACTTCTTCGGGCTCACCCATGATCTCCTCCACGTCGTCCATACTCAGTCCGAAGCGCAGGTCGCCTATGCCGTATCCTAATTTTATCTCGTGGTCAAATTGCTCTTTATCCTGTTCCATAGTTTCTATTGGTTATATGGTGGGTGCCGTTTCCGGCTGATTTTTCTAAAACTACTCAAAAATAGCGGTTCTTCCACAATTCTGGCGGCTGAAGCCCTTCCTTTCAAAAAGCCGGCCGCGCCCCAGCTCCCCCTTCTCATTCCCGGTCTGCGGGCTTTTCCCACTTTTCCACGGAGTCAACTTGATATCTATTATAAAATGATTTTTTCTAAAAAGAATCTTGTTCGTCATTAGGGCTGTGCAGAAGTGGATAAGATTCCTTGTCCCCACGTTTTCCCCGGCGTTCTGAAATATCCTCTCAGTAGTCCCACTTATTCCCCAGCCGCTGTGGATTCATTTTGTTTCTCTATCAAGCAGTTATCTCAGCTTTCCACTTCTGCACAGGAAAAGGCGGGGAAAACCGCTAACGTTTATACGCAGGTGCATAACTTCTGGGAATTTCTGTTTTTATGCACGGCCACTCACATTTGACCTTAAGAACGAGGTTTTACAAGTTTTGGGTTTTCGGTTTATCAGACTTGGTCTTACTTTATCCAGATTCTTGTCCACAGTTATCCACCCCGTTTCCACGCTAGAATTCGATGGTCTGCGTCTCAATTTCCCAGTTGGCCCTTATCTCCCAAATGTCTTTAGGAAGGATCACGGGTTCAGGTAATCGGCGTTCTTTCAGGAGACCGTTGTCCCATTTGCCGTTGCCGTTTTCGTCTACCAGAATCCTGATTTGGTAAGCACCGGGGGTTAGATCATCCCAAACAACGGTTTTCTGGCTCACGGCTTCTTTCACTACTGCGTTCTGGCGCAGGAGCTGCACAATGAAATTCTTCTGAGTGGTGGCCAGTACTACTTTCAGGCTGCCGGTGACCACTTTATCACTTACCTGTATTTTCTGGGGCGAATTGGCATACCGGTCTCCTATAAAAGGTACCACTTTGGTGGTGTCCATGGTGATAGAAATATCGCGCTTGGCCGGCAGAGGAAGTCGCAAGACCAGCTCGGTGGTTTCCTGGTTGAAGCGGAAATCTGCGGTGTCTTTGGTGGTGACAGTGGTGGCAGAATCCAGCAGAAAAGTAAAGGCCCCGGCCGGGTTCAGGATTTTGGTGGGCACTTCAAACTGCAGTCTGATCTGCTCCCCGGGTTTAATGCTGCTTCCGTTGGCCACCGCAAAACTGTTGTTTCTTCTGGGAGCCGCTTTGCCGCTGAGCCGAACGGCCACGGTATCTAACCGGCTGTTGCTGGCGCTGTCCTGCACTTCTACCAGCCATTGTTTTTCATCGGGGCTACCCGGAAACAGGCGCAAAGTTTTCCCATTATTCCCGATGAGCCATTTGATGTTGGTGTCCTTATCTGGTGCCGTAACCGTGGCTTTGGAAATGCCCTCATTGTACTCCACCTCAAACACGTTCAAGAAACTTCTTCTGGAAATGACGTTGGGCCTGGTCACATCCTGGGTGTGCAGCCTCAGCTGAACGTCTTCTACGGCCGGCCTTACTCTGATCGTATCTGTGGTATAAGCTATGTACTCTTTCTCGTTGTCATACCGCAAGTTGTTGTTGGTTTCAGTAAGACCATAGATAAAGTAGTCGCCCTCTTTGATGTTTCTGAACGTGAAGTTCCCCGTGGAGTCTGCGTTGGTCACGTACAACGGCCGGCCTTTAGTTACCTGCGAAGTGTCTGTTACCGGATAAAGCAGCACGTTTACTTCCTTAGGCAGCGTATTACTGAAAACGAGGTTAGCCTTTCCGCTTACCCGTCCTGAGTCCAGCAAAGGCCCTGTACTGAAAGTGATCACTACGTCTCTGGCCGGATTTTTCTCTGTGATGTCAGCCAGGCTGTTTCTGAAGTTCAGGCTGTAGGTGGTGTTCTCTTCCCACGGCTTGGAAAAGGTGAGTTCCACCCTTCCGTCCTTCACCCGGCTCTTGTAAGTATTGTCTGTGAGCGGCGCGATGATAAGTTGGCGGGTCAGGTCAACGGTCTGAATGGCCTCATCAAATTCCAGGATAATCTCCTCTGGTTTCACGTTGGTTTGTCCGTCTTTAGGGTAGCTCATGACCAATTTTGGAGCAGTTACATCTCTGGCTCCCCCTTCTGGGCTACTGATGCTGGCGCATCCTTTTAAGAAGAAAGCAATAACAGTTACGGCGTATATAAGCTGTTTTTTCATTTTTGGCTTTAAAATGGAAATGACCTTACAGTGAGAACTGCAAGGTCATTATTCTTAGTGTATGTGGTTATTTTTTCTGGGCGATGAAGATTTGGCTGGAGTACGAATTGCCGTTCTTGGCGCCGTGCAGGTTAGACCTGAAACCGGTGAAGAACGAATCCAGCATCTTGGTTTGCCCATGCTTGAACTTTTCACTGAGGATGCTCACGTAGTAGGCGTCCCACTTCATGGGCAATACTTCTTTCAAATCCAGTTTATGCTTCCTGAGAAGTTTCTGCATGCTGGGTTTGTTGAAGTGGTACAAGTGCCGAGGCACATCATACGCCGCCCAATCTGCCCCGTATTTTTTGGCGTCGTAAGAATCTGCGTTCGGAACGGCGATGACCAGGTACCCTCCTTTTTTAGTGGCGTTCACCAAGGCTTTGAGCGTTTCGTTTAGTTGGTGAATGTGTTCCAATACGTGCCACATGGTCACCACTTCAAACGTTTCCTGGCCCAAATTCTCCAAAGAGCCTTGAAACAGCGGCTTGCCTATTTTCTCCTCGGTTTGTTTCCGGGCAGTTTCATTGGGTTCTACTCCTTCCACTTCCCAGCCTTGTTTTTGGCAGGCTTGCAAAAAGTACCCAACGCCGCAGCCATAATCCAGAATCCTGCCTTTGTTTCCCAAGCGGTTCACCAACTCCACCTTGTTCTTGATGGCCATGGACCGTACCAAGCGGTAGGTTTTGTTCAGCAAACCTTTGCTGGTGTCTGAGTGGGAAATGTATTCCTCAGAAGCATAGTAGGGCGCAATACTTTCTTCGGGCGGACGCGGGTTCGTGAATTTGAGCTGGCAATTGAGACACTGCACAATCACGAAACTCTCCTGGCTAACACTCTTGTCTTGTACTACTAGAAAATTCTTAAACTCTGTTTTGGAACAAATGGGGCAATGGTCTAGCCGTTCGTAGCTCATTCTATTTTCCTAAGTATACCATCAGGATGGAGATATCTGCGGGAGATACGCCACTGATGCGGGATGCTTGTCCTAAGGTTTCTGGCTGTACTTTCAAGAGCTTCTCGCGGGCTTCGTTTGAGAGCGCCGTGATGGCTTTGTAGTCTAGCCGGTCTTTGATGCGGTAGTTTTCCAGTTCCTCCATTTTAGAGGCCATCTGGTTTTCTTTGTCAATATAGCTCGCATATTTCAAAAGAATAACCGCCTGCTCCAAGCTATCAGGTAAATATTTGCTCAGGAACAGGTTCAGGCTTTCTGAAGATTGCATCAAATGCTCTAACTCCACATTAGGACGTTTCAGCAAATTGCCCGCTTTGGCTCTTTCACTGATAGGCGCGGAATCCAGGGAAAGCAGCATGGCGTTTACTTCTTCCGGCTCAATTCCTTTCTGCTGCAGATACGTGAGTACTTCCTGCGTCTCCTTCTTCTTGCGGTTCACCTTTTGCAGACGTTCCTCAGAGGCAAGCCCCAGTTGATAGCCTTTCTCAGTAAGACGAAGATCAGCGTTGTCCTGGCGCAGCAAGATGCGGTGCTCGGCCCGCGAGGTGAACATGCGGTAAGGTTCGTTTGTGCCCTTGTTTACCAGATCATCAATCAAAACACCTATGTACGCCTCTGATCTTTTCAAGACGAACGGTTCTGAGTTATGCACCTTATTATGGGCGTTAATTCCCGCCATAAGGCCTTGGCAGGCCGCTTCCTCGTATCCGGTGGTACCGTTAATCTGCCCTGCGAAGTAGAGGTTATCCACCAGCTTCGTCTCCAGGGTCAGGTTCAATTGGGTAGGCGGGAAGAAGTCGTATTCAATGGCATAACCAGGCCGGAACATCTTCGCGTTCTCAAATCCTGGGATTTCCCGCAGCGCTTTCAACTGCACATCCTCAGGCAAGGAACTGGAGAAACCGTTCACGTACACTTCCACGGTGCTCCATCCTTCCGGTTCCACGAAGATCTGGTGCCGGTCACGTTCCGCGAAACGGTTGATCTTGTCTTCAATGGATGGACAGTAACGTGGGCCTAATCCCTGAATTCTTCCCTGGAACATGGGTGATTTCTCAAACCCGGTTTTCAGGATCTCGTGTACTTTGGAATTGGTGTACGTAATGTAGCAGCTGCGTTGGTTTGTAAGTGCCGGCGTATCGGTGTAAGAGAACTTGGAAGGATTCTCATCGCCTTTCTGCTCTTCCATGACCTCATAGTTCAGGCTGCGTCCGTCTACCCGTGGTGGCGTTCCGGTTTTCATTCGGCCGGCTTCAAAGCCTAATGACACTAACTGCTCGGTGATACCTTTTGCGGATTTCTCGGCGGCTCTGCCGCCTCCCAATTTTTTCTCTCCAATATGGATGATGCCGTTTAGGAAGGTTCCGTTGGTTAAAACTACGGCTTTGGCCCTGATCTCAATTCCCAGGCTGGTCTTCACTCCTACTGCCTGGCCATCTTCCACCAGAATTTCAGAGACCATCTCCTGCCAGAAATCAATGTTGGGTGTTTGCTCCAAAGCCATTCTCCATTCTTCGGCGAAACGCATTCTATCGCTTTGGGCACGTGGACTCCACATGGCTGGGCCTTTAGACATGTTCAACATCCGGAACTGGATCATGGTCTTATCCGTAATGATTCCGCTCATGCCGCCCAAGGCGTCAACTTCTCTTACAATCTGGCCTTTGGCCACGCCCCCCATGGCTGGGTTGCAGGACATTTGCGCAATAGTGTTCATGTTCATGGTTACGAGCAATACCTTCGACCCCATGGTGGCGGCCGCATGTGCAGCTTCGCACCCGGCATGTCCCGCCCCAACTACTATTACATCATAACTTGTGAACATAGTGTGGATTAGTGTTATGTTTCACGTGAAACATTGTTGATAAGTGAGGAAAACTCAGGAAACAGGTGTTTACAACTTAAGCAGATCTAAACACTCATTTTCTTTGGTTCGCATTATAGCCTTCTTTTCTGGCGTTTTATCGTCAAAACCGAGTAGGTGGAGTAAGCCATGCGCCATTACCCTATGAAGCTCTTCTTCTGGGGAAATGTTGAAAGTGGCGGCATTGTCCACAATGCGGTCTATACTAATGAAAACATCACCTTCAATAACTCCCTCAAAGTCGGAATTATCAAAGGTGATGACATCAGTGAGCGTATCATGCTCTAAGTATTCTACATTCATCTGATGAAGATATTCATCGGAACAAAAAATGTAGTTCAAAGATTCTAATTCGAAGTCATATTTCGAAATTATTTCCAAAAGCCACGTTTTGACTTTCCCTTCGTTTTTAACCTCAAATTCTACCTCCTCGGTAAAGAACTCAATGGGTAGCTCCTGCATTCTCAATATTGAAAGTTAAAGAAACCGTACGGCCGTCATTGCTGAAAGAGACATCGTCGCAGAGGTTACGCATTAAGAAAATACCTCTCCCGCCGGGGTTCTCCAGGTTCTCTGGGGCAGTTGGGTCAGATAAGGTCTCTGGGTCAAATCCGTTTCCTTCATCCTGTACTTCAAAGCGCAATTGGTTGGGCTCTACAAAAAGAGAAAGATAGACGTTCTTATCTTTATCAAACTTGTTGCCGTGTCTGATGGCGTTGTTCACAGATTCCGTCACGGCAACCATGATATTACCATAGATGTCATCTTCAATCTGAAATTTCTCCCGTGAGTTGTCAATGAAGCTCTCCACGATACGGATATTCTCAATGATAGAAGGAATCTGAATTTTTACTTGATTCATAATATGTTTACTATATCTGAAATGTCTGCAAATCTAATAACCTAATCGCTTAAAATAAGCATCTACTTGCTTTTTATAATAAGGTGTCAAAGCAGGTAGGTTCTGACGGAGCGATTCTGTCTGCTGTTTCTGCCGTTCCTGGTACTTCTGAAGCGATGGAGGAATACGGGCGGGCAATTCCTTAGCGGTATTGGCCTCTCGTTTCTCATCCAGGTCGCGTTCATTGGCGGCTTTCTCAGCTTGCAGCAAACGAGTCAAGATCTCCTTCTGCCGCATCATGGTCTGCTCTGTAAGACGTTTATTAACGAGATCAGTTTCGGTTTGTTCCATGAGCTTGCCCAAATTACTGAGTTTCTCCCCTCCTTCCTTGCCGCCTGGCGAGGTGGGAGAAGGTGCCAGTTCTTTCATGGCGTTGCGCAGCATTTCCTGCTGAGCCGCCAAACGGGCCAGTTGCTCTGAAAGCTGCTGACCGCTTTGGCCGCTTTTCTGCAACTGCTGAATCTGTTCGTTCAACTGCTGCTGCATCTGTCCTAAGGCTCCAGGTTGGTTCTTGCCGTTCTTGCCTTTGCCTTTCTTTTTGCCTGGTCCGCTCTGCTGCATGGCCATCATAGCCTGCTGCATTTGCTGCTGCACATCGCTCAACATTAAAGCCAGGTTGTTCATGGAAGTCATAGCCAGTTGCTGGTGGTTGCCAGTTTTAGGCAGGTTGCGGTCTTTAATTGCCTCAGAGCTGTTCTGCATCTCCCCTTCCATGGCGCCTACTTCACGGGTGACAAAAGACTGTATCTGTGGTACGCGTTTAGCCAGGGAAAGCAGACTGTCTTCAATAATCTTGGCATCATCTGAGAGTTTAATTTGCTGCTGGGCCAGGCCAATGAACCTTGGGTCGCTCTGTTGCACGTTCCGGAAGTCCTTCATGAGTTTCTCCTGATCAAAGGAAAGGGTCACCAGGTTCTCCAGGATATCACGTAGATGGTCCAGATTCTGCTGTGCTTGCTCAGAGTCGCTTTCCATTTCCTGGCTCTGCATCTGCTGCGACATCTGCTTCATCTTCTGAGCCGCCGATTTCTGCTGCTGGCTCGCTTTCTTGTTCTGGCCTTTCTGCATAGACTCTTGGGCATTCTCCTGCTCCTGCTCTATCTGCTCCTCCATCTTCTCAGTGTCAGGAATATCTTCAGGGTTCTCCAGTTGCTCGTTCATCTTCTCGGCCTCTTTGAGTTCTTCCTGCATCTGCTTGAATTCCTCTTGAAGCTGCTTCTGTTCCTGCTGCAGGCCTTGGTCAGGCTTGTTGTTTTGCTCCCCGGTTTTGTTCGCCAGATCCTCCTGCTTCTTGGCTAGGTCATCCAGCTTCTGCTGGGCATTGTCTAGCTTCTGCTCTACCTGTAGCTGCTTGAACATCTCCAGCAACCGGTCCAACTCTTTCTGAAGGTTCTCTTCTTTGTTGTTGAGCTTGTCCAGGAGCGGCTGAATCTGTTCTGGCCGAGGCTGCTTCTGTTCCAGCAATTTCTCTAGTTGCTCATACAGCTTCTTGGTCTCGTCGTCCAGCAGCTGGTCCATCATCTTCTTGAGCTGGTCGCGTTTTTCGGCTAGTTTCTCGTTTTGGGGCGAGAAACGCTCCTGCTGCTGATTCAGCTGCTCGTTCATCTTCTGCAACTGGGCCAGTTCTTCCTGCAGGGCCTTCTTCTTATCGGCGAGTTCCTGCAGGGCTTTTTTGTCTTGGTAAGAAAGTTCTTTCTTTAGCTTGGTCTTCTCTTCGTTCTGCTCCAGCGATTTCTTCAGTTCCTCAGCCTTGGTGAGCGAAGACTTCATCTGGGACTGCACTTGCTGCGAAGACTCTTCAATGGATTTCTGCACCTCAGACGGGTCTGGGTACTTGAAGATGAAAGTAGAAGTGCGGGCGCTCTTCGGCTGGGGCACCTGGTCGTTATCCGTTACCTGCACGAAGTACTCCAGTCTGTCGCCAGGCTGCAGGTTAAGCGGCTTAAGGTTCATCTGCCGGAAATACGATTGCGTGGCCAGAGAACCGCTGAACGGAATAGAAACAACTCGGTAGCCCGTACCGGCTTGGTTGCCTTTCAATACACGGTAATGCAACGCCAAACTGCTGAAACCATAATCATCTGAGATAGTCCCTCCCACTACTAGATACGAGTACAGCACCGAGTCGCGGAACTGCTCTAGGGTAATCTCGGGGTTGCGGTCTGGGATGACGGTGATCTGGTGCGAGATCTGCTCTTTGTTCTCTGAGTAGCGGTTCTTGAGGTGCATGCTGTAGCGTTGGCTCTGCATAAACGTTTTACGCACCACGTATTCCGTGTCTTCAGATTGGGCTTTTACTTTCTGGGCCGGCGCATCAAACTGCAGCCAAAGCGAATCGGCGTTATCCGCGGCCAGACGCCAGATCACTTGGGTTCCCTCGGGAATGGTAAGGTCTCCGGTGTTGTCAAGCGTTTCAGAAGGGCGTTTTGTGTAAGCGGGGTATCTCAGTTGCGCTTTCAGTTGCCGAAGCATGGGTCTGGCTACTACCGTTAAGCGGTTTTCCTCGGAGAAGAACCCGGCACCGGTTAACTGGAAATCCACAGACTCCTGCACCTGCTCAAACTCATACACGTAGGTTTGGTCTTTCTGCTTCTTGAGCGGCATCTGGCGCCCATCAATCACCAGGAACACTTCCTCCGGTACCGATTTCCCTTCAATATTCACTTTCAACTGAAAGTCCTCTCCTTTGAATGCCTGCAAAGAGGCGTTCTGTATTTCAAACTGGAAAGGAGCTTTGGGGGCATAATGCCGCTTAAAATGGATAATGCGCTCCGTTCCCTGCACAAACAAAGTCGGGTAAATAAAAGCCAAGACCACTACCAAGGTGAGCGGCAGCAGCAGGTATTTAAAGTAAGATCGGTTCTGGGTGAATTTAATCCGTTCCGGAAAGCGGTACCCCACCAATTCCTCTGAACGTTGCTCCACACTGGCAGCCACCAGGTCATTGCTCATGGCTACGTTTTTCAGCTGCAGCAAATTAAGAAGGTGGTCCTGGATCTCGGGGAAGTAATGGGAAACCTGTTGGGCGGCCTGCTCATCGGTGAGGAGTTTCTTCAGGTTGGTCAATCCAATAATGGGTGCCCAAAGCCACCTGATCACAGCAAAGGCACTGATGGCCAGGAATGAGAACAGCAGAAAGGCCCGTACCTCCGGCTGGAAATAAAAGAAATACTCCAGAACGGTGATGAGCAGATAAGAAGAAAGCACCAACCCCAACGAGAGTAAAGCACCTTTAAAAAGCAGGTTCAGGTAGAATTTGCGTTTAAACGCCTGAAGCTGCTGTAAAACTGTATTCAAAGAACCGGCAGCCCGCATAAGTGAGATAAGATTAGAGTAGCCTGAAACAACGGTACGGGAGAAAAGAGTACCAGCCGTTTCCTTTTATTGTCATACGTATTTAATCAGCAGAGTATTAACTCTTTTGCTTACTAATTTATTGTTAATTCTCTGATTTGGGAGCATTCCGCAGGGTTTTTGGGCTATATTCCTCAAATCGGGAGAAAAACGAGATGGCGCAGGAAAATGGTTCCTGTGGATAGGTGACAGATGGTTTGCCTTACCATATATTATTATGAAGTGGAGCTGTCCACAGAAGAAGTAAAACAAAAATGCGTTTGTAGCCTGTTTTCCCATAAACAGGCTACAAACGCATTCTCAAGATAGAAGGATAAAACTTAGTTTTCCACGGGGTGCATTTCCAAAAGCACCGGGCAGTGGTCTGAGTGTTTGGCCTCCGGTAAGATGGCCGCCCGCTTCATCAATGGCTTCAAGTGCTCAGAAACCAACAGGTAATCTATACGCCAGCCCAGGTTCTTGGCCCGCACATTGGCCCGGTAGCTCCACCAGGTGTATTGGTGCGGCTCCTGGTTGAAATGCCGGAAGGAGTCAATATAGCCGTCCTGCAGGAAACCGGAGAACCAATTGCGTTCCTCCGGCAGGAAGCCCGAGGACTTTGCGTTAGATTTCGGGTTGTGGATATCAATGGGCTGGTGGCAGATGTTGTAATCGCCGCAGATAACCAAACCAGGCACTGTGTCCTTTAAACCCTGAATATACTGTTGAAAATCGTGGAGCCACTCCATCTTGAATCCTTGGCGGTGCTCGCCGCTGGAGCCCGAAGGCATGTACACATTCAACACCGAGTACCCCTCATAATCAGCCCGGATAACTCTTCCCTCTTGATCGTACTGTTCAATGCCACAGCCGATGCACACGTTTTTAGGCTCTTTTTTGGAAAGGATAGCCACACCGCTGTAACCCTTCTTAATGGCCGGATGCAGGTACACATGGTATCCTATTTCCTCAAAGCAGGCTTTGTCAAATTTAGTCTCGTCGGCTTTTATTTCCTGCAGGCAAAGCACGTCTGGGTTGGCGGCTTTCACCCAATCCAGAAAGCCTTTGGAGATGGCAGACCTAATGCCGTTTACGTTGTAGCTGATAATCTTCATGAATTCATTTCGTCAAAGTACTCCAGGGCGTGCCACTTGAGCATGCGCTCCTGCTCTTTCAGGTTACAGGCGGGTAGCGGCTTCACCGATTTCCAATGCGGCCATCCCTCTTGGTCCAGACCTTCTAACTCATAGTAGCCAGATAAACTCAGGAGCTTGCAGGTGGCAATGTGCATCAGATCCTGCTTCTCTTCTTTGGTGAACTCCCGTATCCCCTGTCCTAGTTCCTGCACGCCAATCAAAAATAAGATGGCATTCAGGTCGGGCTTTTTTCCAAACTGTTTCTTGATGTCCTGGCGTAGCGCAGCCCACCTAACATCAAAATCTTCTTCGTTCTCCATAGAAATTCTTTGTGCATAAGTGGCAAAGCGCGTAAGTGGATTTCTCTGCGCTATCCACCGTTCTTTCAAGTTTATTTTCGGCTTAATTTGATGAAATCAGCCCTGAAACGCTGGTTATGAAAAATTATGCCTTTTTGCTTTTACCGTTCAGAGATGATGCAAAGGGGAGTAATCCACAGAAGATGCCAGGCAGTTTCAGGGCTGATTTTCTGTAAACAGACTGAAAACAGAAATTGCTTAAGCCTGTGGTTGCGCTTCGGTTTTCAGTTCTTCCCAGTACTCCACGGCTCTTCTGAAGTGCGGGATCACGATGGAACCACCAATTAAATTGGCGATGGCGAACACTTCGTATACTTCCTCATCAGAGAGGCCGCACTCGAAGCATTTGCCCAGGTGGTACTTGATGCAGTCGTCGCAACGCAGAACCATGGAGCAGGCCAGACCCAGCATCTCTTTGGTTTTTACGTCAACCGCACCTTCGGCGTAGGCGTTGGTGTCCAGGTTGAAAAAGCGTTTGATTACTTTATTATCCGCTTCCATGATCTTCTCGTTCATGCGGGTGCGGTAGTCATTGAATTCTTTTACTTGGCTCATTGTTGTGCGTCATTAATGGCGGCATTCTGCGCCGCTACTGTAAAGTTACATCAAAATACGCAAGTAGTCTATGCCGCAGCTGCAGTTGGGTCTCCGAACGTTTTACCATGATTTCATGGCGTTGCTTTTCCCCGAAGATTGCCGGGCATGTGCCGGCGAGTTGGCGATGGGGGAAGAAGTGATTTGCAGCCATTGTCGCATCAAACTCCCTTACACCGACTTTCACTTCTCCCCTACTGAGAACGCCCTGCATAAAGTTTTCTGGGGCAGAGTTCCGCTTCAGTTAGCCACGGCTTACCTTAAGTTCCAGGAGAAAGGACGCGTTCAACGATTGTTGCATCAGTTGAAATACAAAGGACAGGAAGAAGTAGGGACCGTACTGGGGAAATGGTTCGGGGCACAGGTGCGGGAACAGGAAGATTTCAAGGCCATTGACGTAGTGGTGCCGGTTCCTTTACATAAGAGCAAGCTTAGGCAGCGGGGCTATAACCAAGTAGAAGGATTTGCCCTAGCCATTGCCGAAGATTTGAACGTTCCCATGGCAACAGATGCGCTGAAGAAGAACCGGGTTACGGCCACTCAAACAACAAAGAACCGGCAGAGCAGATGGGAGGCCATGCAGCAATTATATGCAATTCACCACGCCCAGAAAGTAGCAGGAAAACATGTACTATTGGTGGATGATGTGATTACCACTGGAGCAACTATAGAAGCATGTAGCCAGATTCTTTTACAACATGGAGCTAGTGCCGTAAGCGTCGCTTCTATTGCTTACACTCTGTAACCTTTGCTACTTGGCTGCTTAAACCATCTACTACAAGCTGAAAACTCCAATACCTCTCCTTGGTCTATCAAGGGATAGACCAAGGAGAGGTATTGGAGTTTTGTTACTTACGGAATGGAAGCTGGTTTATACTGTGTGGTGTAATACCCCATAAAAAAAGGAAGGCTAGTTAAACTAGCCTTCCTTTTTTTATGGTTGAGATTGTTTCTACTTATCTGTTAGAACCAGTGTTGATCATGGCGCAACGGAAACCGATGGTAGAAGTAGCAGAATCCTGCTCCATGAAACGACGGGTACCAGGAGATAACCAATACGCTACGTCTTTCCAGGAACCACCTTTAAATACACGTACGGTATTGGTGATCAGAGACTGGAAGCCAGCTACGTCATACATAGAGGAATCATCCATTGCTCCATTACGGCGAACCGGGTTCAAATCTTCCACGTCTTGGAAGGAAAGCGGACGGTATACGTCTTGTACCCACTCGTTCACGTTACCAGCCATGTTATATAGACCGAAGTCGTTTGGTGGGTAAGCGTAGATGTATTCAGTAATCATAGCTCCATCGTTCAGGGAACCGGCAATACCAGCGTAGTCACCACGGCCACGTTTGAAGTTAGCCAAGAATTGTCCTTGACCTTTTCCGTACGGGTTACGCACCTGGTGTCCATCCCAAGGATAGATACGCTTGTTGGTTTGGTTTTCTTCTTCGCTCAACTGAGTTCCAATTAAAGCCTGGGCCGCGTATTCCCACTCAGCTTCTGTTGGGAGACGGTAGTTAGGCAGAACAGCGCCAGATTCAACCGGAGGCGTAGCCCCTTCGGCCAGTTCGCCATCATAGTTGGCAGCCATGTTTTTGTTTACCATGGCCGTACGCCAGGTACAATAATCCTGTGCTTGTAACCAGCTCACGCCTACTACCGGGTAGTAGCGGAAACCAGGGTAACGCAGGTAATAGCTTACGTAAGGGTCATTGAAAGACAACTCACGTTCCCATACAGTAGTGTCTGGCAGCGCTTTTGCGTAGATTTCTTCAGAAGAGTCTTTTCTGATGTAGTGCAGATACTCCAACCAGTGAATGTTGGCTACCTCGGCTTCATCCATGTAGAAAGAAGCAATGGTTACCGTGCGCTCAATGTTGTCGCGGGTCATGGCCACATCTTCCTCAGAAGACCCTAGGGTAGTTCTACCACCTTCGATAAATACCAAACCGGGTCCTTCAGGTACGTCGCTGTAGTCAGCTACAGCAAAACCACCTTCTTCATCTTCGTAAGAAATACCGGTTGCTGTACTTTCCTTACCTGGATCCAGGCTGGTAGGACGGTTGTTTCTGGAGCAGGACGAGAGAATTACCGCTCCCGCTGCCAACACGTACATAAAATGTTTAGAAACTTTCATAAAATTGGTAAATACCAGTAAAATTGTATTCTTTTGGTCAAATGTGGCTTTTAACATACAATATTATCGAAAATTAGAATGCTGGACAAGCAATCCGATTGTATTTTTTGTTTGTGCCTGATCTTTTAAAAATCTTCAAGTAATCCACTTTCTCTAAAGAAAGAACGAGCTCATGGGTGGGGCCTATGGCCACGGGGCTTACTGCCAGCGGATGCCGGTATCCATATCCTATTTTCAATCCTTTATGGGTAACGCCCACAATCCCCTGAATAGTGCTTGCGAGCGAAGTATTTTTTGTGCCTGGTAGCATTGTAACTCCTAATCCCATGATAACTGGTGTAATGTTCGCATAAATAGTTGCATCTAACCGGTTAAAGGTGCGTTGGTGCGTATACGAAAGAGTAGGAATAAAGCTGACCTCTTCAAAGTGATTTTTTTGGAAATAGCTTTTCACGTAAAACTTATACCCGGTCTGCAGTTGGAAAACGGGTGCCGCCGTACTCTGCGACATTTCCCCTACAGTAGGATTATTCAAATGGTTCCCCGAAACACCCAGCCAGAACTGCCTTGTGAAAAGTAACAGTCCGCCAGACACGGTTAAGTAAGAGGTTCTATCCAGCCCGAAAGTCTCGGCGGTAGGGTTCAAGGCGCCTCCGTTAGGGGTTAGCTGATCTTCAAAAATAAGCCCGTTAACAGAGGGTTTCTGAGAACCGTAGCCTACCTGCATGCCCGCGCTCAGATCCAAATTGGCCCGCAGCTTGGTATGGTACGCATATAGAAGACCCGCCTGTATTTTCTGGTATCCGCCTGCGGGTGCCTTGTCTGCCATAAAGGTAGCTCCAACCGCATTCTTGTTTTCTTGGAACCGGTATTCGCCGCTGGCCCATTGGGTGCTGTACCCACCATTCACCCCGGTCCATTGCGCCCGGTGCCCGGCCGTTACGCTGTAGTCAGACAATAATCCGGTGAAAGCGGGGTTAAGAAAAAGACGGTGGGCATACGGCAAGGTACTGGTACTTTCCTGCGCCATAGCTTCCAGGGAAAACAATAGAAAGAGGGTACCTGTTAAAAGTAGCCTTCCCCTACCCGCTTGGTTTTTCATGAACCCACGGCACATAATTTGCAGGAACCCACCTGAGAGGTTATTCATTTGAAAATACCTAAACTTACAAGCTGAAAACAGATCATTACCAACATGAGGAAAATATTTATAGGTCTGGCGGTATTTCTAGTAGTACTGCTGGCCGCCATGGCGCTTATACCAGTCTTCTTCAAAGATAAAATTAAAGAGCGCCTGGATAAAGAAATTGCCAAGAGTGTTAATGCCCGCGTTTTATACGAAACAAATAACGTAAGTCTGTCCCTTTTTCGCACATTCCCAGACTTGGGATTAAGCGTGAAAGAATTGACTATTGTAGGAAAAGACTCTTTCCAGAGAGACACCCTCGCTTATCTGCCAGATTTTAACCTGGGTCTTGACCTGATGAGTGTGCTCACCGGCGATCAGATAAAGATTAATTCTGTGCAGTTAGATCAGCCCCGCCTGAAACTGTTGGTCCTTAAAAGCGGAAAAGCCAACTGGGACATTTTCATTCCAGACTTTGCCGCCACCCCCGAAGCACAGGACACCACCAACTTTAAGATGGCCATTGACGAGTGGAAGATCTCCAACGGGCAGATTGTGTACCAAGACCTCAGCATACCGTTTGCGGTAAACGCCTATAACGTGCAGCATACCGGCAGCGGCGATCTGGCCCAGGATGTCTTTGACATGGAAACCAGCACCCAAGCCGAGCGCTTCACCATGACGTACGCCGGAATCAACTACATTGAGAACAAGAAGCTGGACGCTGATGTAACCATGGCCATGGACCTGGCTAATGCCAAATACACCTTCAAAGACAACAACTTCCGCCTGAACGATTTCGCCTTAGGTATGGCCGGTTCAATTGCCATGCCCACAGATGACATCAATCTTGATTTAACCTTCAAAGCCTTAGAGACAGATTTCAAGAATATCTTCTCGCTGGTGCCCGGTGTATTTACCGATAAGTTCAAAGACGTGAAGACCGATGGCAAAGTGGCATTCAACGGCTACGTGAAAGGCGTCTTCAATGAGACCACCCTGCCCGGCTTTGGGGTAGACCTGAACGTGAACAACGGTACCTTCCAATACCCAGACCTTCCGCAGGCGGCCAAAAACATCAACATTGACATGAGCGTGAAAAACACTGATGGCAATATAGATCACACCTTAATTGATGTACGCAAACTGCACCTGGACTTGGGCAAAAACCCAATAGATGGCCGCGTGGTGGTAGATGGTCTGGACCCGATGAACATTGACGGGAACCTGCGGGCGAAATTAGATTTGGCGGAAGTCACGAGAGTGTTCCCTTTAGAAGGTACTACGCTGCGCGGATTACTGGATGTGAACGCCCAAGCCAAAGGTGTGTACTTTGAGAACCACATGCCGGTAGTCACCGCTGCCCTTAACTTAACGAATGGCTACGTGAAGTCCTCCTCGTTTCCGGCTCCGTTGGAACAGGTAACCGTCGTATCAACTGTTTCCAACCGAACCGGTAATGCCGCCGATACCGATATCCAGATATCCCGCTTCCGGATGTTGCTGGACAAAGAGCCGCTGGAAGGCCGGGTAGCCATCCAAAACCTGGCTCAGCCGCAGTTTGACGTAGACATCAAAGGCATACTGGACTTAACCAAGCTCACCAAGATTTTTCCTATTGAAGGTACTACCCTCAGTGGCCGTCTGAACGGGAACATTCTGGCCAAAGGGAAAATGACCGATGTAGATGCCGGCCGTTACGGCAACGTGCAGGCCAGCGGAACGGTACAGATTGCTCAACTCAATTATAAGAGCACAGATCTGCCACAAGGCATGCGCATTAACTCGGCGAAGGCGACGTTCAACAATGAGCAGGTGGCGCTTCAACAATTGAATGGCTTTTTAGGCAAGAGCGATGTCCAGATGAATGGCACCGTCTCTAACTACATGGGCTACCTGTTCTCTGAAAACCAACCGCTGCGCGGAAACTTCACCCTGCGTTCCAACAGCTTCAATGTAAACGAGTGGATGGTAGATGAACATACCGGCCAAACGGTACCTTCTTCTACCCAGGAAGCCCAAGGCGTAGTACAGATTCCGGCTAACCTGGATGTGGTGTTGGCAACCCAAGCTGGAACCGTTATTTATGATAACCTGAAGCTCCAGAATCTACAAGGGAAAGTAACGCTTAAAGATCAGATAGCCAGACTGGAAGATGTTTCCTTTAATACCTTGGGAGGTCAGTTTTCCACAACTGGTTCTTATGACTCAAGAGACCTTATCCACCCTAAATTCTCCTTCGGGCTAGACATCAAAAACCTCGATTTTCAACAGTCCTTTAACTCCTTCAACACCATTCAAAAGCTAGCCCCTATTGCCAAACTGTTGCAGGGCGAGTTCTCTTCTAAATTTAATTTCAGTGGAGAACTGGGCAATGACATGATGCCCGTGCTAAGCTCCTTAACAGGAAAGGGCATGGTAGAAGTGGTAGAAGCCGTGGTAACCAACGTGAAAGCATTGGCCAAAATAAGCCAGGTGACCAATCTGAAGGAAGTGCAGAACTTCTCGTTGAAAAACCGGGGCTTCGCTGCCGAGATCATAGGCGGAAACCTGGTGGTAAAACCTTTTGACTTCTCCGTGGGCGATATCAAAATGACCGTGGGCGGGACCAACAACGTCAGTGGAAAAGTAGACTACGTGGTAGCCATGGATGTACCCTCGGGAAAAGTTGGAAATGCCTTGGCAGGCAAGATTACCAGCTTAACCGGTGTGCAAAACCTGAACGGACTGGACCGGGTAACTTTGCAGTTAGGCGTAACCGGTAATTACAATGATCCCGCCGTCGCCTTGAAAGGCAGCAGCCTAAAGGCCGAGGCTTCTTCTCTGGTGAAACAGGTAGTGACCAGCAAACTGGAAGGTGTCAAAGACAAACTGAACGTGAACGTGCCCACCAACACAGACAGCATCAAAGTCGAATTAGCGAAGCGGCAGCAGGAGGTTGAATTGAAGGCTCGTCAGGAACTGGAGAAGAAGCGGCTAGAGGCAGAACAGAAAATCAGAGCCGAGGCTAAATCCAGATTGAACAAATTGCTTACCCCTAAAAAGCCAGTGGCTGCTCCGTCGGCGGATACTACTAAGCAGCAGTAGAAAGGGAGTTGTTTTTTGCTTGTTTTCTTTGAAGTAGGGTTAGAACGGCTTCTTCCTTTTTTGTAGGGGAAATTGGTAAGGTTTAGCTTGGTTGTCTTGGAAGGTGCATGCCGTTTGCTGTTCCCTTGGCTTGTTTGCCTATTGCGTGGGTGCAGGAGCTGAGTTATTTCATATTTTCCGGTAAGCGCTCACGGCCGCGAGGCCCCGCCTTCCGCCCTCGCGCTGTGATTTCTCCTCGCCCACTTCGCTAGCGCTCAGGGACGGTCGAACTCTAGGCGCTCAAGCGAAAGGCTGGAATTGGGAATGTGTGTTTTTCTTCCCCGCTGGCGCGAGTCTCTGACTCGTGCCTATAGATGATGGGTAGTCTCCAGACTACCCTCGCTGCACCGCAGCGAAACCTCGCATTGCTAATCTTTAATCACGTGTGGTTACTTGATCCAGTAAGTCACATAGTAAATCTGCTCCAAAGATGGCCTGGCCTTATCTTGCCTCAAAGGCGCATTTCCCTCCTCAGAGAGGCAGGTTCTATTACTTCAGCTCAAAGGATTTATATCAACATATAAAAAGAGGGGGAAGACCGTAGTAGCCTTCCCCCCTCTTTTTATAAATGCCTTTTTAAGCTTCTTTTCAGAAATCGATCTAAAAACAAGTAGGTAAAATTAAAGCTCTAGATCCTGGCCGTACTGAATACGAACGTAGGTAACGTAATCTGAGTTGATGGGCTCATGGCCAGCTAAACGAAGTTCACGGGCTACCTGGCCTCTGTGGTAGGTGGCGTGGTTGATGGCGTGGGTCAAAATATCCTGTACTTTGGTGGAGTAGGCCTTGCCTTGGGTGTTGGTGTATTCAATGGTGCGGTTCAGCTCGGTCTCATCTGCGTTGGCGTACAGCTCTACCAGTTTGGCCGAGGTCTGCTCATGCAGTTGATGCAATTCCTGCAACGTGTGTCGCTGTAGCACCGTTACCGGGCTTTTAGTGCCGGTGATGCGGGCAATCCAGATGGCTTGGGCATTTAGCACGTGGCTGAACATGAGCTGGGCATAATCTGGGAGATCTCCTTCAATGCGGTCCAGGCTTTTGAGGATACGCCAGTTAGCCCATACGTTATATTCGGCCAGGTTTCTAAGAACGTCGTTTGTAGTCATTGGTCAGGTAAGTTGAAGTACAGAAGATGCTTCTGCGGTTTGGAATCGGGCAAAAGTAGTAAACGTGGCGTTCAGAAAGAATGTTTACGTGTACTTTTGCAGCAATGTCCAGACATACGGCAAAAATATCAGCAGCCCGGCCACAGAGGCGGTTAGAGAGGCAATCAAGACTGCCCCGGCGGCAATGTCTTTCGCTTTACCCGCCAAAGGATGCCGTTCTGGCGAAACTAGGTTAACCACTACCTCCAGAGCCGTGTTGAAGAGTTCGGCCATCCAGACCAGCCCAATCGCGAAGCAGATGACCACCCATTCCATGTTCGTCAGTCCCAGGTAAAAGCCCGCCGCTACTACCGCTCCCGCTGAAAGCACGTGCCACCGCATGTTTACCTCAGACCTGAAAGCCGCCGAGATCCCTTTCATGGCATAGCCAAAGCTGTTCAACCGGCTTCTTATAAACGTGGGGCGTTGTCTTTCCATCTTCTGGGCTTACGAAATACCAAGGCAGCAGGTGCACGTTCTGTTACCTCGAACTTCTTCCCAAGCTGGTTTTCTGTAGTTCTGGTTTTACGGTAGTTTTTATGAAATCAGGTTGGAAACGATGAACTCTTGGGAAGGTACAGGCATCAGCAGATGAGATGTAAAAGGAAAAGCTACTCCAAACTTAATCATTCTCCTACGACCATACAGAAAAGGCCACTCTAGTGTGGCCTTCTTCATAACTCTATATATAATAGAGTACAACGTTACACTTTGATGATGATGTTTTTTCTGTACATGATCCAGAGAATAACCATCCAGAACATGATCCAGGTCAGGGCCCAAGCCAGGGAAGCATTATATGGGCTTAGGTGGGGCGTGTAGAAATACTCATACAGATACGTCTTGCTGTCTACTTCACCAGCCGGAGTGTTGACCTTGATCATGCCCATTATTCTGGGAATAAGCCCGGAGAGGAAAAAGACAGTGATAGCATTGACTCCATAGACCAGAAACGGCGTGGTGAATTTCTGATATCCTTTCACATCTATGAGCCAGTAACACAGCCCTAACCCCAGCATGGCCAGACCCGAGGTATACAACACATAGGAGCTGGTCCAGAGACTTTTGTTGATGGGGAATTGCAGGTCCCACACCAATCCCAGGCAGGTGCAGATGACGCCCCATACCATTAACCAGGCTATTTTGTTTCCGGCATCGTCTTTCTTTTTGAGCCACTGCCCTACCAATACCCCAGAGAGCGCGGTGACTACAGCAGGTATTGTGCTTAAGATGCCTTCGGGGTCCCAGATTTTTGTAGACTTCCACAGGTGGCCCGGCAATAAAGTATTGTCCAGCCAGGCGGCCAGATTGGTAGTAGGTAACAAGTTGGACTGACCTATGCCGGGTACTGGTACAAACATCATCAGTAACCAATAGCCTACCAGCAAGAAAATAGAGATTACTGTCTGGGTACGGCGTTCGGTTTTCAGGAAGATGATAGCGGCAATAATGAAAACTACCCCAATGCGCTGGAGAACCCCTGGTATTCTTACTGTTTCAAAGTCGAATTGGGGAAATAGGGCCAGAAACAGTCCTAAAGCAAATAAGGTGAGACCGCGCCGGATGATTCTTACCATTGTGGACGAATGTTTTTCCGGCATCAGTTTGGCCCCGGAGAGCGCATAGACGATGGATACTCCTACTATAAAGAGAAAGAACGGGAATACCAGATCTGTAGGCGTGCACCCATGCCAGGCTGCGTGCTTGAGCGGCGCATAGATCTTTCCCCAGTTGCCGGGATTGTTTACCAGAATCATGGAAAGCACCGTGATGCCCCTGAATACATCCAGTGACCTTAACCTTGCTCTGGTAGTTGCAACAGATTTGTCTGGCAAGATGATTTCTTCTGCGGGCTGGGTAGAGATAGAAGTCACTGTAGCTGTGTTAGTTGGTGGATGAAGAACAGGTTCTGTTAATTTGAAGGAATGTAAGCGCTTGAAGCATTAAGTTACTATATTTCTTAAAACTCAACTCTTGGATAGCTTTAAAAAGTAAGGTAGCCTGTTTAGCTTTCTGCTTCCCTACTTATTAAAATAGAAGTTGTTAGTTCGTAAATAATTTTAATAACTATTATATATTTTAGTATAAATTTTAACTCACCGAAGAATAAAAATAATATTACTTAATATTTCTTGTAAGGCATAAAAAGCTTTTTTATATTTTCAGCATCAAAGCATAATAGCTGGCAATCCCCATTGAACGTCTTTCGCAAGTCGCTCAGTTTTAATTACTTTTGTATAAATGTTACTTAAAACTAAGCATTTGTTCAAAAAGAAATAATTTTAGCTTTAAGAAGGGCTCCTTTTTTGATAATTCATTAATTTTGTGGCCTATTTCGATACACCTGGTATACGTTCGCAATTTTCCTCCCCCACTTTTGAAGTTCTTGAAGTGAATTACCTGTGTTTCTACGTTCCGCTGAGCAGCAAAAAAAATTACTTAATACCCTAAATCCTTTAATATGAGAATAATGTTACGGCTAATGTTATTTGTCTTGAGCTTAAGTATTGCTCAGGCAGGTTTTGCCCAAAGCAAAACCATTACCGGGAGAGTGACTTCTTCTGAAGATGGCTCTGCCATGCCCGGTGTTAGTGTGGTGGTGAAGGGAACAACCACAGGCGCTTCTACAGATGGTGATGGCCGGTATTCCATTCAGGCTCCGGTTGGCGGTACCCTGGTGTTTAGTTTTATAGGAACTATAGCACAGGAAAGAGCTGTAGGAACCAGCACTACCATTGATGTGGTACTGAGAACAGACTCCAAAGCACTAGACGAGGTAGTAGTAACAGCCTTGGGTATTGAAGAAAGAAAGGCAGCTTTAGGGTATGCTATTACCGAGGTAAAAGGAGCGGCAGTAGCCCAGACCCAACGCGAGAACTTTGTGAACGCATTAGCCGGCCGCGTAGCGGGTGTTGATGTACAATCTACCTCTGGTTTACCAGGAGCTTCCGCTTCGGTTACCATTAGAGGGGTTAGCTCTTTGAGCGGTAGTAACCAGCCCTTGTACGTGGTAGACGGTTTGCCGGTAAGTAACAGCAGTTTTAACACTTCTGGTTTTGCTTCTTCTGCCAACACCACTACCAGTTTAGAAAACAGAGGCGTGGATTACGGGAACAGAATGGCAGACATTAACCCAGAGGACATTGAAAGCATCACGGTTCTGAAAGGACCCGAAGCTTCTGCCCTCTACGGGATTGATGCCGCCTCTGGTGCCATCGTGATTACCACCAAACGAGGAAAAGCCGGAAACGCCACCATCAACTACAGCAATTCTTTCAGAATGGACAGAATTGTGCGATATCCTGAAATCCAGACCATATACGGTAGAGGAACGCAAGGAGTAACAGATGAGGGATCTACCATTACCACGTATTTTGGAGAAGCGTACCCAGAAGGAACAGAGCTTTTTGATAACGTTAGAAACTTCTTCCAAACCAGTAGCACCATGCGGCACAACCTTTCTGTGTCTGGTGGTAGTGAAGCCAACACTTACCGTATCTCGGCCTCTTACGTAGATGTGGGATCTTTTATCCCTAATGCCGGCCAACAGAAATTCAATTTAGCCTCGGCCTTGACTTCTAAAATCAACAAGTACATTTCTTCTGATGTATCATTTGCATACACCAAGTCAGATGTACAGTCTGTGTTCAACGTGAACGGCGGTCCAATGCTAGGTCTGCTTTCCTGGCCTTCAGATGACGATGCCCGCAATTATCTGGATGAAAACGGTAACAGAAGATTCTTCTCTGCCAGCACCACTGGTTCTGAATTAGAGAACGCCTTCTTTAACGTAAACAAGAACATTCTGGAGAATAACAGAGACAGCTATGTAACCAACGCTAAAATTGTGATTGACCCTACCCCATGGTTAAAGTTTGTGGCCAATGCCGGGTTTGACTATTTCACGCAGGAGATTTTTAGCGTACGTCATCCAGAGTCCAGGTTATCGGGTTCAACCGGTGGTCTATTTGACCAAGCTTTGATTACCAGCAGAAATATCAACGTGCAGTACTATGGTCAGTTCTACAAGAACTATTTTGGAGACAAGTTAGGCGTTGACTTCAAAGTTGGTAGTGCCATCAATGACCAGAACTATTACTCACAGGCGGTAACGGGGCAGAAATTCCTGGCTCCTGATCTTTATTCCATTGAAAACACAGACCCTACCACCAACAGAGGTAGAAACAGATTGTCACAAAGACGTTTGGTAGGGGCATTCACTAGCTTAGGATTAAGCTATGATGGAATTCTGTATCTGAACTTTACCGGCCGTAATGACTGGAGTTCAACCCTTCCAAAGGCAAACAACTCCTTCTTCTACCCTTCTGCCAGTATGAGCTTTGTTTTCACGCAACTGCCCGTATTCGCGCCACTTAAAAACGTACTTTCTTTTGGTAAACTGAGAGCCTCTGCCGCACAGGTAGGGAAAGACGCAGATCCATACATGATTCGTCCTTGGTTAGAGCCTAAAACCACAACCGCTGGTGGCTTCGGGTACGCGTTCAACGGCCCGGCTGAGGCGTTGGTACCTGAAATGACTACCTCTTATGAAGTGGGTGCCGAAGTGAAGTTTTTCAATGACCGTTTAGGCATTGACTTCGCCTACTTCAACAAAGTATCTAAAGAGCAAATTGTAAGAGGCATGCGCTTAAGCTACGGAACAGGTTTCGTACTGAAAACCTTCAATGCTGGTGAAATTGAGACCGGTGGATTTGAGTTCCAGATTAACGCCACTCCACTTGTAATACAGGATTTCACCTGGGATGCCAATGTGAACTTCAGCCATAACTTCTCAGAATTGGTGAAGCTTCCGCCTTCCATCCCTGAATACTATAACTCTGATACCTGGTTGTACAACAACGTGCGGAATGGTGCCAGAGTAGGCGGACCAGTGAACTCCTTTACCGGATATGATTACCAAAGAAACAAAGACGGAGAAATCCTGATTAGCCCAACCACTGGTTATCCATTGAGAGACCTTACAGAGTGGAAAGTGATTGGTGACAGAACCCCAGATTTCACCATGGGTATTGGAAACACTTTCAGATACAAAAGCCTGTCTCTTGATTTCCTGTTTGAGTTGAGAAAAGGCGGTGACGTATTTAACGCTACTGAGCACTTCTTAACGGTACGTGGTTTGAGCATGAGAACCTTAGACCGTTATCAGCCAAGAGTGTATGAAGGAATCATTGCAGATGGCTTAGAAAACACAGACAATCCTACCAGAAACAACATCGTGATCAACCCAGCCTGGGATTCTAACTTCTACTCTGCCACTTCCGGCGAGATAGATTACATTGAGAAAGATGTGAACTGGCTGCGCCTGAGAGATGTGACCCTGCGTTACAACTTGCCTACTTCTTTGCTTCAAAGAACCAGAGTGGCTAAATCTGCCAGCATCTTTGTAACTGGTACAGACTTGTTCCTGATCACAAATTACTCCGGTCTTGACCCCGTGGGAAGTGCCACTAGCTTAGCAAGTGGTGGTAGTGGTGGCTATGGCTTTGATTACGGTAACTTGCCAATGCCAATGGGACTGAATGTTGGGATTAATATTGGGTTTTAATTGAAATGAAAATGAGAAAAATACTTTGTGCTTCTCTTATAGCGGCTAGCTTAGTTGGTTCCACTGGTTGTGAGAACTGGTTAGATGTGA
The DNA here is from genome assembly GCF_054956755.1 of Rufibacter sp. JT3400010. Taxonomy (NCBI): domain Bacteria; kingdom Pseudomonadati; phylum Bacteroidota; class Cytophagia; order Cytophagales; family Hymenobacteraceae; genus Rufibacter; species Rufibacter sp. JT3400010. The sequence continues at coordinate 173,044 of NZ_JBUDXA010000002.1, read as the reverse complement.
ATACTAACCCCAATGGCCCCGACCAAGTAGTAGAGCCGCACTTATACATTGCTCCTATTGAATCAGAAATTGCGTTAGGTATCCAGTTTGATGCCCGTTACATAAGCAAATACATTGCAAACTGGCACGGCAGAGATGCAGACGCCGCCTGGGACCGTCATGCCTATGCTACGGCTAGCGATGCCGCCGGACAGATCTGGCGCTCTACTTACTACTCCAGTGGGCTGAACCTGCGCGACATGATTGCCAAGGCAGAGGAACAGAAAAAATGGGATTTCGCGGGAGTTGGTTACGCTTTGCAAGCCTTTAACTGGCAAATCACTACAGACTATCATGGTGAGATCATTATGTCTCAGGCCTTTGACCCCAGCAGGTCAGACTTTGAGTATGATGAGCAACAAGTAGTATATGCCGAGGTTAAAAGACTAGCAGAAAAAGCTCTGGAGAGTTTTGAAAAGGCAAAAGGTCCAGACCAGAACCCTAATTCCCGTCTAACAGAATCTGATCTGATCTATGGCGGTACCGGTGTTGATGTCAATGTTGCCAGAGAGAAATGGACTAAGTTCGTGTATGGCCTGCTTGCCACAAATGAGCACCATTTAACAAACAAGAGCAGCTATGACGGCAATAAGGTAATTGAGTATGTGAACAAGTCTTTCACCAGCAACGCAGATGATGCGGGAGTGAGCTTTAACGGTACCGTTTCTGCCGATGCCAACTTCTGGGGACCTATGCGTGGTAATCTAACCACGTATCGTCAGTCTAGATTTATTGTAAGCTTGCTAGATGGAACAAACCCTGTGCTACGTGACCCTGCTTTGGTAGGAAAAGACCCTGTGACCGCTTTTGCCGGACAACACTTGAAAGACCCACGTTTGCCAGTTATGTTGGCTCCGGCCCCAGACGGGCAATACAGAGGCATTGGTTACTTAGGTGTTACTGAAATCACAGATGCTACCCAACGCCCACTTAACCCGTGGGGAACTACCACAGATGCGGCCAATACCACTGCGCAAGGGAAATACCTGTTCCAGAACAAAGTAAAATTCCCACTGATGACGTATGCGCAGCTTCAGTTCATTAAAGCCGAAGCTGCTTACAGAGAAGGTCAGAAAGATGTTGCCTTGGCTGCTTACAAAGAAGGCGTAACCAAGCACATGGATTATGTGAAGAGTCTTGCTTCCACTACTGAAGCTGCTGCCTTTGACCAAAGAAGAACGCTGTACTTAGCCAATGCTGAGCTGATGCCAAAAACAGGGGCAGACTTAACGCTTTCCCATATCATGCTGCAGAAGTACATTGCACAATGGGGATGGGGCTTTATTGAGCAGTGGACTGACTTAAGAAGATTCCACTATGTAGGCGGTGAAGATGGCGGTAGCTGGGATGTGATTGACACACCTCAGGAGCAACGCGTGTTCCAGGGCTTCATGTTACCAACAGACTATGGTCTTACTTTCGCTGGGGTAAACGCCGGAAAACCTGCTTACCGGGTTCGTCCTAGATACAACTCTGAGTACATCTGGAATGTGGAGGCCCTGAGGAAGATTGGTGGCCTTGACCAGAACTATCACACCTATGAAATGTGGTTTAGCAAGAAAGACTAACTCTGACCAAGATGAAAAAGATATTTAGCAAAATAGCGGCTTTCCTGGCAATAGGTTTATTGTTTGGATCCTGTGAAGAAAATGCGATTGTTGAGCGTACCGAGTTTGTAACCTCTGGGGCCAACATTAGATTTTCCCATTCTGCCCAGCAGGCACCCATGGTGAACTTCTACCTGAATGACCTCAAAGCCACCACCAAGTCTCCTACCACTACGGGCAGACAAACGGGCCTGGCCTGGAGTGCCACCTTGGCGAATACTATTCACCCGTCTACCTATGGTTATGTGAATGTGCCTTCCGGAAGCTACACGTTGTCAGCGGTAGATACCACCACACAAAAGGGTACCGCCAATCTTACCATGAATAAGATTGCTACCTCCAACGTGCAACTGGATGAAAACTCCTTCTATACCTCTTATTTGGTAGGACAGCCGGGTAGCTTTGAAGTATTGACCTTGAGAGATGATCTTCCGCCGGCTAACTTCAGTGTAGCGTACATTCGGTTTGTGAATGCCATGCCAGGTTTGCCAGCCACCACCGGCGGAGCCCCGGGCAACTTCACCGCCAAAGCTACCCGCACACTGCCAGACACGGAGAACATTGACCTTGCCGCCAATATCCCTTACAAAGGTGAGTCTGGCTACATCGCTATCAAACCGGGGACCTATAACATTGCCCTATATCTGAACGGATCAACCACTGCCTACACTACCTGGACGGCCGGCGTAATTACAGCAGGTAGAGTGTACACCTTCTATACCAAAGGAAACTACACCACGGCTCCTGGTACCATTAACAGACAGCTGTTAAGAGAAAGATAAGCCATACCCGCTTTTACCGTTACAAAAAAGAAGGAGCCAGGAAACGGCTCCTTCTTTTTTTAAGGCATATTTTACAGGAGAAGTGGCCTTGGCCAGAAATACACCTTCACTGGTGAAAAGAGAATGCTCTTTACCTTGCCCAGATGGAACGTCTCTGTTCATGGCTCATCCAAAAGAAAGCCGCATATAGTCTGTTTTCAGGGAAATAGCTTTAAAACGGAAAGTCACACCACACTTGTTTATGGCTCCGCCGAATAGCTGAACACCGCCAAGGTATAAAACAGAAAGGCCCTCTGCATCAGCAAAGGGCCTTTCTTGTTCTAAACACGTTTTGGCCAAAATAGACCGAAAACAAGGATTACTTCTTCAAGCTGCCAATCATGTCTTCAGGACGTACCCACTCGGTGAATTGCTCATCAGTTAATAAGCCTAAGTCAAGGGCAGCCTGGCGCAGGGTAGTGCCTTCTTTGTGGGCTTTTTTGGCGATTTTAGCAGCATTGTCATAGCCCACGTGTGGGTTCAAGGCAGTCACCAGCATGAGAGAATTCTCTAATTGGCGCTTGATCACTTCATAGTTTGGCTCAATACCTACGGCGCAGTGTTTGTCAAACGAATCGCAGGCATCGCCTAGTAAGCGGGCGCTCATGAGCAGGTTGAAGATCATCATCGGTTTGAACACGTTTAGCTCGAAGTGGCCGTTCATGCCGCCTACCGAGATGGCCACGTCATTCCCGATTACCTGGGCGCATACCATGGTCATGGCTTCAGCCTGGGTGGGGTTTACTTTGCCGGGCATAATAGAAGAGCCTGGTTCGTTCTCTGGGATGATGATCTCACCGATACCAGAACGCGGACCAGAGGCCAGTAAGCGGATGTCATTGGCAATCTTCATGAGGCTTACGGCCAGTTGCTTCAGGGCACCAGAAGTCTCCACAATGGCATCGTGGGCGGCTAATGACTCAAACTTATTTTCGGCAGTTCTCAAGGGTAAGCCGGAGAACTCAGAGATTTTCTGGGCTACCAATTCGGCGTAGCCTTGTGGGGTATTCAGACCGGTTCCTACGGCAGAACCACCTAAGGCAAGCTCGCTGAGGTGATCTAAGGTGTTGCGGAGGGCACGCATGCCGTGGTCTAACTGAGACACGTAACCAGACAACTCCTGACCCAAAGTCAAAGGCGTAGCGTCCATTAAGTGCGTACGACCAATCTTCACTACGTTCATGTACTCCTGTGACTTGGCGTGCAGCGTATCGCGCAGTTTCTGCACCATAGGCAACGTATGCTCAGACACTATCTTGTAACCGGCAATGTGCATGGCGGTTGGGAAAGTGTCATTAGAAGACTGTGATTTGTTTACATCGTCGTTCGGGTGGATTTTCTTTTTCTCATCCATTAGATCGCCGCCTAGCAATACGTGTGCACGGTTGGCTACCACTTCGTTCACGTTCATGTTGCTTTGGGTACCGGAACCGGTCTGCCATACCACTAGTGGGAACTGATCGGCTAATTCTCCGGCCAGAATCTCATCACAAACACGGCCAATGATTTCGGCTTTGTCCTGGGAAAGAACGCCTAGTTCGGTATTGGTGTAAGCGGCGGCTTTCTTCAGGATAGCGAAGGCCTCTACCACCTCGCGGGGCATCAGTTGGCCACCAATGGTAAAATTTTCTTTGGAACGTTGGGTTTGAGCACCCCAGTATTTATCGGCGGGCACCTCTACCGGGCCCATGGTATCTTTCTCTATGCGTACGCTCATGTCTGTTAGAAATGGTTAATAGGTTAGATGCCTCAAAACTACGCAATTATTCATAAAAAACGGGAGCCGATGCTGACTCCCATTTTACGGTTGTTTTACAGGAAAGACCGCCAAAACTACTTTGTCAAATTAGAGATGATTTTAGGAAGGGAACCCATCCCAAATCCTCCCAAGAGGGAATTATAGGTTAATGAAGTGTTTAGACCAATATCAATTAAAATCTGCATACTATGGTGCGGAAGTTACTTCTGTGACTTGTGAATGAATCAAAGGAAAGTCACGGAAGTAACTTCCGCGCCATAGATGCTAAAGCATAACAATCAAGTAATATTTATATAAGATGTTTGCCCTTCATAAAATTAGCACATCAGCACATTAATCCATTAGCACATTAATTATTACTTCTTTCGCTTCCCTCCTACAGCATTAGAAAGGCTGCTTTCATTGTGCAGGCGGTCAACGGCCGTTACAGCATAGGTATAGCGCTCTCCGGCTTTCGCCGAGGTGTCTGTATAAGTAGGCTCTCCGTTATGAATGGCTAGCATGTGGGCTGGGTTCTCTAGATTGATCTTTTGCCCTTTCAGCACCCGATACACCACGTAGTAGCGGGCCGTATTCCCGTCTGAAGCTGCGGCCGGCGCTTTCCACCGCAAGGAAACTCCTTCCAGAGAGTTGTGTATTTTTAAATCTGAGGGAGCCATTGGCGGAATGCTGTCCAGCCACGACATGGTGGGCAACAGAGCCAGGTTTTTATAGAAATGCTGGCGCAAACTGTCCTGCACACCCAAGGGGTTGTTCATTACTGATTTAGAGCTGAAATACACCTGCCCTTGCGCATTGGGCGTGGCGCGGCCCAAACGCAATTGGCGCCCGGCTTCCAGCGGGTCTTGCCATTCTTTAAACTTGGGTTCGCTGTTCACCTTGTAAGTGCCCACCCCAATATAGGTGTGCTTCCCGAAGCTGTTCTTCGTCCACCAGTCCAGGATCTTGGCATAATCTGCAATAGGGTAGCCTATGTGGAAGTAGATTTGTGGTACGTTATAGTCTATCCAGCCTTTCTCCAGCCAGCCGCGCACATCTGAGTACAAATCGTCATAGTTGTTGATGCCGCCTTTGGTGTCTGAACCGCGTGGGTCCTGGGAAACATTGCGCCAGATGCCAAACGGACTAATCCCGAATTTCACGTACGGCTTCTCTTTCTTGATGCTGTCAGACAAAACCCTGATGACCTCGTCCACATTGTAGCGCCGCCAGTCGGCTTTGTTGGCGAAACCGGAGCCGTATTTGGCAAAGTCCTCGTCATCTGGGTACGGGTCTTTGGTTGGATACGGGTAAAAATAATCATCAAAATGCACCGCGTCTATGTCATAGTTGCGCACCACGTCCATGATGATGTTGATAATGTAGGCCCGCACCTCGGGCAAACCCGGTTTGAAGTACTTTTTGCCACCGTAGGTGATAAACCATTCAGGCTTGGTCTTGGTGATATGTTGTGGAGAAATATTGGCGCTGATGGTATCATGCGTGGCTCGGTACGGGTTAAACCAGGCGTGAAACTCCATGCCCCGCTGGTGCGCTTCGGCAATCTGAAATGTCAAAGGATCATACGGCGGATTAGGTGCCTGGCCCTGCTTGCCCGTCAGCCAGTGCGACCATAGTTCTTTGCTGCTGCGGTACAGGGCATCGGTGGTAGGGCGCACCTGCACCACTACGGCATTGATGCCGGTTTTCTGGTGCTCGTCCAGAATATAGCGGAATTCCTGCATCTGGGTGGCCGGGGAAAGGCCCTGCTGGCTAGGCCAGTCAATGTTCGCGACGGTGGCAATCCAGACGCCCCTGAACTCCCGTTTAGGAGAAGGCTGGGCGTAGCCCGAAGAAATGAAAAGGAAAAGCAAGACCGCTGACAAGGCGAATTGCTTCAGGAGGAAAGGTGCTTTCATAGCAAAGAGAAAGGGTTTGCAGGTCTGAATCAGCAAATAACGTCCTTTCGCTATATTCTACAAGTTTTTTCCGGCTCTCCTCCTTTTTTGGGTTGTTTTCCGGAAAATAGAGTTAAAACCGCAGCGTTTCCTTACTTTTTTAGGGCTTTCAGGTCTTCAAACCTGATATCCATGAGCGGGTACTTGGGCCAGTCTTTAAAATCATAATGCCACCACTCATTGTGGAAAACCGTAAAACCGTGCCGTTGCATGGTGTTGATAAGCAAGGCCCGGTTTTTCTTCACCTGCGCAGACACATGTGGATAATCTGGGTGGGACTGTACCACTGTGGCATCATACGGAGTAGGCATTTCCAACTCCTTTCCGTCTTTAAGCCGAATAATGGTCAAGTCAATGGCGCAACCACGGTTATGCCGTGAGCCGTCTTTCGGGTTAGCCACGTAGTCTTTCTCCTTCACTTTTTTAAAGAAAAGCACCGTGACCTGGTACGGGCGGTACCCATCATAAATCTTGAGGCCCAAGCCCAAGGGCTTCAGGTCGGCCTGAACTTTCTTCAGGGCATCTGCCACGGGTTTACGGGCGTACGCTGCGGCAATTTTATACACCGGCTCTTTTACCAGATTATCTGCCGTGGCATATTTGATATCCAGCACCAGCCCGGGTATATAAGACTTCAGCTCTACTAATTCCTGTGCGGGGTCTTGCGCCACCAGTTTCTGGTACAAGGCGGTGGTAGTCACTACCGGTAATCCATACTGGTTTTTAGGAATATGGGTCTGCGCCCAGGCAGAGGTAACACTTATCCACCAAAGAAAGAGAAGAAAGATGGACTTTTTCATTTACGTTGATACACAATATACGCCAATATACCCGACACCAAGAAGGTTAGCAACCGAAGCCACTCTATGCGGCCGGTGGTAAAATACGTGAGGCAAAGGGCGGTCCAGGCTAACAAAGTCCCCAGGCAGAAGAGGAACAAGATAAGCTTTCTATTTTTCATGCAAGTACAGTAACAGCTAGCCCGAAGGCACTTACTCTTAAGTGGATTTTAACATTCTTCTAACAACTATTCTCTTGAAAAGACTTCCTTTTAGTCCTACTTTTAGGAAAGAAAGCCTAAAAGGAGAAGACCTGTTTGAAGCATATGAAAAGTGTAATATACACTTTCTCCTGAAAAGAACCGGAAGAAAGGCTAATTTGCCGGGGTTTACAGGCAAGGATGTTTATGCCTTGATTTTAGGAAAACTAACCTAATCTTAAACGAAGTAAAGCCGGAAAAAGCGGTGTAGTTCTTGTAATAATTAAGCTGTGAGCGCTACTAATTTAACATAAGAGTGCCAACTTTTTCAAACAAGCCTTAAGACAATCCAAACCCTTATTTTACCATGAACAGAAGATTGAAAGTCGCTTGCCTATCCGTGCTGGTGGGCAGTATGGCGGTAAGCGCATCGCCGAGCGTGTGGGCGCAGGCGACAAAAAAGCCTATCGCCAAAACCACAGCCAAATCTTCGGCGGCTACTCCGCAGTTTAAACTCCCGTTTGAAAAGTACAAGCTGGCCAACGGACTGGATGTAGTGCTGCACCAGGACAAATCTGACCCTAAAGTGGCCGTAGCCATCATGTACCACGTGGGTTCTAACCGTGAGAAGCCGGGCCGTACCGGGTTTGCGCACTTCTTTGAGCACATGCTGTTCCAGAATTCAGAGAACGTGGGCAAGGGCAACTTCATCAAAGCCATTAACCAGGTGGGTGGTAGCTTCAACGGCGGTACCTTTGAAGACGGAACCGTGTACTATGAGGTGGTCCCCAAAGATGCCTTGGAGCGCGTGCTCTGGCTGGAGTCTGACCGCATGGGCTTCTTCGTGAATACCGTGAGTGAGTGGGGCCTGGAGAACGAGAAACAGGTAGTGAAGAACGAGAAACGCCAGAGCTATGACAACGCTCCTTACGGCCACACCTCGTACGTAATTAACCAAAACTTGTACCCTAAAGACCACCCGTACCATTGGCAGGTCATAGGGTCGCTGGAAGATTTGCAGAACGCTACGTTGGCAGATGTGAAGGAATTCTACAACCAGTGGTACGGCGCCAGCAACGCTACCTTGGTGTTGACCGGTGACTTTGAATCGGCTGAGGCCAAGAAGCTGATTGAGAAATACTTTGGCGAGCTGAAAACCAAGCCTGAGCCCAAAGCGCTTCCTGCCATGCCCGCTAAACTGACGGCTACCAAGTCACTTTTCCACGTGGATAACTTCGCTAATCTGCCGGAGCTGAACCTGGTGTTTCCCACAGTAGAGCAGTACCACAAAGACTCCTATGCGCTGGATATGCTGGGCAGTTTATTATCTGACGGCAAGAACTCGCCGTTTGAGAAAGTCATTGTGGAAGACCGAAAACTAGCGCCGGGAGCCTCGGCCAGCCAGAACTCCAACGAGATTGCCGGTACCTTCAGAATGCGCGTACGAGCCTTCGACAAAAAAGACCTGGATGATGTACAAGCGGCTGTATTTGCGGCTCTGGACAAGTTTGAGAAAGAAGGCGTGAATGAGAAAGAACTGGATCGCCTCAAGATTAAGCAGGAAACCGCCTTGTACAACGGCATTGCGAGCCTCCTGAACAAAGCCTTCCAACTGGCCCAGTACAATGAGTTTGCCAAAGACCCAGGGTATGCCCAGAAAGAAATTGCCATGACCCAGGCCGTGACGGCGCAGGACATCATGAACGTGTACCGCAAGTACATCAAAGGCAAGCCCTACGTCATGACCAGCTTCGTGCCCAAAGGACAGGAAGAACTGGCCGTGAAAGGTGCCGTGAAAGCCGATGTAGTGGAAGAGAAAGTAGTGGCCGGGGCCGAAGGGGCCAACACCGGTCAGGAGCCTACTTCTTTCCCTAAAACTGCCTCTAAATTTGACCGCAGCAAGATGCCCGAGCTGAGCAACAACTTCAAGTTCACCGCTCCTCCTATCTGGACGGCCCAACTGAAGAACGGCATGAAAGTCTCTGGGATTGAGCAGAACGAGTTACCGCTGGTGCAGTTCAGTATTCAGATCAAAGGCGGGATGCAACTGGATGACCCTGCCAAAATTGGAACGGCGGCTCTGGTAGACGCCATGCTCATGGAAGGCACCAAAAACAAGACGCCGCAGCAGTTGGAGGAAGCCATTGGGCAGTTGGGCGCGTTCATCAACGTGAGTTCTTCTTCTGAGAACATCACCATCTCAGGTAACACGCTGGCCCGCAATTTCCCGCAGGTCATGAAACTGGTAGAAGAAATCCTGCTGGAACCACGTTGGGACGAAGCTGAGTTCACGAAGGCCAAGCAAGCGACCATGAGCCAAATCAGACAGATGCAGGCGAATCCATCGGCGGTTGCGTCCCTGGCGTTCAACAAAGTGTTGTACGGGGAAAACAGCCGCTTCGCTTACCCCACCAACGGCACCATGCAGACGGTACAAGGCATCACCTTGCAAGACCTGAAAGACTACTATCAGAAAAACTTCTCGCCTAGTGTCGCCAGTTTCCAGGTGGCTGGTAACGTGAAACAAGCCGATGTCACCAAAGCATTGGCTAGCCTGGAGCAGAGATGGACGCCTAAAAACGTAACGTTGCCTGCGCCAGTGGCAGCTACCACCAAACCGGCTGCCCGCCTGTACTTCATTGACCAACCAGACGCGAAGCAATCCGTGATTTACGCGGGCTACCTGGCCGTACCCGTAGGTTCTGCGGAGTATCCGGTGATGCAGGCCATCAACCATAAACTAGGTGCCGGTTCTGCCTCTACCCTGTTTAATGTGTTGCGCCTGCAGAAAGGCTATACCTATGGCGCTTATTCGGCCTTCACCCGAAGACCAACCGCCCCGGGTGCCTTTATGGCTTCGTCCAGCGTGCGGACCAATGTGACCAAGGAGTCATTGCAAACCCTGGATGAAATCCTGAAGACCTACGGCACCAGCTACACCGAGGAAGACCTGAACACCTCTAAAGGAGCTATCATGCGCCAAACAGCGCTAGGTTATGAAACCTTGGGAAGTCTGGTAGGTCTGTTGGAAACCATCAACACCTACAACCTGCCAACCGACTACCTGCAACGCGATGAGCAAGCCATCCAGAACCTGAGCTACGCACAGGCCAAAAATCTCATCAACAATTACATTGATCCCAATAAAATGGTGTATTTAGTAGTAGGTGATGCTAAAACGCAGTTGGCCGGTTTAAAAGATTTAGGTTTAGGCGAGCCAGTAGTACTACAAAACAAATAAGCAGAGAGTACCAAAAGCTTTCTTCTTTTCAAGAGCCCGTTGCCCAAGCAACGGGCTCTTCTTTTTGGCAGAACATTCTTTTAGCAGAACAAATATACATTTTGTCATCCTGGAAGGATCTCGGTGGCGAACGGCAAAAGCGTTTTCTTACAGCTTTTCTAGTTCGCTCACAAGATCTTTCCAAGATGACAAAGAGAGAAGATATAGTTATTTCTGTTCACTTACATATTTCAGGCCCGTTTTCCGGAAAGAAGGCCAGAAACAAGAAACCAAGGCGGGGAATGTTGATTCCGGGTACACCACCTTCAAAGGCAGTTGGCAGGTTTACGTTGTGAAAGACCAACCCAAGCCCCATCTTTGTTGTACAAGAGCGCACGTGGTGCCATTGTTGAAACTGATCACATGATAAAACATACCCTATACTGTGTTTGCCTGATTTGTAGCTTGTTCACCATTAGTTCCTGTGAGCCGGAGAAGCTAGAGCGAGGCAAAGAAATGGCCGTAGAAGCCGAACGCCACAAGGTGAAGCGCATTACCCAGGGAGACATGGAGAAACAGGCGCTGCTGGCCGGTGACACCATTATCAGACTCATAGAAGGCGCTTTCCTGCAGTTAGCCGAAGGACAACCCAAGGAGCAGGAATTGTTCGTGGCGCAGCCAGACAAACTGCCTACCGTGAGCAGCATCTTGCAACGGTACAACGCCACACTCAAACGCCAGAACTTTGCTAACGAAACTGAAGCCGAAGTTAAGCAGTTCTTAACGCAGGAGAAGCTTCTCTCCGGTTCGGGAGAACCAACTGCCAAGGTAGAATTAGAGGTGCTGGAAGGTCTTTTTAAGTACCAGCGTCCTATAGCCATCAGGCGGCGGAACTGCGCCAGCTGTGATGAACCTAGCCTGCTGGACTACACGGGCACTACCTTAGAGCAATTAAGGGTGTTCTCGGCGCAGGGCAAGCCCGATGGCTTTGTGGAAGGGCAGGTACGGGGCGTATGGCTCATTTCCTTTCCCCGGCAGAAAGTCATTGAGCAGATTACGCTTAAAACCAAGGTCTCCAGACGAGGCCGGGGAGGGTTGTTTGGCAGCAAACCAGATTCTGCTGCCAAAAAGTAAAAAGCTTCTTAGAGCATGTTTAAAATTTGTCTTTCGTGCTGCAAACGGCTATAGCAAGAACCTGCATTCCCGCTTTCCTCGCCTTCGTAGCGCTGCTACGAGGCTCAAAAACTACTTTCGCAGAACCCTTCTCTAACCGTTTTCGCTTACAAATCCAAAATTCAAACATGCTCTTATCTCACCTGGAACGTGGACGTGAAATGACCTAATTTCCCGGTGGTGGTCATGCCTTCCAGAACAGCCCGGTAAGTGGTTTTCTGGTCGGCGGTGTAGAAGGTGACTTCGGCTTTGCCGGTTGCGTCTGTCTGTATTCTGGGGTTCCAGTAGAGCGTGGTGCGCAGGTCTGGCATCACCACGTTGCTGGTATCTGGCTTGTCATACCGGGGCAGGTAGAACTCACGCGCTTTCTGAAAATACAGCCCCTGGTAGGTAGCCATGCCGGGTATTTTCCCCGAAGGGCCAGATTTCCCGTCTTTTTTCTCTCCTTTCTTGGTGGTAATAGCTATCACCCCATTGCCACCCTGTGAGCCATACATGGCCGAGGAAGCACCCGGTTTCAGGATTTCTACTGCTTCTACATCATTGGGGTTCAAGGACTGGATAAAGGAGGCATCTGTTTGCATTCCATCCATTAGAAACAAGGGTTGTCCCCCACCCCGCATGCTTATCTGTCCGTTGGTGACCTGCAAACCGGCTACCCTTCCCTGCAAACCTTGCAGGATGTCCACGCCTCTGGGGAGCTCTGAACCTCTCAGTACCCGGTCGGCGGTGGTGTGGAGGCTGCCGGCGGCAGGTTTGAATTCTTCCTGTTTCCTGCCGCGTACGTTCACCTGCTGGAGCATGATACCACTTTTGCCAGAGAACTGGTCCAATTTCAACTGCTCGCGGTTGCGTTGCAGATACGCCCATACTTCATTGGAATACGGCGCCGGAACAGGCTCATACGGTACTTGCGGAAAAGCCTGTATCTGCGGTAAGTTATTGTCTAGTTCCAGCATAGCTACTGCCTTGGCAGCTTGTACGGTAATGGAGGATGTGTCTGGAAAACTGGCCAAACTGAACTGGAATTTACCCCGGTCATCGGTCTGCAGTTTGATGGTGCTCAAAGGGTTGTTCCCGTTCGTGAGCGTGATATCAGCGTAGGCGTCTGGCTGGCCGGTAATTTTGGTCAAGGTGCCGCTCACGTATAGATCCCGTTCGGCCAGATAGTTCAACGATGGGAATTTGTCTTGTAGAATGCCTTTCCAGACAAACCGCCGCCAGCCCTGGGTGAGCAAAAGGTTATCCAAGGCTAGGGCCACTTCGGGCGAAGCTGAACTAAAGTAATAGGAAGGTTCTTCTACGTGGCCTTTCAGATCTGAACTCAGGAGCAGGTAAGACACCAGATTAGCCGCGTGGGGCGAGGGAGTGACCGTTTTCTGGTCGGTGATGGCCAGGGAGAAGTTTCCGGCTACGGGTGCGCCGGTCTCGTCTTTGGCCTGTACCTGCAAGGTCACTTTTTCGCGGGGTTTGTAGGCGGGCTTGTCTGGCGTGATGCTCATCTGTACCTGCGGACCATGGTTCACAAACACCAGCCGTTCGGCCAGCGGCTCGCCTTTCTCAGAGAACACCGTGAACTGCACCAGGCCAGACGGAAACTTGTTTTTAGGAACCTCAACCTGAAAAACTTCGCGGGCCGTAGGGCTGGAGGCCGCGTACAGCACTTCGCCCCGCACCTGGGCCACTAAATGCAGGGCTTGGGGTTTGCCCACGCTGTCCTGGTTAAAGCCCAACGTGTAGAATTTGACGCGCATGGTAGGCGCCGTTTTGTTTTCCACTGACAGAATAAAGCCTTTTTTCTGCGGAACCGGTAATGGATATTCCTGCGCAACCCCTTTGGCCGAGGTGATGCGGGCGGTGTATTGTTGGCCGACTTCAGGGATAAAGCCCAGGCGGCCCATCCCGAACTTCAGGCTTTTGAAATCAATGACTTTCTGGCCCTGCTTGTTGTAGATAGCGCCTTGCACGTCTTTCCCTAGCCCGTTGGCGTCTACGGCCTTAAAACCGACCACATTCCAGAGACCGCCTACCAGATTACCGCCTTCGGGGAAGAACTGCACGTCTAGCTTCTCTTTGGGCGCGGGAACGGTAATGGTCCGGTTCAGGTTGCCCGTCTGCTGCTCAATGGCCAGAAAGATCTTGGGGCTTGCGGTTTCATTGTGCGGCAGGAACAGCCGCAGAAAAGATTTGCCCTCAGCGGAGGTGGTGATCTTCTTGGCGTCTCCTTTTTTGTCAAAGTTGGTGGAATAAGTAAAGGACGTCTGCCCCATGGGCTTTTGCTGATAGTTGAGCAGGCGCAGGTTCACCAACACTGAATCACCGGCCGATTGCGGTTTGAACGTGAAAGCGGTGGACGTAACCACATCGGTTTTACGAGGGCTCCAGATGGTGATGTTCTGGTGGAAAAAATACGCCTCGTCAAAGTTCTGCATCCAGCTGGTGTAGGCCCGCAGGCGGTACGTACCCTCCGGAATGTCATCTGGTAACGCGAAATCGCCGTTGCCCTTGCCTTTGTCCAGCCTAATCACGGTGGTTTTGTAGAACGTGTTCTCTGGGGTGATTAGCTCTACATACAATACTTTGCTTAGTTCGCTGGGTACGTGGTTGTGTGCGTTAACCAGATAGGCCTTGAACCAGATGTCTTCGCCCGCCGCGTAATACGGTTTATCCAGGTGCAAGTACACCTTCTCTTGGGAGTATTTGGTGTGCAGCGTGGTGAGTTTGGAGATCACTTTGTCAATGACGCCATTCTGCTGCCAGGCGGGTGAGGTGAAAGCTGCCAGCAGACCCGTTAAGGCCACTAACAGAAAGAAGATACTTTTGGGAAAACGGTGAAAAAACATGCCGAAGGAATAAGTAAAGCCGGTAGAAAGCACAAAATTAAGCAAGAAGCGGCGCTTTCAGGAGACAAGGTAATTTACCCCAGTCTTTACATAATAAAAAGGAACCGCCTGTTTTTGGCCTTTATTTCTGAAAATAAATCTAAAACGCTAATTTTGCGCTTGATTCATTTTTTTAAATGTACCTACATATAATACCATGGCTATTATTCAAGCAACAGATACAGATTTCCAGGAGGTGCTGAAAAGCAATGAGCGAGTGGTAGTGAAATATTTTGCGGACTGGTGCGGCAACTGCCGTCTATTCTCTCCTAAGTTCAAGCGGATGGCCGCTAACGAAGAGTTTGCGAACGTAGCGTTTTTGGACGTAAATGCTGAAACCAGCCCCGAAGCCCGTAAACTGGCCGGCGTGACCAATCTGCCTTACTTTGCGGTTTTCAAGAACGGTGAGTTGGTGGAAGGTGCCGCTACCAGCAAAGAAGATTTCGTGATTGAAATGGTTCGTAAATTAGCGTAACACACCCATGAAAATACCTGCTATCAAGAAACTGGTAGAAACGCAGACCATTGACAGCCTGCGCGAAGCCGAAGAGCAACTCCTCAACGAAGAAACGCCTGCCTTTGAAATTGAAGGTTCTGACGAAGGCGAGAAACTGACCCACGTATTTGGCGCCATCTGGATCTTGAACCACATGGGCGACCACAACGTGGATTTCAAAACCGCTTTGCGCGAGTTCACCCAAAAGGTACGGGTTTCTATTAGCTAATCAGCTATAGACCAATTATGTTGTTTAAAAAGAAAGCCTGCTCCTCTCAAGGGGCAGGCTTTCTTTTTTGTAAGAAGTTGTGGCTTGTTGTTACTTTAAATTGGCGAAGAAATCCTCAGCCTTTTTCATGCTGTCCTCGGTACAGATTCCTCTGATGTAATACAGGAAAATACTTCGGAATACTTCTGCCGGGTTAAAGCGGTCTGGTGGGAAAACAGCAGGATTCACAATAAGGGAAAGCTGCTCCAGCATGATTTTAGTGACCAGTTGAATGTTCAGGTCCCGGCGGAATTCTTTCTGGAGCACGCCCTCGTTCAGAAGATCATGTACCAGATGCGTGGTGTACTCATTGGAGTGACTCCAGTAGAGTTGCCAGGCGGCAGGGTAGTTTTGCTGTAACTCCATCAACAGCGTGGGCTGGGCCGTGCGTAGGCTCTCCAGACCTAGTTGCACAATCAGCAGCAGCCGGTTCAACGGACTGGGTTGGGCCGCAAATAAACGTGCATGGTCCTGCTTCCGGACTTCCAAATCATATTGTATCACTTGGGTTACCAGATCCTCCATGCCTTTGAAGAATTCTCTGAACGTGGCCGAAGAGATATCAACGCGGTCAATGATGATCTGTTCATTTAAATGAGCAAGTCCTTCTTGCTTGATCAGGTTGAGCAATTCCTGCAAAACGGTTTGCTTGAAAGTCATTTATTAGTACGAATTCAGATTGGAACGAGGTTTTACGCGCAAAAGAAATTGCGGGCTGCGAAGATACCTTTTTCTGTAAAGGAAAACAGAATTAGGTTCTTAAGACACAAAATAAGTAGGTTGAGGTAGAATTACAGAGAGAAGGTGGAGAAAAAGTTCTCCAGCTCTTTGTTCCCTTTCTCTGTGGAAATGCCCTTGAGGTAATACAGGAAAATGCCTCTGAAGACTTCGGCCATGTTGTAGCGGTGCGGCGGAAAAAGCGCGTGGTTCAAAAGAATGTTTATCTGCTCCAACAGTACTTTGGTGACTACTTCAATGTTAAGGCCTGGCCTGAAAAGCTGTTCCTGAATGCCGGTGTTCAGCAAATCATAAAACACGTAATAGGAATGCATTTGCGCGTGCCGCAGGTACAGGGTCCAGATGCGCGGATACAGGTACTGAATCTGGATAAAGAAATCTGGATTAATTTGCAGCAGCAGGTTAATGTGGTGTTTGATGACCTGCATGAGCTTTGCAATGGAATGGCCTCCCTCCACCAGAAAGGTGCTCTGCACTTCCTTCTGCTCTGCCAGGTATAGCTCTACGGCCTGACGCAAAAAGTCTTCTTTATCTGTAAAAGACTGGTTAAACTCTTCTACAGATAAACCAAACTCCTGCATGAGGCGCCGCTCTGTCAGGTCTTTCACCCCTTTGGCAGAGAAGGAGCGCATGGCAGTGCGCAAGAGCTCATCCTTGGTCATGGTACAGTTTAGAATTACATGATTTGGCTTAAACAAATATAGCACTTTCTAGATAAGAACCTAGTGCGCCAAGCAGGTTCTCTCCTGTCATTGGCCTATAAGTTGAAGAATAACTGCATATTTTACCTCCTGCTCCGCTTTATTTACATTTTCTGCTGAAAAAGGCAAAGCAGCGTTAAAACTTGAGCCAAGGCAAACGTGTATATGGCCCACTTTCCTGAAAATTGGTTTAAAACAGGAAACAGGGAGTGAAAGATGTTGTGCTTAAGGAAGAGACGGCGAAGTTGAGGTTTTTTTCTGGTACAAGCGCAGGAACACCTGCCCCTTCTGTAGTTCATGCACCACCAGCCAATGGCGGTTAAGCTCTGCCAATTCCTGATCAGAGAAACCATTGAACACGTTGGAGTAGAGAATGTAGGCTTGCGTAGAGAGATTCTTGGGTTGAAACCGCCTTTGGTCTTTGTTTAAATCTGTCTCTGCCGGGGAAGCCAAGTTGGGGAAATCACTGCCCACCTCCTCCCACGGAATCTGTTGCTGGTCCAGATAGGCCATCATTTGCTGCCGAAGGGTAAAATAAGGCAAGTGGGCCAAGGAAGCATCCCAGCCTTTGGCAATTCCCTCGGGGTATACCCAGAAGTGGCCACTCAGTAAACTTACCACAAGCGCCACATACACCGTTAACCGGACTTTCTGTGCCCGAAGCTGAGCTACCAAATGCGTGGTGAACAGCCCTAGAAGAACGTACACCACCAGCCAGTACCGGTGCCCAATGGGATTGGTAAACCAGCCTAACACCAAACTTAACGTGAGCAAAGGAACCAGCAGTAACAACTGCAATTCTCGGGTCTTTTCGGGAAAATAGCCTCTAAACCGCCAGCATAGAATAACCGCCGTTACCCAAAGCGCAATACGTCCGAAATCTACCAAGCGCCACCCAATCAAGAACAGATTACGCACAAATCCTTGCGCAGTGACAACTGCTGCATACGCGCTCCAGTCTGAAGCAGGCGCATACCCAATCCACCCGAAGTGCTGGTAATGGAGTACCAGCCACAGAACGAGCAGCAGCCCGGCGGGCACACACGGGTGTAGCAATTTCAACCCTTCCGCAAGAGACGGTTTTCTGCTTTGCGGCCAGCGTAAAGGCAGATGCGTGAGAAATACAGCTACTAACAAGATCTGGCTTCGGGGTGTGTGGATTGCCATAAAGACCAACGCCGCCGCCAGGAGCCAATCCCGATGTTGCAAAATGGCATTCAAGCAGGCCAGATAGAGAAACAGCAGCACAATGTCTGGTGCCACTTGTGCGCTTTGGGCCAGCAAAGTAGGATCCAGGAAGATGAGCAGCATGCCTCCAAACACCCAGGCTGGGGACAAGTAACGCTTCCCCAATAAATACACTTGCCAGACAATGCCCAGCAGAAAAGGCAACATGAGAAAGTGACTCACTTGCACTGTCTTCCCAAACAGATGCCACCCCGCCGCCAGATACATCCCAAACAACGGCGGATAGCCCGCCAATGCCTCAGGCACAAACAAGGTAGTGAAGCGGGTCTGATAATACCACTGGCCGTATTTAGAGGCCAGCAGAATGCTATCCCAAAAAAAGCCATTGGCCCGCACATACCACGTCAGCGCCACCAGCAACCCCGCAAAAGGAAGCACCACCGGCAAAGCGTTACGAATGGAATTAGCGTGGGGCATTCTCAGGTTTTTCTGATGAGCAATGGAGAGCGACGAAGTAAAGGTAAAAATAGTGCTGCATTCTTGTTCTGCGTCATTCCTCCATTGTCATCCTGGAAGGATCTTGTGGGCAGATTAGACAGGCTTCTGTTAAGCGGTATTGCCTTTGCGGCAAAGAACTCTCCATTCCTGATGTATATCCGGTTTTTTTGGGTTCCGTAACTAGCGTACTGATGGTAGGCCCTGGTGCTAGTGGCTCCCGGCGAGTATGGAGACTCGCTTCATCCCTTGACACGAGACTGGAGTCTCGCGCCAGCCGATTCTAACCTGTGAGGTCTCGAAGACCTCACAGGTTTTCACGTTTTCAGTCTGTTTTCCGCAAGAACGCCCACTCAAAAGACCTCGTAGTGTGCGCAGCTCCTGCGAGCGTCTGCGCCAATGCCGTTTGCAACCCTCTTTTCAGGAAACAACCCTTAAAGCAGAACCTACGCCTGCGCATCAGAAGCAGCAACCGGCACCAAATCTGCGGCGATTTTGGCAGAAAGCAGGCAAAGCGGAATGCCACCACCCGGATGTACGCTGCCACCTACAAAGTACAGGCCCTTAAGTTTGCTGGTGAAGTTAGGGTGCCGCAGGAAAGCCGCCATCCTGTTGTTGGAAGAACTGCCGTACAAGGCCCCCGCAAAGGAAGACGTGTCTGCTTCAATGCCGCGCGGGTCCCAGACTTTCTCGGTGGTAATAAGCGAGGCGATATCGGTTCCCAAGGCCTGACTTACTTTCCGGAGCACACTTTGTCGGGTTTGCTGAATGAGTTCTTCCCAGTTCTGCCCGGCGTTGTGCGGCACGTTTACCATCACAAACCAGTTTTCGTGCCCGGCGGGGGCATCTTCTGGCGTGTATTTAGAGGTGATATTCACGTACACGGTAGGGTCTTCAGCCACGGTGCCTTTCTGGAAGATGTGCTCAAATTCCTGCCGGTAGTTCTGGCTGAAAAAGATGTTGTGCAAGTCCAGTTCGGGGAAGGTGCGCGAGATGCCCCAGTAGTAAATAAGGGCCGAACTGCTGCGCGGTTGTTTCAAAGTCCGCTCAGGGGCAGGTTGTTTGGGCAGCAGTTTCCGGTAAGTGGGCACTACGTCCATGTTGCTGACTACCACGTCTGCCAGGTACGTTTCTTTTCCGGTTCGTACGCCGGTAGCTCGGCTGCCTTGGGTGATGATTTCCTGCACGGGTTCGTTGTAGCGGAAGGCCACGCCCAACTCCTCCCCTAGCTTTACCAGACTTTGGGCAATGGCGTAAATGCCGCCCTCGGGGTAAAACGCGCCAATGTTAAACTCCAGGTGCGGAATCAGGTTGAGGGTGCCGGGGGCTTGGTAAGGGTCTGAGCCGTTGTAGGTGGCGTACCGGTCCAGCAACTGCACCAGGCGCGGGTCTGAGAAAGCGCGGGCATTGGCGGCGTGCATGGTAGTGGTTAAGCCCAGTTCCGGCAGGGCCGGAAGGGTTTTCAGCACATCAGCACTCAGGTACGTGTCAAGTTTGTGCAGCGACTTGTGCAGGAACGTATTGGCGGTGGCGTGGTATAAACGGGCTACTTTCTGTAAATGACGGTGTAAACGTTCCGGCGGAACGCCTAGCTTGGTTTCCACTTCCCGGGCGAAATCATCGGCCGCGGCATGGGCGGCGAGGCGCGTGCCATCGGGCCAGAAATACTGCGTGACAATGGGCAGGCGCTGGTAGCGGAAATAGTCTTGCGGGTTTCTTTCGGCTATCATGAAAAGGTCATCTACCAACTGCGGCAAGGTGAACAAAGACGGACCGGCATCAAAGCGATAGCCGCCCGGCAGAGTGAACTGCGTCATCTTCCCTCCATAGGAGGCGTTCGCTTCCAGAACCGTCACGGCATAGCCTTTCACCGCCAGCCTAATCGCCGCCGCTATGCCGCCAATGCCAGACCCAATCACTACTGCTTTTGCCATGCTGCCAATCTACGCAGTTTCCCGCTTTTTTCTGGAGATAACCTGTTCCACGTGTAAAAGTTTGAAAGCCGTTTGCTGCCGGAAGGCTGTTTTAATCCGGTTTTCCTGAAATCTGCCCTGAATCGCTAGGCTACTTTCCCGAAGAACTTCCGGTACACCGGCCCTCTAGCCGAAAACTGGGCATAGAAGATGGGGTACAGCAGCACATCTAACGCCCGGAAGCCAGTCTTATACTCAATTAGCTCATGGATGACGCTGTGCGAGCCTTCGTGGGTAATGAGGTGCTTGTGCCGCCAGAACGTGAGGGGAGCCGGTAGTTCCTGGCCTTCGTCTATAAACCAGGCTTCACGGTCGGTTACGTGCCGTTCGGTGATGAGGCTGGTCCAGCGGCGTTTGAGGGGGCCGGCCTGTAACTCAATCTCGACCCTATTGCCGGGGAAACTGCCCTCGAAACGCAAAATTTTTAACCGGGGGAATGGGGGTGAAAGGGCCCTGAACAGGTCTACTGTAAAACCTTCAAGAACGGCCCGGTAATTCTGGGCGACGGGTATCTGGAGATGGAGTTTCATGCGGGCAGAATGGGTGCACTTGCTTAACCTGTTCCTATAGACGAAAGTTATTCCAGGAAAGTCGGAAAAGAAGAAAAGCCTTATGAAAAGGAAGAATCAGCAAAACACAATGAAAACGAAAAATGTGTTTCTGGGCTTGGTAGTGCTGTTGGTAGTGGGGCTGGGCAGTTGCAACACCTCCAGAAACATCTACACCAGTCCGGCTTTTCAGGCGGCGGCCAAGCACCATAAAACCATTGCTATTTTACCCTTTGATGTGCAGGTGGGCCTGAGGCCCGTGCAAATGCGCCGCTTCACACCTGAGCAGTTATATGCCCTGGAGTTGCGGCACGGGCGGGCCGTGCAGAGTGCGTTTCAGGTCCATTTTCTGAAAAAGGCAACCAAAAACGGCCTGCAAGTGGCTGTGCAGGATGTGAACGTGACCAATTCCATCTTAAAGGAGCATGACATTCAGCCCGAGGAACTCCAGACCTATACGCCCACCGAGCTGGCGCAACTGCTGGGGGTAGATGCCGTGCTGGTGGGTTCGCTTACCACCGACAAGCCGGTTTCTACGGCGGTGGCCGCCGCAGTGGCGTTGTACACGTTCTTCTACACGCCTTATGTGAGCGGCGCCGGGCCTACCAACACGGGCAACACCATGATGAAAATCTATGACGGCGCCTCTGGCGACCTGCTGTGGAGTTATGACAAAGTGCTCTCCCGCGGCATTGGGAGTGACACGCACCACATCATTAGGGCTATTACCCGCAAAGCAACCCGGCAACTCCCGTACGCCAAAGTCAAGCCGTAGAGCCGTAGCATTCCATTTGTACACAGTAAAACATCTATTCCATATTTTTTAACCCTTCATTTCAATCTTACACACCATGAAAGTTACTTCTGCATTACTCGTTTTAGTGGCGCTGTTCCTGAGCCTGGGCGCATCGGCCCAAACAAAGGAAATCTACACCAACCCGGCCTTTGAGAACCTGGCCAAGCAGCACAAGACCATTGCTATTCTGCCTTTTGAGGCGCGTATCGGCCTGCGGCCGAACCAGATGAAAACCATGACGCCGGAGCGCATCAAGGAAATGGAGCAGAACGAAGGCCTGGCCGTACAAAGCGCCCTGCAAACGTACTTTCTCAAAGTAAGCAGCAAAGACGACTACACCGTTTCTTTCCAGGACGCGGCCACCACCAACGCCAAGCTGTTGAAAAACAACATCACCGCCGAGAACATCAAAAGCTTCACGCCCGCTGAGTTATCTAAAGTTCTGGGTGTAGACGGCGTGATCACCGGCACCTTCACTACAGATAAACCCATGTCTGACGGTGCATCGCTGGCGCTTGGCCTGGCCGTAGGCTTCTATGGTGCCACCAACTCTGGTAAGACTGCCATCAATATCTATGACGGTACTTCTGGTGAACTGCTCTGGAAATATGAGAAAAGCCTTTCCAGAGGCTTAGGCAGTGATACCAATACCATCATTACCACCATCATGCGCAAAGCCTCCAAGAAATTCCCTTATTCTAAGATAAAGGCATAATATCCTTCCCTCAAAACAGCTTCGCCCACTGATACTCCTGGCATCAGTGGGCGAAGCTGTTTTTAAGCTGTTTTCTTGAATATACCCCCGAAGCAGTAAGGTAATCTTACTTCGGCTGCAAGCCTAAGTAAGAGCGATATGTACTGTTATAGAATAGGCGATCTCAGTTTCTGCCTTCGGCCGATCATCAAATACAGAATAGCCCCCAGCACCGGAATAAAGACAATGACAATAAGCCAAATCAGTTTTTCTACGCTGTTGGCAAACTTGCCGGTAAGCAAATCAATAGTAGCCCAAATCCAGAGGACCACGGGAATCACGAAAATGACCAGCAGGATTAGTATTTCACCTAGACCAATGCTGCCAATAAATAAGAAAGGAGTGGTTCCCATATTGCTTGAAGTTAGAGGTACTGATTTTCTTTAAAAACGCGTTACTGAACCCTGCGGTAAACGGTTTCTGTTGCTTTTGATTCTTCACCTTCCGGGGAGATATTGTAAGCGGTGATTACTAGTTCATCATCGCTGCGGAACTCTAGGTTGGTGCGCCACCCCCAGTGCTGTTCCATTTCGGGCGTTACGTACGCATAGCTGCCCAACACCGACACGTCTTTCTCCCCTTTTTGGCTTTCTGAGAACATGATGGCCGTTCCATTATGGAAGGAGTCAACCCAGGCACACTGGAATTTTTCCAGTTCCAGGTGATACCCGTAAATGGCCATACCCGTAATTGGTTCTCCTTTGAAGCTTCCCTTGTATTCATGCAGGATAAATCTCCCGTCTAGAATTGGCTTCATGGTTCCGCTTACAGGAGATTCATCTTCTAGCTTGGCAGGGTCAAACCAGACCCTGGCCGTGCCTTCCCATTCCCCAGCCAGCTTGCTTAGCTGGAAATGGGCACCCGAGGTTTTTGACGCTTCAAATTTTCCGCTCATGATAACAGTAGTATATTTTTGATAGATACATCATTTCAGAAGGTGCCCTCAAGGTAACACATTGGTTTACAAGTTTATCATGGAAGGTCTGAAATTTTCCTGACAACCTTGTACTGCGCCTCAATGATAGATTGGTTATGCCTGTGTGCAGCGCCCGGTACCAGCACAAACTCTTTCTTAGGAGCTTTCACTTTATTGTAATAGGCTCTGGTTATCTAGAATATCTTCTTCTCCTTGAATGAAGTACATCATAGCTAGAATAGGTATATGGGCTATGGGTAGCTTTATAGTGATGGGCTTTTAACATACTTGGCTAAAAAGCGCTTTAATGCTTTTTAGCAGTTGTTATATTCTGGCATATCCTAGTGATTCTATTTCTTCAAGGTATTTTACAGAATGAATTCTTCCGTTCACAAGCAGATTCAAGTTATCGCTTATTTCTAGGATGTGCCTGTACATGTGGTCCGTGAGCAGAAGGCCCTTGTTGTTCTTCTCTTCAATAAAGAACTCTTTTACTTTCTCAATCTGTATTGGGTTAAGGTGAGTAAAAGGCTCATCCAACATAGCGAACTGCGATCTTGATTTCACTATGACATATATTTCCACCAGCCTACGGCTACCGCCCGACAAACTTTTAATTTTCGATCTGTATCTGGAGTTAAACTCTGGGAACCTCTTCTCAAAGAGTGAGTAATCAAGGCCAAAATCACTGAACACCCGTTTCAAGGTAAGTCCAGCGGGTATGAAATTGAACTGAGGCAGGTAAAGCAGTAAGTCAGGGCGCTTAAAGGCCGCAGATTGGTATTTCCCGTCAAAACGAACAGATTGGCTGCATTCAATGCTGCCATGGATCACCTTCATGAGGCAGGACTTCCCTGATCCGTTTCTGCCCAACAGACCTGTTATTCTGCCTGTCTCGCATTTTAGGTAGATGTCTGATAGAATTCGGCGTCCGCCCAGTTCTAGCCTAATGCTGTCTGCCTCCAGTCTGTGGGTCATACAATTTTGTGCGACAAAAAGCTAAGGAATAGGAACAGTGAGAAGTCAAATGCAAGAGTAGAGGCCCAAAGAATAACCTTGGAGATGCCTAGGTTCTGGTAATAGAAGTACTCATGCTTTTTGTAGCTGTTCACAAATAAGAACATCACGCCTAGTGTCGCTGCCTTGAACCAGAAGATGATTGGGAAAATCCTGAAACCAGACTCAATATATACATTTAAACAAGCCAACGTTATCACCGCTGAAGCGATAGCAAAGGCTGAGTAGAAAGTCCATATAAGTCGAATAGATTTAAGGATTCTCATTTTAATTACAAGTAACGTCTAGTATATGCAAAGCCCGTAGCGGAGCAAGGGTTTTGTATATACAGTGTTATAAGCTGTTTTTATTTTTTATAGGTATAAATTCAAAATCTTGCCCTATAAAATAAGTGTCTCCAAGTAAGGCTAATTTAAACTCGTTATCATAAGGAACTAATTGTTCGCCGTTCCATTTTTTAGCGGCATACTCTCCAAAATAATAAGGCTCTTTTCCTGCTTTCTCTAATTCTTTGAAATAGTAATTCAAAATATATTTTGGCCCACGAGCAAATACACCGCTTTCCATTCTGCACCTACCGAGTAAGTTGCCTTCATATATATACTTTTCTAAAGAGAATAGATTCCTAAATCGGGTGTGGTGTATTTCGTAAATCGCAGCAAAAAGTAATTCTGGGTTCAAACCCTGTTTTTTAAAATATAAGTCTGTACTAACGTTATTGAACTCTTTAAGCAGATAATGGTCGGAATAAAAGCGGAAATAATTCCCTAGATTATCAATGTCAATTTTAGAATCACGATAATTAAGAATCCTTAGTTGCCAAAATTCATCTTGAAGCGGCTCAATTTTTCCCATGAAAAGGGAAAAGTTAAAGTGAACTTCGTCTTCCAAGTATTTAATCGAATGCACAGATAGGCCACCTTCTTCTTCATAGTCCAAGCTGCCGAAAGCAGAAACTAATTCGTCTGGCATTATATCTCTGTCTTCAATTTCTTTCATTCTCTAAATTGCTTATAACGTTTCTAAGCTAAAAAGTGCTTTAGTGCTTTTTAGCTGTTGTTGGCATTCGTTTTTTTATTCTCCCCACATATGGTAGAGAGTCATTTTATTTTGTTTTTTATTTAGGATAATGAATCCATTTATATGAATTGGTTCTTGAGTCTCTAGGTTAATGGTGATATAATCTGTTGTATATGATAGAACTGAAATATCACCAGAAATCCATCTTGGAAATTCCTCAAAACCTGAATAATAAAAATCGAATTTAGGAGTCAAGCCTTTCCAATGAAGTGGGAAAATAAGCTTTCTGTCTTGAACCCATTTTTCCGTAATATTTGACTCATATGTTGTATCGCTCTTTAATACCCAACCATTGTCCTTGGCTAATCCATTAATTTCAGACTTTGTAAATGTGCCTTTATCTTTTTCCCAATGTATCACCCTTTTGCCACCCCAAGGCCCTTGGTCGCTTAAATGTTCTACTTGGTACTCTTCTTGAAAATCACCCCAAAATCCGGCCGGTGACGGGGATAAACAACCTGTTAAGAAAATTATCAAAATTGAGCAGATTATTATTTCAAAGAAACTTTTCATTTTATATGTATGCCAACTACTGGATAAACGGACCACCTACGTTTATCCGCACTATATCTAATGCTAAAACTACGTTTATTCTACCTACAGTAAGCGGATAAACGTAACTGCGCTACCGAATATATTATATTATAATCGTTTAATGAAGCGTTTCCCGGTTAGGAGCTCTTTTACCGAAAACAGCCTTAAATCAACTAGCTCAACAAACTCTCAATATCTTCTTTGGTCAACCGCTTAATCACGGCTTCATCGGTGGAGATGAGGTCAGAGACCATCTGGAGTTTCTTGTCTTGGAGGGCGAGGATTTTTTCTTCCACGCTGTTTTTTGTGATGAACTTGTAAGTGAAGACAGTGTTCTGCTGACCTATGCGGTGCGCACGGTCAATGGCCTGGGCTTCTACGGCGGGGTTCCACCAGGGGTCCAGAATGAACACGTAGTCGGCGGCGGTGAGGTTGAGGCCTACGCCCCCGGCTTTAAGGGAAATAAGGAAGACCGGCAGTTTGGGGTCATTCTGGAAATGGGCCACCTGGGCCTGGCGGTCTTTGGTGGAGCCGTCCAGGTAGGCGTAGTTGATTTTTCGTTCGTCCAGCGCGGCGCGCACCAGGTCAAGGTGCTTTACAAATTGGCTGAAGATAAGCACCTTGTGGCCTTCGTTAACCACGGTTTTGGTGAGGCGCAGCACTTCGCCCAGCTTACCAGACTCTGCTTCAGAGGCAGGATCGGCCATGCGGGGGTGGTTCGCAATCTGGCGAAGCTTCATAAGGCCCTGCAAGAGCATGAACTGCGATTTGGCTGCCCCCTGCTCCTCAATGTTCTTCAGGATTTTGTTTCGGTAGAACGACTTGGTTTCCTCGTAGGCGTGCTCCTGCTCCTCGGTCATCTTGCAGTACGTGACGTGCTCAATCTTCTCGGGCAGTTCTTTGGCTACCTGGCTTTTGTGACGGCGCAGAATGAAGGGTTTGATGAGGGCGTGCAGGCGCTTGGTTTTGTGTTCGTCCTTCAACTTCTCAATGGGGCGCAGGAACTCTTTCTTGAAGAAGTTCTGGGTACCCAACAGGCCGGGGTTAATGAACGACATCTGGCTCCACAAGTCCAGCGTGCTGTTTTCTACGGGCGTACCGGTAAGAATAAGCCGATGCTTAGACTTCAACTCCCGTATGCTCATAGAAGTGTTGGAATTAGGATTCTTGATGGCTTGGCTTTCGTCCAGAATCACGTAGTCAAACATGTACTTCTTCAGAATCTCAGAGTCCAGGCGCACAATGCCGTAAGATGTGAGAATGAGGTCATAGTGTTTGAACTGGGCCACGCTCTTGTTGCGGTACGTGCCCGTATAGGTGAGAATGCGCAGTTGCGGGGTGAACTTCTGGGCTTCGGCCAGCCAGTTATAAACCAAAGAGGTAGGCATCACCAGCAAGGAAGCCGTCTGCGCGCCATTCTCTTTGCGGTGTTGCAGCATGGCCAGCGTCTGCACGGTTTTCCCCAGACCCATGTCATCTGCCAGACAGCCGCCAAAATGGTATTCCTGCACAAAATGCAGCCAGTTGTACCCGGCTTTCTGATACGGGCGCAATTCGCCTTTAAACCCCTGGGGCAGCGGTCTGTCTTCTACGGCCTCGAACTCGCGCAGCTTCTCCAATTTGCGGCTCATGGTCACGTGCGCCAGGTTGCCGTTCTGCAAATCGCTCACCAACGAGAGATGGTGCTTGCGCAGCTTCAGGTCCTCCTCGCCCTCAGAAAAGGCGAACAGTTCCAGGTACTGGGTAAACCATTCCTCGGGAATAATGGCAATCTGGCCGTTAGGCAGCTTGTACTCGCGCCGTTTGGTCAAAATGTGGTTCCGGAGCTTGATGAACGGAATCTCATAGGGCCCAAACCGTACGGTGCCGTAAATGTCAAACCAGTCATTGGTCTCATTGATGCCCACGTTCACCGAGGTCTCCCCTATGAAGTAGTTCTTTTCTGACTGACTTTGCTTAAACGTGAAGCCCAGTTCTTCCAGCGTTTTGGCGTAGTTGTTCAACCACCCAAACGCCTGGGGCTTGTCCATGACCGCTTTGCCGTTCCTGATGTCTAGGCCGCGGCTGGCAAGCTCTTGCAGAAAGGAAGCCTCTTGAGGTACATCGCGGTGCAACCGGTGGAAGATGTAAGACTCCGGGGTTTTCTCCACGCTCACGCTTATTTTCTTGGTCTCCTGCGTGCCTACGGTATAGGGGCCGTATTTGAAATTAAGCTGAAAAACAATCTTGTCGCCGTCAGAAGTATGGACAGTTTCCTCTTCCTCGTCGTCTTCGCCGGTAGTAGCAAACAAGGCAGGTGAAGGCTCCGCCACCGCCAGTTCTGAGAACTGGAGTTGCGGTTGGGGCGCGTAGCGTTCAGATTTTATATCGAAGCCTTTGGCATAGACATCAAACTGCTCTATGAGCGGGGCCACAAACTTGCGGTAATAGCTTTCCTCTACGTTGCGCGGCACCGCAATGAACTTCTTGTTCAGGAACGGTTGCAGTTTCTTGCCGTCTACCTGTTTCTCAAAGTTGTGGAGCACGTCATTGAGCAGCAGCCAGGCGGGTTCTTTGCACACCAGCACCGCGTCTTTGTACTGGAACTCCAGCCGTTCGCCCTGGTACTTGATGGTAGGGAAATAGTGGGTATTATCGTCGTTGCGCCGGAAGTGGAAGAGTACGGTGGCTTTCTCTGGGGCCATTTTCAGGCGCTTCCAGGTAGGTTCGCCGTCTTTGCCCATCACAAACACCATCTTGTTTTGCAGCAAATCCAGAATCTTGCACATGCGGCTCTGCACGTAATGGTCTATGTTCTCTTGCAGGAGCTTATCGCCTTTGGCGGAGTCATAGGTCTTGAAGAAGAAATCTGCCAGCGTGGTTTTCTTTACCGCGAATTTCTTGAACACCGCATCCTGCTGAATCTGGTCCATAAGCTCAATCAGCTCAAAGTCAGTCTTATCCAGGCGAGCAGCAAATTCGTCGGCGTTTTTGGTGGAGATGTTCTGGTGCTGGAGGGTGAGTTGGCGTTTAGAGTTGACCTGCACCACAAAAGACTCAAACAAATAGCCCAGATATTCATGCTCAAAAAGAGAATAAACAACTTGAAAAGGCTGTGTGGTATATACTTTCATGGCAAAGACGCGCTAACCCAATATTGAAAGTACAACAAAATCTGTTTTTCACCGAAGCAAAGAACAAAAATTTAGCAGTTGCTCCCTATTTTGGCACCAATTCGCCTGTTTCTCCGCCGTTTTCTTAAAACTGAGGGTAAAATAGTAGCGCACCAGTGAAGGCTGGGTCTGCATGTTTCGCGTCTGTTTTCCTGAAAAATCGGCTAAAAAGGCACTATGGCGCGGAAGTTACTTCCGTGACTACTGGACTTTGGCAAGGCATGGAAGTAAATCCGCGCCATAGAAATGAAAAAAGACAAAGTAAACACTCCTTTTGTCATCCTGAAAGGAACTTGTGGGCAAGCTAGAAAGCCGTTTATTTGGCGCTACTGCCGTTCGCCACCAAGATCCTTCCAGGATGACAGTAAAAAGGATGTAGGCTTATTTTATGTCTCAGTACTTAGATTTTGGTAAGCCACGGAAGTAAATCCGTACATAGAAACCTTAAGAATAGGCACGAAACAAGACCGCACAATCAGAAGCACCAAAGGGACTATTTTCAGTCTCTTTTTCCTAAAATCAGCCAGAAACAGCTTACAGGTTTTCTCTGATGGAAAGGGCGGCGGCGCGGCGGGCGGGCCGAATAGATACCAGAAATGTGATGAGGATGATGGCAGCGGCGGTGAGTAGGAAGTCCAGGGGGCGCATGAGTACCGGATATGCTTCTACCACCGAGGTGCTCATGCCCATGGAAACCCAGCCGAACGTCTGTTGCAGCCAGCAGATGGTACCGCCTACCACCAGCCCCACAAAAGCACCGCTAAAGGCCACAATAGCGCCTTCCAGCAGGAAAATGCGTTGAATGGTCCGTGGGTCAGCACCCAGGGAGGCCAGAATGGCGATGTCTTTCTGCTTGTCCAGCACCAGCATGGAAAGCGAGAAGAAAATATTGATGGAGGCAATGAGCAGCACAAAGGTAAAGGTCACAAATACGAACAGCTTCTCTACCTTCACGGCGCGCAGCAAACTCACGTGCTGTTCTTCGCTGTCCTGCACGTTAAAGCCATCGCCTAACAGTTTCTGCAAGGCTTTCTGCACTTTCTCAATATCATTGATGCTTTTGGTCTTTATTTCCAGCGAAGTGCGTTTGCCGTCATAACTCAGGAGTTCTTCGGCGAAAGCCAGGGGTACAAACACGTACTGGTCGTCATATTGCCGCTCAATGGCGAACACGCCCCCGGCCTGAATGCCCAACTGCCGGAACGCATTCTCTGGGTTGATGATGGTTTTCTTACCCGCTTTGGGGTACATGAACTGCAACGGCGAAAACGGGTTCTCTGGCCTGATGGAGAGTTGGTACTGCACGCCACGGCCAATGAGGGCGAACTGTTTGCCATCGCGCAGCAGGTGGTAGTCGCCGTCTACAATAGCGGAGTCAATCTGGTTTTGCTGGAAGAAGTTCTCGCTCACGCCTTTCACCTTCACCACCATCTGGCGGTCATTGTAGCGCAGCAGAGCGTTATCTTCTATGACTTCGGTGAGCAGCGCCACGCCCGGCGTCTTCCTGATTCTGTCCAGCAGTTGGGCGTTAGTCTCGAAGGATTTGCCCTCTACGGTAGTAATTTTGATCTCGGGATCAAACTTGCCGTACAGCGACCGGATCAGATCTTCCAGCCCATTGAATACCGAGAGTACCACAATTAAAGCCATGGTGCCCACGCCCACGCCTATCATGGCAATAATGGAGATGATGTTGATGATGTTGCGCTTCTTCTTGGAGAAAAAGTACCGCCGGGCGATAAAGAGGGCAACGTTCATCTTTGAATAAATGCGTGAATGAGTGGTTGAATGAAGGAGAGAATGGTTAGATTTTTTCTACCACTCAGGTCCCCTTTACTGTTATGCGGCAAAAGGGTTCTGTTTTCTTCTCGCCCAATGTCCGTTTTAAAGGTATTTCTGTAACCCGAAGGCGAAACTACAGCTCCTGCACCAGTTGCGTTCTGATGGCTTTTTTCATGCAAACGCTGTTTACAATGTTCTCGTATTGGCCGTAGTTAGGAATAGTGGTATACCCGCTTTTGGTATAAAGCCGGATGGCTTCAGGCTGTGCTTTGCCGGTTTCCAGAATGAGGTGCTGGAAGCCCAGTTCAGCGGCCCACTTCTCCAATTCGCCTAAGATTACCCCGGCAATGCCCTGGCCTCTGTACTCCGGCAGCACAAACATCCTTTTCACCTCGGCTGTGTCCTCAGCATAAGGCTTGATCGCACCGCAACCCACCGGGAATGAGTCATAGTAGGCTACTACTGTCTGCCGGATGGTGTCAATCTTGTTGAACTGGGCGTAAAACGAATGATCGTCGCCGTCCCGCACGTGCAGGTCGGCGTCTAACAGGGAGACTAACTCAATAAACTCCTGATTGGCTGAATCTGTCCTGACTAACTCTAGCATCTTGGTATGGTTGATCCGCCACGCGGAAGTATCTATGGTGAAGTTAGTAGTTCTTGGGGCATGGTCAAAGTTCAGGAAAAACCGTCTCTGTTTTGGGGCTGTTTTTCGGAAAAGAGCCTTGAAACAAGAGCCGCTTTCTTTTTGTTGTAAGAATAGCTAGCCTGCTTTATCCTTCTAAGTAGCGTGACTAACTAAACAATCTATTTTGTCATCCTGGAAGGATCTTGTGGGCGAACTAGAAAAGCAGTGAATAAACGCTATTGCTGTTTGCTACCAAGATCCTTTCAGGATGACAAGGAAAGTTGAATGACTTGAGTAGAAAAACATAATTAGTGAATGGTCTTGTGTCTTATATCTTGATACTTGTGTCTCTTTACTTACTTCCAGGCTTTTACAATGAGACCGGTGCCGGTGGCGTGTTTTCCGTTGGTATCCAGCCAGTTTAGCAGGAGGCAGAACGGGTACACCACCAAATAGTAGAACGGTAGCAGCAGGAAGAACAGCTTGGTGGTGCCTAGCATGAGGATGGGGTATTTCATGCTCAGGCGCCACGAGATTTTGCCGGGGGCACCGTAGGAATAGTGCGCTTCGGTACGGCTGAAGCCTGCAC
Organism: Rufibacter sp. JT3400010; assembly: GCF_054956755.1. Classification (NCBI taxonomy): domain Bacteria; kingdom Pseudomonadati; phylum Bacteroidota; class Cytophagia; order Cytophagales; family Hymenobacteraceae; genus Rufibacter; species Rufibacter sp. JT3400010. The sequence continues at coordinate 140,972 of NZ_JBUDXA010000002.1, read as the reverse complement.
TTCTGAGTTTCTGCTGTATTTCCTGTATGTTGTAGCCGTCGCGTACGTGTTCCTCAATGAAAGAACTCTCCTCATCGCCGTGCACGTCTGAACCGCCCTGGTCAGAGGGCGTGGAGATGAGCAGCATGCCGCCGGGGCGCATAGAAGCGTGGAAGTTTCTGAACACCTCTACATCTTCCAGAATGTGTTCCATCACGTCTACGCTCAGCACCAAGTCAAATGCCTGCGGGTCCTGGAACGTGACCAAGTCTTCCTTCCGGAACATGACGTTGTGCCTCCCAATTCTTTGGAAGAAGTTGGCGCAGTCAGCGATCTGTTCGTCTTTTACGTCTACGGCCAGAATACGCCAGTTGGGGCTCATGCCCGAAAGGTAATAGCTGTACTGCCCAAAGCCCGAGCCGGCATCCAAAATCTGGATGGGTTGCTGGCGCTTGGTTTTGGCCCAGGCCCTGAGCTCCTTGTGGATGTGCCACGTACGCAGTAGCAGCAGGTCTAAGAGGTTGTAGAAAAGCTTGCGCAGGAAAGGCGTTTTGTTGAACGCCTCGCCTAAAACGCGTTTAATTGGGTCGTACTGCATGAGTGGGTTTAGTAGCTGGCCTGCGGAACGGAATTGAAAGAACGTCTTTTAAATTAACGGTCTTCAGCGTCTTCTTCGTCATCCTCCCCGTCTTCGTCAGATAGATAATAGTCGTCCTCGGTACGGAACGGGTTGGTAGGATCTTCCTTTGATTCTGAAGGGATATCCAACTGCGAGATAATCTTGTCCATTTTGGCGGCGTACTCAGCGGTATCATCCAAATAAAAGATCAGCTCAGGAATGACGCGTACCTGGTTTTTGATGCGCTTGGCCAGTTCATGCCTGATGGTCTTGGTATGTACTTTTATCTCATTGAGTAAATTACGGCCGTTGGGATTGAGCAGCAGGCTTAAATGGACTTTGGCTACGCCCAGATCTGGCGAGACAGCCACGCCGCTCACGGATATATAGGTGCTCTGAAACAAGTGGGAAACATCGCGCTGAAAGATTTCAGCAAGTTCCTTTTGAATCAGTCTGGCGAATTTTTGTTGGCGTTTACTTTCCATGGTTCCGCAAATATCGTATTAATTTCACATTTTTACCCCACAAACCGTCCTCCTCTTTGCCGCAAGGTCAGAGCGAAGGCTAAGCCGCGCATTGCTTGATACGATTCTTCCGCAGTTTGTTTCCGTCCAGGTGGGTGGTGTTGGTACTGCTGTTTCTCCTCCTTCGGCTTCCATTGCTCATCTTTGGGCTTCCTACTACCCTCTCAGAGCTGCACCACGTGCTGCTGGGCGAACGCCTGCACCAGGGTTTTACGCTTTACCAGGATGTGTATGATACCACTGGTCCCCTTTCGGCGGCGGTTTATTGGCTGCTGGAAATGTTGGTTCCCCGGTCTTACCTGGCGCACCGCTTACTGGCTATGTGCCTGCTAGGTTACCAGGCCTTTCTGCTGAACCAGATTTTTAACCGAAATCAGGTGCATCCTTTCCGGTCGTTTGTGCCGGCGTTGCTGTACCTGCTGTTTGGCAGTATCTTCTTTGAACTGGACGTGCTCTCGCAGTTGCTGCTGGGCCATACGTTTGTGCTGTTGGCGGTCTCCAGCCTTACGGCCATCTCCAAAGAAGCGGCCAATGCCGGGCGTCTCTTCAAAGCTGGTTTCATGCTGGGCCTGGCCGCTCTGTGTTACCTGCCGTTGGTGTGGTTTCTGGTGCTGGGTTTCTTTGCCGTGATTTACTTCGCCTCGGGCGCTTTCAGGAGTACCCTGTTAATGCTGACGGGTTTTGTGTTTCCGTTTTCCGTGGTCCTTACGTACTTTCTGTATCAGAATTCACTGGGGCCTTTTCTGGAAATGGGCTTAACGTGGTCGTGGCAGTTCTCGTTTGCGTTCGGGCTGCCGCTAAGGCAAGTATTTACGGTGGCGGCGCTGCCTTTGGGCATACTGGTGCTCTCCTTCCTGAGTCTGCCGCTGGTTAACCTAGGACCCAACTACCAGGCACGCTTTTTACAGTTCATGCTCATCTGGATCATTGTAGTGGTGCTGGTGCTCATCAGCGGTCATGACGCCTCCGCAAAAGGATTAATTCTGCTGCTGCCTTTGCTCGCTTACTTTGGTATTTTCCTCTTCAGTTGGTGGGGCAGCCGCCTCTGGATTGCCGAGCTTCTTTTTCTGGTGGTAATTGCCGGGGTGGTGGCTGTGCGCTACAATCCGTTGAACTTGGTGTATCCGGCGCTCCGCATCCAGCCCGAATTGGTGCAGGTGCGGGATCTACCCAAATACCGGCAGGTAGAAGGCCAGCGGATGTTGGTGTTAGGACCAGACCTCAACTATTACCAACACAATAGCCTGGGTTCACCGTACCTGCGCTGGGATTTGGCCAGGCCTTACTTTGGCCGGTTGAACCACTATAACTCGCTTTTCACTATCCTGCAAGACCTCCGCAAAGACCCGCCCACCTACATTGTAGACCAGCAAAACCTCATGCCCGAGCTGCAATACAAACTGCCCCTGGTTTTCCAACGCTACGAAAAGGTAGAGAATGGCCCGTATTACCGCCGGGTGCGGTAAAGAGCTTTAGAAAGCAAAGCGTGATTCGTGCGTAGTTTCTGAAAAATAGCCGTGAAACCGTGACCCACCCCTACCCCTCCGAGGAGGAGAATCCCCGTTAATGTTCGGCTTAAAACCTTGTAGATGCCTGTTCCAACGACAATAGGTAGGTGCAATCCCTTATGGTTGCCCTTTGCAGAATGAGACGTACTCGCCGTTATTGAGGGAATCACTAGAAATGGAAAACTGTCAATACGTTTTTAACCCATCTTTCTGAAAACTGCCCCAAAACAGAAAGGGCACCCACAAGAGGTGCCCCTACATTCTTCCTAACTCAGGACCCAGAACTCGCGCCTTTAGGCGCAAGCAATCTTGTCTACCCGGGTCTGGTGACGACCACCTTCAAACGGAGTGGTTAGAAACGCTTCTACCATTTCTCCGGCTACTTCTTCGCTCACAAACCTAGCCGGAATACACAGCACGTTGGCGTTGTTGTGGGAACGGGCCAATACGGCCAGCTCTCTCTGCCAGCACAACGCCGCTCTGATTCCCGCGTGTTTGTTGGCCGTGATAGCGACGCCATTTCCGCTGCCGCAGAGCAAAATGCCTAGTTCAAATTCCTTGCTTTCTACCGCTGAAGACAGCGGATGCACGTAATCTGGATAGTCAACGGATGCCTCTGAAAACGGCCCGAAGTCTTTTACCTCATGGCCCAGTGCCTCTAGTTGTGCTTTGACTATTCCTTTGTATTGGTATCCGGCGTGGTCGCCGCCCAGGGCTATTTTCATCTTAGTAGCGTTAAGAAGTAGCTTGTTCGTTTAATTTGGCTAAATCGCGGCGGCGTACCCACCAGGAGATGTTGATACTCACCTCGTAAAGCAATAGCAGCGGAACGCCCATCAACGTCATACTCAGCACATCTGGTGGCGACAAGATGGCCGCTACAAAGGCGATCACCACAATGGCATGCTTGCGATAAATGCGCATGAGTTCCGGCGACAGAATACCCGCCCGTGACAGGAAGTACACAATCATGGGCAACTCAAACATGATGCCGCAGGACAACACCAGCGTGACCAGTGTGGAAATGTAGGACGACAAGTCGAACTCATTGGCAATACTAGGGTCTACCTGGTAAGAGGCCAGAAAGTTGATGGAGAGCGGCGATACAATAAAATACCCGAACAGCGAGCCCAACAGGAACAGGAATGACACAAAGAACACCGCGCCGCGCGAGTTCTCCCGTTCATTGGGGTACAAACCGGGTTTGATAAAACGCCAGATTTCCCAGAACAGATACGGAAAGCCCAGCAACAAACCAATCACAAAGGAACTGGTCAAGTGCATGGTGAACTGCGAAGACAGCTCCCGGCTCTGCAGCGTAAAATCCAGCTTATTGATGCATAACCCCGGCGAATTAATGGCCGCGCCTACCTCGCAGAGGGTCCTGTATGTGAAAAAATCAGTACGCGAGGGACCCAGGATAATGTCATGGAAGACAATCTCCTTATTGGCCATGGCAATACCCGTAAATACCACCACGGCCACGGCCGAACGGATCAAATGCCACCTGAGAATCTCCAGGTGGTCCAAAAAGGTCATTTCATGCTCTTCTCCGCTGTGCGCTGCCACCTCTCCGGAACGTTGTGCCATTGGTATTTTAGTGTTTTACAAATAGGCAGGAGTGTTAACCCTCTAAATTTCGCGGGGTTTATGGGCCGTTTTTCCAGAAACCCCGCGAAAAGTCTTGTGTCTACTATCTTGCTACCTGTGTCTGATTACTTAGTAACTGAACAACGGGAATTGTTGCATCCAATTGTTGATTTCTTTTCTGGTGTCAGAAAGGATGGTTTCATTGTCATGGTTCATGAGCACGCGGTCAATGTAGTCCACAATGCGGTCCATGTCCTGTTCCTTCAGACCACGGGTAGTTACGGCGGCGGAGCCGATTCGGATTCCGGAGGTCACAAAAGGAGATTTATCGTCAAACGGCACCATGTTCTTGTTGATGGTGATGTCTGCCTTGATCAACGTGTTCTCGGCCAGTTTTCCGGTAAGGTCCTTGGAACGGAGGTCAATCAGCATCAGGTGGTTATCGGTGCCCGAGGAGATGATTTTGTATCCGCGGTCTACAAAAGATTTAGCCAACACCTGCGCGTTACGCTGCACCTGGGCTGTGTATTCTTTATAGGAAGGCGAAAGCGCCTCAAAGAACGCTACCGCCTTGGCCGCGATCACGTGCTCCAATGGTCCGCCCTGGGTACCCGGAAAAACGCCGCTGTCCAGCAAAGAAGACATCATGCGCAACTCGCCCTTAGGAGTTTTCAGCCCGAATGGGTTTTCGAAGTCTTTCCGCATCATGATCATACCGCCGCGTGGCCCGCGCAGGGTTTTGTGGGTAGTGGTGGTCACGATGTGGCAGTACTCAAAAGGATCATTCAACAGACCGGTGGCGATCAAACCGGCCGGGTGTGAGATATCGGCTAAGAGCAACGCACCCACTGCATCAGCAGCTTCGCGCAAGGCCTGGTAGTTCCAGTCACGGGAATACGCCGAGGCCCCGCAGATGATCAATTTCGGTTTCTCGCGCTCTGCTACTTCGCGTACTTTGGTCCAGTCAATCTCGCCGGTCTCGGGCTCCACGCCATAGAAAGATGGCTGGTACAGCTTACCGGAGAAGTTCACCAAAGAACCATGCGTTAAGTGCCCGCCATGTGACAGGTCAAATCCCAGAATTTTATCGCCGGGGTTCAGGACGGCCAGCATCACGGCGGCATTGGCCTGTGCACCGGAGTGCGGCTGTACGTTCACCCATTCGGCCCCAAACAGTTGCTTCGCGCGGTCAATGGCTAATTGCTCCGACTGGTCCACCACTTCGCAGCCACCGTAGTAGCGCTTGGAAGGGAGGCCTTCGGCATATTTGTTGGTGAGCACACTGCCCATGGCTTCCATTACCTGGTCAGAAACGAAGTTCTCAGAGGCAATAAGTTCTATGCCGTGCAGCTGGCGCTGATGCTCTTTCTGGATAAGATCAAAGATGTGGGAATCGCGTTGCATTTGTGTTCTGTTAGTGGGTGCCCAAAAGTACTGCCATTGAAGCAAATAACCAATGGTTTAAAAACGCAAGCCAAGGAGAAAGCTTTATGAACAGTTAAGGGCTGTTTTCTGGAAAGGAGGCCGAAAATGGGAGGCGTTGCCAGCCAAGGGCTTAGTTTTTGACTTTAATGGGGTACGGCCGGTCTTGGTTGGGCAGCCAATAAAGCTGTCTGGTGTCTAAGTTAAAGGCGCAGAGATTGCCAAACTCTTGGTTTTGATAATAGACACAACCTGCATCAATGTTAATGGCGGGTCTTTTCTGGGCTACTGCTTTTTCAATGGAGGTTTTGGGAAGCGGAAGGTGGCCATGAACTAGTCTTCGTTCGCCAAGTTTGGCAAGGGAGGGCTGCATGCGCTTTGTGTTCAGGAGGTTGTAGTTGCTGGTGAGTAGCGGGTTGGAGAGCGTAAAATCCAGTCCGGCGTGTACCAGTACGTAGTCTTCCAAAACCATTAGGAGCGGCAAAGACCTGATAAAGGTGATGTATTCTGTGGGAATGTCTGCGAAGCGGGTTACCCCAAAGTTTTCCAATGTTTTCGGCTTGTCTTCTTCGGTAAGCCAAACTGTATGTTCGCCTTTGTCAATGGCGTCTAGCAGCAACTGATCATGGTTACCCCGCAGGCAGGAGAGGCGAAAGCCCTGGCGTTGCAGCGAGAAGATGTATTCTAGCACTTCCTTACTCTGAGGGCCTTTGTTGATGTAGTCTCCTAATAAATATAAATGGTCATGGGGCTTTAGCTGAATGATTTCTTCCACCATTTTCTGGAAAGTAACCAGGCAGCCATGTATATCTGAGATTGCGTAGCGGGCCATAAAAGCGAAAATAGGTAGGCGTGAAGGAGAAGCAAGTCTGTTTGAAGGGAGTTTTACTCAAATTACCTAAAACGCACATAAAAAAGCACCTTCTGGAAAGAAGGTGCTTTTTCTTTTCTGTTGAAAAACCAAATCAAGTGCCACCGTAACCAGGCTTGTTGATGTCTGGCTTGTGGAGGTTGCGGTTTGGATGGGTAATGGCTTCCGGGGCCGGATCGCCGTTAGCATCCAGAAATCTTTCCGCTATCTCTTCGCTGCGCTGGATTTCTTCAGGGCCGCCAGTGGTTTTCATACCGGCTTTGCTGATGCCTTCGTCTGTGGGCTGGCCTTTCTGCGATTTGGAGTCATGGCTGGTATTCTTGCTTTTATAGGGCATACTTCCTCCTTTTCTGGTTAAACTACTTATTCAAAAAAATACGCGGAAAACAGGATCAGGTACCTCTACCTTCACCGTCGGTGCGCATGTTGTCTTTGGGCGGCTCATTGTTGTCTGCCTCTTCGTTGACGCTTACACCGGTTGGTCCGTCAGAAGAATCAGAGCCATAGCCTTCTTTGCCGTCACGGTTTCCGAAACCGCCGCGCTGGGCCTCATTCTTGGGCGGATCAGCGCCCGGTATGATGTGTCCGGCCATCATGTCTTCCATGTTGGTGGCGGTATCGTCTATCACCCGTACCGGACGGTCGTGCCCGTTGGGGTGGTCTTTATTGTCAGTGGCCATAGGCGGTCGTGTTTAGTTTGTGTGTCTCCTTTTTACTGTTTTCCACGTGGAAAGGTTGAGCCTTATCCGCCTATCTGTTCGCCGCCGTTTACGTGAATGGTCTGGCCCGTAATGTAAGAAGCGTCTTCACTAGCCAGAAACACATACGCCGGTGCTACCTCAGAAGGCTGCCCCAAACGGCCCATGGGCTGGTCTTTCCCAAAATCGCCTACTTTTTCCAACGTAGCTGGAATCAAAGGAGTCCAGATAGGCCCAGGCGCGACCGCGTTTACCCTGATGCCTCCTTCGGCCAGGTTTTGCGAAAGCGAGCGCGTAAACGCGGTAATGGCCCCTTTGGTAGAAGCGTAATCCATGAGGTGGCTGGAGCCCCGGTACGACGTGATGGAAGTGGTATTGATGATGCAGTCCCCTTCTTTCAAGTGGTTCAAGGCCGCCTGCGCCACAAAGAAATACGCGAAGATGTTCGTCCGGAAGGTCTTCTCCAGTTGGTCTGAGGTAATGGCGCGCAAGTCATTCTGCTCGTGCTGTTCGGCGGCATTGTTCACCAGAATGTTGAGGCCGCCTAGTTCCTGTACTGCCCGCTCTACCACTTCTTTGCAGAAAGCTTCGTCGCGCAAGTCGCCGGGAATGAGCACGCATTTGCGGCCTTCTTTCTCCACCATTTGCTGGGTATCTTTCGCGTCTTTGTCTTCATCCAGGTACACAATGGCTACATCGGCACCCTCCCGGGCGAAATGCACGGCCACAGCCCGGCCAATGCCGCTGTCGCCGCCGGTAATGAGCGCTTTCTTGCCTTTCAGTTTCTCGCTGCCTTTGTAATTCTCCCTGATCACAATAGGCTCCTGATTCATTTTATGTTCATCGCCAGGTTGGTGGTCTTGGTGCTGGTCTGGAACTTCCTGCGGATATTCTGTTGCCATAGTTTTAGGTGTTTATGTTTGTCTTAAGTTCTATTTCGATTTTCAGCAATTCCTTGTGATAAAGCCGAGAAATAAGACTAAGAAATACGGGAGCGTTGGGAAAGGGCTACGTTTCAGCATCGTTTTACCAAAAACAGAGTACAAACACGGAGGCGCAGCAAACCCAGGAGCATCCTGGAGGATTGCTCTTTCCCTTCCCTCCTGCTATTGCTTATGTGGACAGAACAAGAAAACCAACTTACCCAACGCTTCCAGTTCCGGGACTTCAAAGAAGCCTTCGCCTTCATGACCGAGGTAGCCGTGGTGGCCGAGGAACTGAACCATCACCCGTGGTGGAGCAACAGTTACAACAACGTGGAGATACGGCTCACCACGCATGACGCCGGCAATACCGTCACCCAAAAAGACCATGTACTGGCACAACGGATTAGTGCCTTGGCAGACCGGTACAAAGCCTGACGTCTGTTTAGCAGCCGTTTTTCAGAAATCAGCCTGAAAAGACTACATCGGCCTACTTCCGAGAAGCTGCAATCAGTGGCTTAAAAATTGATTCAGCCCAGTTTTCTCTAAAACAGCATTAAAACGTTCTACCAACTCAGAACTCACGACTCAGAACTCAGGACTAAAATAATCAGTATCTTTGACCTATGGCCGAACCCGTAGAAGAAACCAGACTGTATTTAGTGCCTACGCCCATAGGCAACCTGGAGGACATCACCCTCCGGGCGATTCGTATCTTGAAAGAAGTAGACGTAGTGCTCGCCGAAGATACCCGCACCAGCGGCAAACTCCTGCACCATCTGGGTATTGACAAGCGCATGCACAGCCACCACCTGCACAACGAGCACAAAGCCGTGGCGCACCTGGTGGAGCGTCTGAAGAAAGGCGAAAAAATGGCCATGGTTTCAGACGCTGGTACGCCCGGCATCTCTGACCCCGGTTTTCTGTTGGTGCGCGCCTGCGTGCAGGAAGGCATTAAGATTGAGTGTCTGCCCGGCCCTACTGCTTTTGTGCCCGCGCTGGTGAAATCTGGCTTCAGTACCGATAGGTTCACGTTTGAAGGTTTTCTGCCCATCAAGAAAGGAAGGCAGACGCGGTTGCAGAGTCTGGCGCAGGAAGAACGCACTATGATCTTCTATGAGTCGCCGCACCGGGTGCTCAAGACGCTGGAGCAGTTCAAAGAAGTGTTCGGGGCGGAGCGCCTGGTCTCGGTGAGCCGCGAAATAAGTAAACTATTTGAGGAAACGTTGAATGGCACCCTGGAAGAGATGGTGCAGACGTTCACAACTAAAGCAATCAAAGGAGAATTTGTCATTGTTGTTCAGGGAAACAAATAATCGTTTTTACCTCCCGCTGTTGGCGTTTCTGAGCGCCTTCTTGTTGTGGTTGGGTTGGCCGGTGAAACCACTGGCTATTTTCTTGTTTATAGGCTGGGTGCCGTTCCTGTTGATGGAAAAGGCTATTTCGGCGAAAGCCGAACCAAAGCGCGGCCGTACGTTTTTCAAACACGCGTACCTGCTGCTGCTGCTCTGGAACATCTTTACCACGTATTGGGTAAGTTACTCCACGCTGGGCGGCGGTATTGCGGCCGTGGTGTTCAATGCGCTGTTCATGAGCGTGCCTATGGTGGCGTTCTTCCTGACCAAACGGGCGGCGGGAAAAACCATTGGGTATCTGAGTTTGCCCGTGTACTGGATTGCGTTTGAGCAGTTTCACCTGAACTGGGATTTAAGCTGGCCCTGGCTTACGTTAGGCAATGGCTTCGCGTCTTTGCCCAGTTGGGTACAATGGTATGAATACACGGGCTACCTGGGCGGTTCGCTGTGGGTGTGGGTGGTGAACCTGCTGGTGTTCTTTGCGCTGACTTCTCCGGCCAAAAACTGGGGTAAATGGGCCGCGCCCGCGCTCACATTTCTGTTGCCCTTGGTCATTTCTTTCTTCATTGGCAGCCAGTACCAGGAGCAAGGCGATGCCGCCGAAGTGGTGGTGGTGCAACCCAACGTAGACCCGTACCGCGAAAAGTTTGAGGGCGGCGAAGGCTACATCCCGTTTGAGCAGCAATTGGCCCGCCTGATTACGCTGTCAGAACAGCAAATCACGCCCAATACCAAATTCTTGCTCTGGCCCGAAACCTCCATCAGCAACGGCATTAACTGGGAAGAAAACTTCGGGATGAGCCCTGTGAGCTATGCCCTGCGCGATTTTCTGGCCCGGCATCCCGGTCTGGAACTGGTCTCTGGCATCACTTCGGCGCGTTTGTATCCAGATTCTACCCAGCGCAGTGGTACCGCGCGTTTCCATGAGCAGGTGGGCTATTATGACGTGTACAATGCGGCCTTGCACTTCAAACCAACCGGTCAGCACGAGTTCTATCATAAGTCAAAGCTGGTGCCAGGCGTAGAGAAAACCCCGTACCCGGGCATGTTCAAAGCCCTGAAGATGTTCTCCATTGACCTGGGCGGCATTGCCGGAAACATGGGCTCGCAAGACACCCGATCCGTTTTCAAGCATAGTCAGAATCCGCAGCTATCTGGTGCGCCAGTGGTCTGCTATGAATCCATTTACGGCGAGTACGTGAGTGAATACATCCGCAACGGTGCCAACGCTATCTTCATCATCACCAATGATGCCTGGTGGAGCGATAGCCCGGGGTACAAGCAGCACTTGGCCTACGCTTCTTTGCGGGCTATTGAAACCAGACGAGACGTGGCGCGTTCAGCCAATACGGGTATCTCGGGGTTCATTAACCAGAAGGGCGAATTGCTCCAAAGATCGGGGTGGTGGGTGCCGGCGGCCCTGCGCGGGCAATTGAGGTTCAACCAGGGGCAGACGTTCTATACACGCCACGGCGAATTCATAGGGCATGGCACCCAGTGGCTCGCAATAGCCTTGGCTGTGCTGGCCCTTGTGCTCGGGTTTACCCGCCGTGCCGCTAAAAGATAATCTATACGTGTTCCGCCTCAGCGGATACTTATTATAAAACTATGACTGATTTTTCATCTCTCCGCGACCAGGTGGTTGCCCTCACCAAAGAAGTAGGCAAGTTCATTTTGCAGGAAGCCTCCAACTTTGATGTCTCCAAACTGGAGCACAAAGGCCTGAACAACCTGGTTTCCTACGTAGACAAAGAAGCCGAAGAGCGGTTGGTGGCCGGTCTGGAGAAGTTCTTGCCCCAGGCAGGTTTCATTACCGAAGAAGAAACCAAATCTGACCTAGCAGAGGAGTTCAACTGGATCATTGACCCGCTGGACGGCACCACCAACTTCATCCACGGCCTGCCGGTGTACTCCGTGAGCATTGCTTTGATGCAGCATGATGCGCTGGTGATTGGCGTAGTCTATGACATTACCCGCGATGAATGCTACCACGCCGTCAAAGGCGGAGGCGCTTACTGCAATGAAAGAAAGATTTCTGTTTCCCAGGCGCCTAATTTAGCGGATTCCCTTATTTCTACCGGTTTCCCTTACTACAGCTTTGACCTCATGCAGAAATACCTGCAAGTAATGGGCTCCTTTATGCAAAGCTGCCACGGCGTACGCCGATTAGGTTCCGCTGCCCTGGACCTGGCCTACGTGGCTGCCGGGAAGTGTGAAGGGTACTTTGAGTTCAACATCAACTCCTATGACGTGGCCGGTGGTGCCCTTCTGGTGCAGGAAGCCGGCGGACAGGTAACAGACTTCAAAGGCGGCAAAGACTACGTGTTCGGGCGGCAGATCTGCGTGAGCAACAACCCCACCGTGCAGCAGGAAATGCTGAAACTCATAGAGCCGTTCTGGAAGGAATAGAAAGGTAGCCTTGCGGTTTTTAGCTGTTTTTCTTCAAACCAGCCTCTAAACGGAATAACCAGTTTCATAAGCTATACCAGCAAAACCTGCGGTAAGAGTAAACTATTTCTACCTTTGCCCGCGTTACGCTTCTGTTATGGTACAGGAAATCATCATTTTTTTGGTCTTTCTTTTAGCGGCTGGGTATATGCTGCGGATGGGCTATAAGAGCTTTTTCACCAAAGAGGCTGGTTGCAACAAAGGTTGTGGCGGCGCTTGCTCTACCATTGACTTGGCTAAGATTCAGCGCGAGATAGAGGCAAAGAAGGCCTATAAATAATACGTCATGTTTCTTAAAAGCAAAGAGAGCCGCTTCTGCTGGAAGCGGCTCTCTTTGCTTTTAAGCCGGTTTGTTTCCTGCCTCTTTTCAAGAAAACGGCCGGGAAACGTTGGGTTTGGGCAACTGTTTCTAATTGAATCTCAGTCTGGAGAAAGGGGTAATATTATTTTATGTGAATATAGCTGGCAACCAGGCGCGGTTTTTACGTATAGTTCAGATACCATTAAATAGATACCGGAACCATCTAACAATACAGGTTATGCAAGATAAAGAAGAACTCACCAGCCAAGTAAAAGTAGAGGCGAAACTAAGAAAAGAAGGGTATACCGAAGATTTCAGGGTAGGCGAAGATGCCCTGCTCACCACCATGAAGGGTGATAAAAGCTACGGCGTAGAAGACGTGAAAATAGTGGATTTCTACCGTTTTGAAGGAGAAACCAACCCAGACGACATGGCCATTCTCTACGCCCTGGAATGCACCGACGGCACCAAAGGCACTATCTCCAACTCATACGGCCCCTACGCCGATCAAAACATTGACGCTTTCCTACGGCTAGTAGAAGACCGTGGCAAAAAGATAGATGGCTAAGAACGTCTTAGAGACTGTCATTCAAGTAAAACAAAAGAGGCCGAAGATTATTCTTCGGCCTCTTTTGTTTGCTCTTCTTTGGAAGCTTCCTCGTCTGGGGCAATTTCCAATTTCATGGAGTTGCCCTTGCCCAGGTGCGGCAAGTCTTCCTTCAGTTCTATAGCTAAGTTTTTGCCGCCTTTCACCCCAAAGTTGAGCGTGGTGATAGGGTATGGAATCTCAATGTTGTGCGTGTCAAACGCTTTTTTGATTTTGATGATGGCGTGGCTTTTGGCGTACACAAAATCAGTCTGGCGCTTGTAACTGATCCAATAACGCACCAGAAAGTTGATGCTGCTGTCGCCGAACTCTTCATACACCACCTCTACCTCTTTCCCCGAGATCATGTTGGGAATGTCTACCATGGCTTCCTTCACCACCTGCTGCACGCGCTCCAGATCCTCGGCGTAGGAAACGCCCACCTTTAAATCAATCCTCCTGATGCCGTAGTGGGAGTAGTTGGTGAGGGCAGACTCAAAGACTTTCCGGTTTGGCACTTTCACCAGCTCGCCGGTTTGCCTTCTGATATCAACGGTGCGCAGGTTAATCCGCTCAATGGTCCCGAAATGGTCATTAGTGTCTATCACGTCGCCTACCACAAACGGCTTCCGGAATGCGATGATCACCCCCGAGATGAAGTTGGCGGCAATGTCCTGAAAGGCAAAACCTAAGGCCAAACCGATGATACCGGCACCCGCCAATAACGTGGTTACCGTCTTGTCCAGCTTGAGAATACTAAGGGTGAAGAAAATACCCAGCGTAAGAATACTCACATACACCGTAGTACCCACCAGATTGTTAAGAGCGCTGCTGTGTGTGAACCGGATGAGTAATTTGTCTGAGGTGCGGCGCAGGAGCCGGGCGGCCAGGAAAGTGACCACCAATACCACCATGGCTAGAAACAGGTTAGGCAGCATGAGCACAATCTGCTTCAGCCAGATCTCAAGCTTGCGCCATAAGAGTTGAAACGCTTCGTTTATATCAGTCACAGGTAAGAGAATAGAAGAACACAGAAACAACGCCAAAGAACAGTGTTCCAGACGCTAAATCCCTCATACGGAAGATCAGCTAAACTAGCTACAGAAAGTAACGGAAACTGTTAGCCCCAGACCTTGGTGCCTTCTGAGCAGTTGCGGCACATCTCTATCTGGCTGCGGCCTTTTAAGAGAGAACCCCTGAACTTCTTATAAGAGTCGCTTTTCCAGAGTTCCTTGAAATTCTGCTGTTGCAGGTTTCCCAAGCGGTAATGCGCGTCTTTGTCAAAGCAGCAGGGCACCACTAGGCCATCCCACGTGATAACGCAGGAGTGCCACATTTTCCAGCAGCCGTCTATCAGTTTATTCTTCAACGAATAGGTGCCGTTGGGCTGCGCCTGATAACGGGAATAATAGTCTATAGTAGGAATAAGTGGCGAACCATTGGCGTAGTCATAGATTTGCGCGGTCTTGAACCAGACATCGTCCACGCCTAGTTCTTTGGCCAATTGTCTGGCTTCGTCTATCTGGTGTTCATTGGGGCGCACCACCAGAAACTGGAAAATAAGGTACGGCGTTTTGGACTTGAGTTCGCGTTTGTACTTCACCAGCCGCTTGGTGCCTTCCAGTACCTTGTCCAACTTTCCGCCTACGCGGTATTGTTTGTACACGTCCTGGGTGGTACCGTCCAGAGAAATGATGAGCCGGTCCAGGCCAGATTCTACCGTGCGGCGAGCATTGTCTTCGGTTAAGAAATGGGCGTTGGTAGAGGTGGCGGTGTACAGGCCTTTTTGAGAGGCATACTTCACCAAATCCAGAAACGAGGGGTGCAGGTACGGTTCTCCCTGAAAGTAGAACAGCAGGTACAGCAAACGGTTGTGCAACTGGTCAATGGTCTGCTTGAAAAGGCTGTCTGACAGCATACCCGTAGGCCGCGTGAACGACCGCAGACCGCTGGGGCATTCCGGGCAACGCAGGTTGCAGGACGTGGTGGGCTCAAACGAAATACTGACCGGGCTGCCCCAGTGCCGGGGCTTCTTGGTAAGACGGGCCAACGCATAACTGCTCACCACCTGCAGCGCGTTCCAGGCGCGGCGCGGCGTGAGCTTAGATGCCAAATTTAATCCGTCTTGTAAGGTGCCTCGGGTCAAGGTGCTGCGCGAATGTAAAATCTGGGCCGCTTATGTGGGCGGCCCAGACTTCAGATTTAAACCTGTTTTCCCAAAAGTACGCAAAAAGCGCTACTTACGGGCAGACTTGCGGTAGAGGTCTACGGAAGCGGCTACCTCACGGGCACCTTCGGCGTGGCCGGGCCTACGGGCATTGGTATTGATAATGGTGCCGTCTGGGGCAATCAGGAAATACGCCGGGAACGAGGTCACGTCATAGTCTTTCAGAATCTGGGCAGACAAGTCTGGCGCGTACAACTGAACACCGGGCAGTTTCTTTTGCGCCATGCTCTGTTTCCAGGCCTGCAGGTCCTCTCCTACTGACACCTGCACCAACACAATGCCTTTGTCGGCTAACTGCTCGGCGAAATACTTGTAGGCTTGCTGGTCAACGGTGCAGATACCGCAGTGCGTGCGCCAGAAACCCAGGTACACCATCTTGTCTTTAAAACTGCTCAGGGAAACATTCTCGCCGGTGGCGGACAAAAGGGTAAACGCCGGGGCCGGGCTGCCTAACCCTACTCGCCTGAACTGTTTGTACTGGTTTTTGATAAAAGACACGTAATTGGCGTCTTTCACTTCTTTCTGAAAATCCAGGTACATGGCATCGGCGTCTGGCACGTACCCAAACCGCATGGCTTGCGATACAATACGGGACAACATCATGTCACGCGAGGCGCCCTGCAGCTCTTTTTTGGCCAAGCTGTACATGATAGGGTAATAGTCACGCTCCAAGCTGGCGGGCTTTTCCTGCAGGACTCTGTATTGGAAATAGTTGTTCAGGAAATCTAAGTACGCCTGGTTTCTGATAGCGCCGGGAGTGTTCAGGTTTACCTGTTTCAGGAAATCATAGTAATTAGCCGAAAGCGTGGGAGGCAAATCGCCCACGCGCTTGCGCACGTCTGCATAGGTGAGCCGGTCATTGGCATAGCCGAAGTCAATCTGGGCCTGCACGTAGCCTTTAAACGCCTCTGAAACCTGGGTGCTTTTCAGGAACTTGTCCAAAAACTTGAGTTGGTCTTGTTTCCGTTCTTCCAAAAACAGCAAAAACTCTTTTTCGCGCTTGTGGATGTTCTCTGGCAAGACCTGGTAATCTTCCTCTTCTTCAAACTTACGCTCAAACTGAATCAGGAAATTGTTCTCATCAAACCCTTTGCCTTTCAGTTTCACGCTGCTCACCATGTCTTCGGCATCGGCGCGTACATCCAGTTGGTCGCCGGGTTGCAGGAACAGCATGATTGACTCAGGACCATGCACCAACTCGCCCAGCATGGGCTCTGCCACCGAAGCGGTAAGGGTGAATTCACCGTTTTTGGCCAGTGCGACTGTGTAAGAAACACCGGAGTACGCCGCAGGCACCGTATATAATTCTAGCAGTACGCTGTCACTGACGGCATTCTCTATTTTACCGGTAAGGGTGACTTTTGCCTGTGCCCAGCAAGTAGAAAAAGTGCTAAAGCAGAGCGCCAGACAGAAAGCAACTGAAGCCCATAAGCTTTTAGAAGTGGAGTATTTCTGGAAGAACATAGAATAAGATAAAATCTGTGGTCTAATATTGCTGCGTAACGACAGATTCTATAAAAATAGTTCAAAGAAAAACTTTATCCAAATAAACCACTAAAGACTTCTTCCAGTCGGCTAGCTGCATGAATCCGGATACTGAAGCGGCTTAAGTCTACTCCTTTCTTGTTGTACTTAGAGATGTAAATATCCTGAAAACCCAATTTCTCGGCTTCGGAGATGCGCTGTTCAATGCGGTGTACGGCTCGTACCTCGCCCCCTAAGCCAACCTCCGCGGCAAAACAAGTGGTATGCGGAATGGCCACGTCTTCAAAGGAAGAAAGCAGCGCAGCGCAAATGGCTAAGTCCAAGGCGGGGTCTTCTACTTTCAAGCCTCCGGCGATGTTCAGGAACACGTCTTGGGTACCCAACTTGAAACCACCGCGCTTCTCCAGTACTGCCAACAGCATGTTCAGGCGTTTGGCGTCAAAGCCGGTGGTGCTGCGTTGCGGCGTACCGTACGTGGCAGGCGTGACCAGGCTTTGCACCTCAATGAGCAACGGACGGTTGCCTTCCATGGTGCCGCCAATGGTAATACCGCTGAACGCCTCTTCGCGCTGCGAAATCAGAATCTCAGACGGGTTGCTCACTTCCCGCAGGCCCGTGCCCAGCATCTCGTAAATGCCCAGCTCAGACGTACTTCCGAACCGGTTTTTGGTGGTGCGCAGAATGCGGTAGGTCATGTGGCGGTCGCCTTCAAACTGCAAGACCGTGTCTACCATGTGCTCCAGAATCTTCGGCCCGGCCAGGTTGCCTTCCTTGGTGATGTGCCCGATGAGGAACACCGGCGTGCCGCTCTCCTTCGCGAATTTGAGCAGTTCGGCGGTACACTCGCGCACCTGCGCCACGCTGCCCGCGCCGCTCTCAATAAAGGACGAGTGCAGCGTCTGAATGGAGTCAATAATCAGGACATCGGGCTGAAGTTGTTCAATCTGCTTGAAGATGTTTTGGGTGCCGGTTTCAGTGAGGATGAAACAGTTAGGGTGCTTGGTGCCCAGCCGTTCAGCGCGCATCTTGATTTGTTGTTCGCTTTCCTCGCCGGAGATGTAGAGCACGCGCTGGCTGCGCAAGCTCAGGGCAATCTGGAGCATGAGCGTAGATTTCCCAATGCCGGGTTCGCCGCCAATCAAGACCATGGAGCCGGGCACAATGCCGCCGCCCAAGACACGATTCAGTTCGGCGTCATCGGTGGTGATGCGGGCCTGCTCTGAGTAGGTGATCTCGCCAATGGCTTTGGGTTTGCTGGCTACCTGCTGGCTGCTGGTGCCCACTTTCCAGGCCGTGGTAGGCGTCACGTCTTCGCGCGACACCACTTCCTCTACGTAAGTGTTCCACTCGCCACAGGCCGGGCAGCGGCCAATCCATTTAGCCGACTGCGCCCCGCAGCTCTGGCAGAAATATGAAGTTCTGATTTTAGCCATAAGAATGATTTCCGCGCCGCGAAAAAGCTAATATATGGTGCTTTGGCGGTAAATAATGCGGTTACAGAGATAACAAATTTAGCATAGAAATAGTCCGTTTACAGCTTGATTTTATGGGAATAGCCCCAAAATAAAGCCGATGCTTTCTGAGGTTCATCCATTCGGGTTCCTTTTCCGTTCATAGATTTTACCTTAACTGAAAGACCATGAAGAAGATAAGAATCATAGTTGCCGGTACGCTTTTTTCCTTACTTGCATTTTACATGACAGCGTGCCAGACCACGGCTCCTGTTGGAACTGATACCACTGCTAACGCCACAGGAACTGGTGAAGCTGCCGAGATGGATACCATCATCCGGTACTCTCCGCAACGGGTAGACATACGCGGGACCATTACCCAGCGGGAATATAACCAAGGCCAGATGTTGATTCTGGTGGAAGGATTTTCAGATGCGAACTCTCGGTTCAACCGGGCAGTGGTGTTGGTGACACCCATTACGCAGATTATAGGAATGAACGGAAAAAGCATCAGCTTAAGCGAGCTGCAAAACGGACAGCAGGTGGCTATTCAGTTCAGAGGCCGCTACCGCGAGTCTATTACCGGTTTTTCGGCGCAAGCCACCGCCCGTAAAATGTGGATAGAACCGCTGGGAGGGTATTGATTATGAGCCGATTTGCGTAAATTGCGCCCAAATCAGGTTTTGCTTTTACGTGCGGTATGTGTAGTCTTTTCAGGTTTGCAGTGGCTCTTGGTGGGCTGTTCTTAAGTTTCTCTTTCATGGTTTCGGCGCAACCGGGGAAAGCCATCAAAATTGCCGACTTGGACGTGCAGGTAGCGGGCGCCAAAGAACCGGCTACCCAACTGCAATATGCGTTTCAGGCCGGCGACGTATTGGTGCTGGATTTGGAAAACAAGTCTAAAACTAACTATAAAGTGACGGTGCAGGAGTATTTCTCTAAATCGCCGCTGTACAGCACAGAAGAAACCAAGAAGCTGAACAACCTGAAGCTCACTATTCCGCAGAAATCGGTGTATACCATTGTTCTCCAGAGTTTGTCTGAGGTGAGTACCCGAAGCCATTTCACGCTTACCCGTATTCCGAGCAGCGCGGCCACGCAGAATTTCAGTACCCACGTAGCCTGGCGCACCGTGCAAGACACCACCTGGACCACCGCCACCGAGAAAGTGCTGGTGAAAAACGACCTCAAAGCGGAAACGGTCATGGACAAAAGCTTCCATCTGTCTTCGCTCACTAGCATTACCAGCAATAACCGCAGTACTGAACGTTTTAAGTTGCCCGCCAATACCAAACATTGGGTGTACTGGGTAGGCGTGGGGCAGGAATCAGTGCAGGCGTTGCAGGAAACGGGCAAGACGTTGGCCAAAGGCGCCACTGCCCTGCTGACCGGAAGCAATCCGTTAGTGGCGTTCGGGCTGGGTTTGCTGCCGCAATTGCCGCAGGTGAAGTCCAGCGGGTACATCAGCTATTACCTGTTCAATAAGAACAACGCCTACCTGTTCACCGAGGACGAGGATGGCTGGAAACCCTATGGTGTAGCCAAAGGTCAGGACGTACTTTCTGACTACGGCAAAGTACTGGCTAACCAAACCCCCAAAACCGACGATGGATACCTGTATTTAGGTTTTGAGAACCCCAGCACCATTACTGGTCTGGATCTGACCTTGAAAGTGGTGGCTTTTATAGACAATCCGGTGTACCAGACCCGCACCGTGCGCAAGCCCGCTAAAATCACCACCCGCCGCGAACCTATTCTGGCAGCGGAGTAAGTAAGCGGACATAAATAAGTATACCCTCTCTCTGTCATCCTGAAAGGATCTAGGTGGCGAACGGTAGTAACGTTTAAACAAAGCTTTGCTAGTTCGCCCACAAGATCTTTCCAAAATGACAAAAGGTAGTTTCTAATTTGTTCTGCTACTTTAATGTGTCTGAGGCGTGTTTTTCTGAAAACAGCCCTCAAACAGAAGTCGTATCTTTGCCGAAGCTTCGGCTTTTGCCGGGCACTCCTGTTATGAGCCTAGAACTCCCCGTTTCTTTCCAGACCCGCATGCAGACGCAGTTAGGTGATGCCTATGCCGCGTTCGCGGAAGCGTTGGCCCAGCCCTCGCCCACTAGCGTGCGGGTGAATCAAGCCAAGATGCCCTTGCCCACTGGTTTGCCCCAAGTGCCCTGGACCGGAACCGGATTTTATCTATCGGTGCGGCCCAGCTTTACTTTGGACCCCATGTTTCACGGCGGCGCGTATTACGTGCAGGAAGCCAGTTCCATGTTTTTGGAGCAGGCTCTTCGGCAAAGCATAGATTTAAGCCAACCCTTGGCGGTGCTGGATTTGTGCGGCGCGCCCGGCGGAAAATCAACCCACATTGCCTCGCTCCTCTCCTCGGAAAGTTTGTTAGTCGCCAATGAGGTCATCAAACCCAGAGCCAATATTCTGGCCGAGAACATCCAGAAATGGGGCAGCGGCAACGTGGTAGTCTCCAACAATGACCCCAGCCATATTGGTCAACTCACTGGTTTCTTTGACGTGTTGGTGGTAGATGCGCCTTGCTCGGGCGAAGGCATGTTCCGCAAAGATCCTGATGCCATGAACGAGTGGTCTGAGGCCAACGTGAAGTTGTGTAGTGAACGGCAGCGACGCATCTTGATGGATGTGTGGGACGCGCTTAAACCCGGCGGTGTGCTCATTTACAGCACCTGTACCTATAACCTGGAGGAAAACGAAGAGAACCTGGCCTGGCTAGCCCGCCAACAACACGCCGAAGCGATACAACTCCAACTGCAACCTGACTGGGGTGTTACCGAAACCGAACTGGAAGGCATGCACGGCTACCGCTTCTACCCGCACCAAACCCAGGGCGAAGGTTTCTTTCTGGCCGCCGTCCGGAAAACCGGTGGTGATGACGCCCGCACTTTCAAGAGAAGCAAACGCCCCTACCTAGTCTCCGCCTCTAAGCAGGAAAAAGCACTGGTTCAGGATTGGCTGCAAGAACCGAATGCCTGGGAATTGGTGAAGCATAAAGAAATCCTTCGTGCCCTACCCGCCGCTTGGATGCTGGAACTGGAGCAACTTTACGAGAACCTGCGCGTGGTTTACGGCGGCATTGAACTGGCCGAGGTCATGAAGAACAACGCCAAACCACTGCCTGCCCTCGCTTTGTCGCAGCACTTATCTGCAGATGCTTTCCCCCGCGCCGAAGTTGATTTAACTACCGCCCTGCGCTACCTCCACCGCGAAGACATTGCCTTGGAGAATTCAGCCAATGGTTGGGTGCTGGTACAGTTCCAGGGAGTAGCCTTGGGTTGGGGCAAGAAACTCCAGAACCGCGTGAACAATCATTATCCCAAAGAATGGCGCATCAGAATGAGTTTGGATGAGGCGCTGAAGCCGGAGAATGTGGAAGGGCTGTTTACGTTGGGTAGCTTGTAAAAGCCTTAAAGAGCGAGATGGAGAGAATAGTTTTGAAGCTATTTGTATTATTGGCTGTGCTTTTGATTTCTTGTGGAGCAAAGAAAGAGGAAAAACCAGCAAGTGAAGTTGCTCCTGTAGTAATCAACAACTCAGCCGATTCGCTCACAAAGTCTAGGAGTAATATTTCAGACACTATCTATTCTACTGAGACGGTCTTGATAATTGGGGATACAGTATCAGAGAAATCAAGGATAGACTATGCTGCTATAAAGTTTGAGCCTTACATAGGCTTTTCGGATTTCAAAGTGGTAGATTTCTTTACGGATAAACCTGCGCCAATTGACTATAACAGCAATCCTACTGCTAAAGAGTATAGAACTCGCATCACAGAGACTTACAAAGAAGAGGGAGTAAACTTTGCCGGACACTATAATTTTGTTTGGTGGGGATGTGGCTCTCCTTGTAAATCCAGTGCAGTTGTAGATGTAAGGACGGGAAAAGTCTACGATGGGCCTACTGCTGAGCTTGGTTATAATTTCAAGGTGGATAGCCGAATGTTGATTGTGAACCCGCCAGATTCAACAGGCTTTTATGATGACTGTTTATACTGCCATCCCAAAGTCTACGTCTGGGATGAGCAAACTAAGAGCTTTGAGGAGCGGTTGCCGGTTCGTGAGTGAGAGTGCATGACGTATTCTGCATAGATAAAGGGGAGTTTTGGAGCTGTTTTCCTGAAAATGGCTCCAAAACTCCCCTTTATTTAAATGACTAAAATCAACCTCGTGCTACTTGATACGCACTACCTGATACTATCAAGCCTATTCCACATACAACACCAAACCCTTCAAATACTCACCTTCCGGGTGGAAGATGCTTACGGGGTGGTCAGCGGGTTGCGAGAGGTGGTGCATGACTTTCACGTTGCGGCCAGCTTCAATGGCGGCGGCCATGACGGTGCTTTGAAAGAGGTATTTGTCTACCACGCCCGAGCAGGAGAACGTAAAAATGATACCGCCGGGCTTTATCTTTTGGATGGCCTCGGCGTTCAGGCGTTTGTAGCCCATAAGGGCATTGTGGCGCACTTTCTGGCTTTTCGCGAAGGCGGGTGGGTCCAGTACAATCAAGTCATATTGGTTTTCGCGGCCTTTCATGAAATCAAAGGTATCGGCGGCGAAGGCTTCGTGCCGATCCTGACCGTGGTTGAGGGCGGCGTTCTGGTCGGTGAGGTCAATCGCTTTTTTGGAGACATCCACGGAGTGAACGGTGGTAGCACCGGCATTAAGGGCGTAGATAGAGAATCCGCCGGTGTAGCAGAAGGTGTTCAAGACCGCTTTGCCTTTGGAATAGTGTGCCAGCAGTTGACGGTTTTCGCGTTGGTCAATGAAGAAGCCGGTTTTCTGGCCGGTTACCCAGTCTACTAAGAACTTGTTACCATTCTCGGTGACCACATGCGGCACGGGCGTATTGCCAATGAGGTAGCCATTCTGACCTTGTTCCGGGCCTTTGCCCGGCAATGTCTCGGCGCTTTTATCATAGACGGCAGTCAGTTTTCCGGCATACACCTCCATGAGCGCCTGAGCAATGTGTTGTCGCACGTGGAACATTCCTACGTTGTGCGCCTGTAGCACGGCGGTATTGCCGTACACGTCAATGATGAGGCCGGGCAGGTTATCGCCCTCGGCGAAGACCAAACGATATACATTGGTGTCCGGGGTGTCAAGAAAGCCCTGCTCGCGGCGGTAATCTACGGCCCGCTGCACGCGGCTCTTCCAGAAGGCGTAATCGGGCTCAATTTCCTCAAAAGAGAAGATGCGGACGGCTATGGAGCCCGGTTGGAAGTGCCCGATGCCCAGGAACTCGCGCCGGTTGGTGTACACGGCCACAATGTCGCCTTCCTGCACATCGCCCTCCACTTTCTTGATAGCCCCCGAGAAAACCCACGGATGGAAACGTTTGAGGGAATGTTCTTTGCCTGCGTGTAATAATATAGAAGGAAGTTGTGCCATAGCGAAGAGTACGGGTAAGAAATGCCGTACGTTTTTGGGTTGTTTTTGCAAAAATCGGTAAAAAATCCGGCTTTGCGGAAAATGGCTACATGGTTCTTCGGGAACTCGCTTCTGCCGGGGTTTGAATCGACTTGTTGGGAATGCTAAGTTGTTACGCAATCTCATCTTCTTGCCAGGAACAGTAGGTTCTGAAGGTTGTCGCTTTTCGCTGATTTAGGAGGGTTGAATTACTATATATCAGTAGCGCAATTCTTAGGGGGATTACTTATATTTAAGGCAGGTAACTTCGTCTTAAACCCTCTTCTCTCCCCAGTTCTGATGTTTCATCGAATAAAATTTATTTATGTAGCCCTGCTGCTGGTGGCAGTAGTTGGGTTAGGAGCCTTCGGGCCCAAAGCGTGGCAGGAAACCGATATGCTGAAAAAGCTGATTGGGAAGGTGACGCATTTTGAAAGCAATTATCCGCAGGAGAAGGCGTACCTGCACCTGGACAAACCGTATTACGCGGCCGGCGAAGATATCTGGTTCAGTGCGTATCTGGTGAACAGCTCTGACCATGCGCCCAGTCCCTTGAGCAAGGTGCTATACGTGGAACTGGTAACTCCACAGGATTCTATTTTTCAGCGGGTGACTTTGGAGATGAAGGAGGGCAAAGGAGCCGGAGACTTTACGTTGTCTGACACTATTCCGGAAGGGCTTTATCGCCTGCGGGCGTATACCAGCTGGATGCAGAATTTTCCGGAGGATTATTTCTTCCATCAGAATGTACAGATATGGAACCCTCGGGAGAGTGAGATAACGCCTGCCGCCGACTTTGCTTTCCACCGTGCCGGTAACGGGGACTCGGTGACTGTGCAATTGCAACTCCTGAACCCCAAAGCAGAACCCGCCAAACAACTGCCCCTCACCTATAGTGTGAAGCAAGGCGAAAAGAAAGCGAAAGGCCGAAAGCTCACCACAGATGTCAACGGTAAAACGAGCTTCACGTTCTTCGTGCCAGATGGCGCAGCCCGTAAAAATACCCAGTTGGAGTTGGCTTTCGCACAGGCGCAGGGGCAAGCCCCCATCATAAAAAGCATGATGGTGCCTTTGGCCCAGTATAAACTAGATGTGCAGTTCTTCCCCGAAGGGGGTAACCTGATTAGTGGCTTCTGGAATAACATCGGGTTTAAGGCCGTAGATGCGCAAGGGCTGGGCAAAGACGTGAAAGGAACCATCCATGACCAAGCAGGTACCAAAGTAGCGGAGTTTTCCACGCTTAAATTCGGGATGGGGCGCACCGGGTTCATGCCTCAGAAAGGCAATCGGTATGAAGCACGCATCAAAGGAGCAGACGGAGTAGAGGTAGTGTATCCGTTGCCTCAGGCCCAGGATAAAGGCGTTGTCATGACGGTAGATAACTCTAAACCAGACCAGGTACGGGTGAAATGCTATACCGTGGGGTACGCAGACGGAGCCGGGAAGCCAACAGGCCTGCACGTGGTGGCCCAATCACGCGGCACGGTGTTTTTTGGAGCCAGCAGCCCTGCCAGCCGCGATATCTTTCAGGTTGACATCCCGAAGGAGAAGTTTCCAACCGGTATTTCCCAGATTACGCTTTTCAACCAGGCAGGTGAGCCTTTGTCTGAACGGCTTTTGTTTGTAAACCAAGGCCCGCAACTGCAAGTCTCCCTTTCAACCGATAAGCCTACCTACAAGCCCCGTGAAAAAGTAACGATGCAGCTACAGGTGAAAGATGTGGCGGGCAACCCGGTAGCGGGTAATTTCTCTTTGGGTGTCACCGACGGGGAAGCAGTTGTCGCAGACCCCACCAGTGGTAACCTCATTTCTTACCTTCAGCTTTCTTCAGATTTGCAGGGCTATATTGAGAGCCCGGGGTATTACTTTTCTTCTTCCCAGCCCGAAGTAGCGCAGGCGTTGGATAACCTTATGCTCACCCAAGGCTGGCGTAGGTTTGTCTGGAAGGAAATAATGCAGGACAAATATCCTACGTTGGCGGCTCCGTTGGAGCAAGGCCTTTCTGTGAGCGGTGTGGTAACGCGGTACAACAAGAAACCGGAACCCAATGCCACCGTCACGCTTTTTGACGTGAAGAACATGGGCAAAGCGTTGTTTGACCAGACCGATGCCCAGGGAAGATTCTCCATCGCGTTACCGGTGCTCACTGATTCTTCACGGGTAGCCTTGCAGGCCCGTAACCAGAAAGACAAAAGCCAATTGTTAGTGAACCTGGAAGACCTGGCTCCGGCCAAAGTGCAGCCGAAGGTTCCTTTCGCCCCAATCCCAACGGCACTTTCCGGCACACAGTGGGCGTATCTGCGCATGAACCGCGAGCAGCAGAAAGTGGATATGTCCATGGGCAAAGGTGTGATGCTGGGCGAAATAATGATTAGGGGCCGCCGAAACCAGGATGCCAACCGCAGCCTCGCCGACCGGACCACGCTGCATAATTTGGGAGACGTAACTTATTCGGTGAAAGGAAGCAGATTTCCGCCGGGCAGTGACATTATCTCTAGTTTGCCCGGCAGAACCGCCGGGGTGGCTATGGTAGAAGGGAAACTGGTATTGCGTGGCACTACTAGACAATCCTTTGACTTTGGCGGCGAAGGCGGAGCTAGCGAAGGTGGTTCTACGGAGCCGCTGTACCTCATAGACGGCGTCCGCTCAGACATGGGTACGGCCCAAACGCTATCTCCCACTGACGTGGAGCGGGTAGACGTTCTCATGCCGGGTGCGCCTTCGGCCATTTACGGTTCTGAGGGAGTCAATGGGGTTATCTCTATCATTATGAGAACGCCGGGTTCGTACGCGTCTAAAAACTCCACTGCCCGTTGGCAGGGCGTGGCCATTTACCGTGGTCCGCGTTTCCCGACCAAGCGCGAGTTCTACATGCCCCGCTATGACAAACCTTCAGAGGTGTTCACCCCAGATTGGCGCACTACCTTGTACTGGAACCCTATCGTTAAGACAGATGCACAGGGCAAAGCAACCCTCACCTTCTTCGCCGCCGATGCCAAAACTACTTACCACGCGGTGGTAGAAGGCTTTACTCTCAAAGGGCAGCTAGGAACGGCAGTAGCCGCCATGCAAGTGAAATAAAGGTTTGTTGTTTAGGGCCTCTTTTGGGGAAATCAGGTAAAAAGGAGCTGACAGACCATCTTGAGTAGCTCTTCTTTACAGGGAAAGTAGAATTTTAATCATTACCAGTTGGCCTGCGGGCCAATCCGTTGCTTTGTGTCTTATGTTTTTGAAACCTACGTTCTCTAAAGGATTTTTAGTACTTGCTGTTTTAACGGCTTTTTTCGCATTTATGCCTAAAAACAGGCAATTGGAAACGGGGCTGGAAGAGATTATTGCCAAGCTTCAGTTGTATGGGCAACAGTACCCACAGGAGAAAGTGTATCTGCACCTGGATAAACCGTACTACGCCGCCGGCGAAGATATATGGTTCAAGGCGTACCTGGTGAACGCAGCTTCCCATGAACCCAGCCTGCTGAGCAAAGTGCTGTACGTGGACCTAGTGTCTGGCGAAGATTCCGTCTACAAACGAGTAGTGGTGGACGTGAAAAACGGCATAGGGCACGGCGACTTCGCGCTGGAAGATACCATCCCTGAGGGGTTGTACCGGTTGCGCGCCTACACCAGTTGGATGCAGAACTTTGACGAAACTTATTTCTTTCATCAGAACCTGCAAGTCTTCAACCCCAGGATAGCCGATCTGGTGCCTTCGGTCAATTTCACCTTCAAACGAGTGGGAGCCGGAGATTCCGTCTACGCCGATGTGCTGCTTAGAAACCTCAAAGAAGAGCCTCTTACGCAGAGAGAACTTTCTTTTTACACCCAGGTAGGCAAGAAAGTAACGGGCCGGAAGAAAGGCGAAACCAACAACCAGGGAACCGCCCAATACCGGTTCTACTTACCATCCACTGAAGCCCGAAAGGACGCCCAACTGTGGCTCAGCCTCAAAGAGGGAACGGAACAGATCAAGCGGCATTTCCCTATTCCGCAGACAACGGAGAAAACAGACTTCCAGCTCTTCCCCGAAGGCGGCGAGTTAGTCAATAATATGTGGAACACGGTGGCCTTCAAAGCAACCGATGAAAATGGCTTGGGCATAGAAATCCAGGGCAGTGTGCGCGAGGAAACGGGTAAAAAAGTAGCCGATTTCAAGAGCCATCAATTTGGAATGGGGCGGTTCGGGTTTTTGCCCCAGGCCGGTAAAAGTTACGTGGCCATCCTTAAATACGCAGACGGCAGCGAAGCCAGGTATCCTTTGCCCGCCGCCAAAGAAAAAGGCGTGGTTATGAGCGTAGACAACAGCAAGCCCGACAAGGTGCAGATAAAAGCGTATCTGGTAGGCTATGCCGGAGCCGCAGACAGACCTACATCTATTAGTGTGGTTGGCCAAAGCCGAGGCGTTGTTTGTTTCTCCGCGCACGCGAAAACAGACAAAGATTTGCTGCTCCTGAACGTGCCCAAAGAAAAGTTGCCCACCGGAGTAGTTCAGTTTACCTTGTTTTCCCATACCGGAGAACCATTAACGGAGCGGCTGGTTTTTATCAACCACCAGGACCACCTGCAACTCACGCTAACGCCAGACAAACCCAGCTATAAGCCCAGGGAAAAAGTGACCATGCAGTTGCAGGCAAAAAATGCAGCCGGTAATCCTGTGTCCGGGCACTTCTCTGTTTCTGTCACAGATGCCCAGAAAGTAACGCCAGCCCTAAACGCGGGCACCATCCTGTCCACTACCCTGCTTTCCTCAGACCTGCGGGGCCACATAGAGCAACCCAATTACTATTTCACTAACCAGAGTCCGGAAGCAGCCTTAGCCTTAGACAACCTCATGCTCACCCAAGGCTGGCGCCGATTTACCTGGAAAGACCTCCTGCAAGATAAAAAGCGGCAACTGACATATCCCATAGAGCAAAGTCTGGCGGTAACGGGCACGGTCCTGAAACTGTCTGGTAAACCAGAGCCTAACGCCATTGTCACGTTCATCAGCCTCCGGTCGCCAAGCATGATCCTTATAGACACCGCAGATGCGCAGGGTAAGTTTGAGTTTGGGGCAATGGGCATAAATGATAGTTCCCGCGTGGCGGTGCAGGCCCGTACGCTCAAAGGCAAAAGTTCTTTGGAAGTGAAGTTAGACAACGGTTTGCCTCTTACCCCAGTGGTGCCGCAGGTACCTTATGCCTTGCCACCAGCTCTGCTGTCCCAAAGCACCTGGGCTTACCTTAGAAGCAATAGAGAGCAGTTGCGACTAGATCAATTGTCCGGGAAAAGCATTTTGCTGAGTGCGGTTGAGATCAGAGCCAAAAAAATGCAGGAAGAAGACCAACTGCGTCAAAACCAGATCTATGGTCAACCAGATTATACCCTCAAAGCTTCGGCCCTGCCGATGTCTATGGACCTGATTTCTGCGCTGCAAGGCCGCGTAGCCGGGTTGCAGGTTTCTGGCGGTAACATTTCCATGCGCGGGGGCGGAACCCCTCTCTTTTTGCTGGACGGCATGCCGGTAGAAGCAGACTACATCCGTTCCATCTCTATGTCTGAAGTTGAGGCCATTGATATTCTCAAGCCTGGGGCTTCCTCCGCTATCTTTGGTTCGCAAGGTGGTAATGGTGTCATCTCTGTGTTGTTAAGAAGAGGAGGCAGCAATACGGTTGCCAGTACGGCCCGCTACCGGGGCGTGGCGGCATACAGGGGACCCCACTACCAGAAAGCCAGAGAGTTCTACATGCCCCGCTATGACAAACCTTCTGAAACAGAACTACCCGATCTGCGCACTACCCTTTTCTGGAGCCCCAGCGTGGTCACAGATGTCAGCGGGAACGCCACTTTCTCCTTTTTCTCGGCAGATCCCAGCACCACCTACCGCGCCGTAGTAGAAGGGCTCACGGCCAATGGCAAGTTGGGCAGAACCGAGGCCCAGATGCAGGTGAAATAAAAATTTGGGCCGTTTTGAAACTCTTTTACCTAAAACAAGCCTTACAGGCACAAGAGCAAATGAGCCGGAAATTTCGTATCTTTGCGGCCTGAATTAAGTAAAGCAGAACATGTTAGATAAACTGGAAGCCATAAAACAGCGGTTTGAAGAGGTAAATGAGCAACTCATCCAACCAGATGTTGCCAGCGACCTTAAAAGATATAAGTCTCTGAACAAAGAGTTCAAAGACCTGGAGAAGATAGTGGCCGAGTACGAACGGTACAAGCTGCTGCTCAGCAACATTGAGCATACCAAAGAAGTGATCTCCACGGAAAAAGACGAAGATTTCCGGGAGATGGCCAAAGAAGAGCTGGACGAGCTGTTACCGCAGCGCGCCGAGATGGAAGAGCGCATCAAAGAAATGCTCATCCCTACAGATCCAGACGATAGCAAAGACATTATCATGGAGATCAGGGCGGGTGCCGGTGGCGATGAAGCCTCTCTTTTCGCCGGTGACTTGTACCGTATGTACAGCCGTTTCGCGGAGAAGCAAGGCTGGAAAATGGAAGTGATTGACGTCATGGAAGGTACCGCTGGTGGTTACAAAGAGGTGATTGTAGGTATCAAAGGCGAAGACGTGTACGGCAAGCTGAAGTTTGAGTCTGGCGTACACCGCGTACAGCGCGTACCCGCCACCGAAACGGCCGGACGTATCCACACGTCAGTAGCCTCAGTGGTGGTACTGCCCGAAGTAGAGGAACTCGATGTAGAACTGAACATGAACGACATCCGGAAAGACTTGTTCATGTCCTCAGGGCCTGGCGGTCAGTCAGTAAACACCACGTATTCTGCGGTTAGGTTAACGCACATCCCTACCGGTATTGTGGCCCAGTGCCAGGACCAGAAATCGCAGCTCAAGAACTTTGACAAAGCCCTGGCCGTGTTGCGTTCCCGTATTTACGAGATAGAGCTAGCCAAGAAAAACGAAGCCGAAGGTGCCCAGCGCAAGAGCATGGTAGGCGGTGGCGACCGTTCCGATAAAATCAGAACCTACAACTACCCGCAAGGCCGCGTCACCGATCACCGCATCGGGTTAACCGTGTACAACCTGCCCAGCGTAGTAGATGGTAACATTGACGAGTTTGTGGAGCAGCTTCGTATCGCGGAGAACGCCGAGCGTTTGAAAGAAGGCGTACAAGCCTAAGCCCAATTATATATATAGAAGCGCAGCCCCAGGGTTGCGCTTTTTTGTTTCTCTGTTTCGGACCCAATTTTCATAAAATAGCCTCAAAGCAACTCTGCTACGTACAGGCAGGTTAATTAGCACATCAGCACATTACTTCATTAGCACATTAGGTTCATGCGTCTTCCTTCCCTTCTTTTTGCTTCCTGGCACTACTGGCTCAAGAGCCTGTTGCTGCTGTGTGCTGTAGGTTGGTGGATGGGTGCCTGTACGCCCCGCGAAGAGGAAATCACGCCAGATGCTAGCGTGATGCTTCGGCTGGAGGCCGATACGGTGGTATTTGACACGGTTTTCACCGAGGTGGGCAGCGTAACCAAACGCCTGAAAGTCTACAACCCGCATAAAAACGCCGTCCGGATCTCTGAGATAAAAGTAGGTGGAATGGGAACATCGCCGTTTCAGGTGTTTGTGAACGGGGCGCCAGGGCCACAGGTGGATAATGTGGAGTTGAGAGGGAAGGACAGCCTGCTCATTTTGGTTAAAGCTACCATCAACCCCAACGCCCAGGCGCAGCCGTTTCTGGTGAATGACTCTATTTTGTTCCTGACCAACGGAAACCAGCAAAAAGTAAAATTGTTGGCCTACGGGCAGAATGCCACCTATTACCGACAGAACTACACGACTGCGCCCGCCGAGGTCTGGACGGCTGCCAAAGCGCACGTCATCTATGATTCTGTGACGGTACCGGCGGGGCAGACGCTCACCATCCAGAAAGGCAGTCAGGTGCATCTACACAAAAACGCCAAGATAAAGGTGCTGGGCACGTTGAAGGTGGAAGGCCAGCACGAGCAGCGGGTAGTGTTCCAGCAGGTGCGCAAAGAGGAACAATACCGCAATGCGCCGGGGCAATGGCAGGGCATAGAATTTCATGCCGGTAGTCAGAACAATGAACTCAGCTACGCGGAACTCAAAAACGCCGTCACCGGTGTTTACCTGCGGGCCGAAGGAAGCCATGTTCCACGGGTAACGCTAAGGAACGCTTTTCTGAAGAACATGCTGCAAAACGGCATTTTGAGTTACGGCGGCAACGTGCGCCTGGAAAATAGCATCATCACCAACTGCGGAGAATACGCCTTTGCCGGAATAAATGGAGGCGTTTATTCCATCTACTTCAGTACGTTGGCCAATTACAGCAATGACTTCATCAGGACGACCCCCTCGGTTCTTTTTCAGGGAGGCGCGCAGCCTTACCAGGTCAAGATCATTAACAGCATACTTTGGGGGCGGCAGGAAGAAGAACTTCAATTGCCGCCAATAGCAGCGGGCTCTACAACTGAAATAAGGAATTCTTTTGTGAAGACGAAGCAATATGCCGCGACACTGGGCGAAGCGACCTGGGAGAACAAAATCAACGTAGACCCCTTGTTCCGCGACGGGCCAAAGTTTGACTTTCAGTTGATCAAACTATCTCCGGCCAACGCTGTGGGCATACCGGTGCCGGGCATTACGGTGGACTACGAAAACAAACCCCGTGACGCGCAGAAGCCCGATGTTGGGGCATTGGAAGTAGATTACTAATTCTCTTTAGCTTATGAAGTGGTTTCAGAAAACGCTCCGGTTACCCGCCGTAAAACGGGGCTTTCACCTTATCACCGATTTAGTGGAGGCGCAACTGCCCGAACTTGAAGAGATTGAGGTAGGGCTGGCGCATATTTTCATCCAGCACACCTCGGCCAGCCTTTCCATCAATGAGAACGCTGACCCCACCGTGCGCCATGACTTTGAGCAGCACTTCAACCGCATGGTACCCGAGAATGCGCCCTATTACCGGCACACGTTGGAAGGCCCAGATGACATGCCCGCGCACCTCAAAGCTGCCTTACTAGGCAATTCTGTGACCGTTCCTATTACCAGAGGCCAGTTCAACCTGGGTACCTGGCAAGGCATCTACCTCTGCGAACACCGTGACCACGGCGGCAAACGCACAGTTATAGTCACCTTGCAGGGAAAGTAATACCACTATAATGTAAGCGCCTTTGAAGGAGACGATTGGATACACACTCTTGGGAATACAGAAAGTCACGGAAGTAACTTCCGCGCCATAGATGCGTTTTGGACTGTCTTTCTGGAATACAGACCTAAAACAGCTCATTGGAATTTACAGAAGATTAATGGTTGAACCGCAAGCCGATGGAAAGGTCAATTCTGGCCAGGTTCTCATAGCTGTCTTCGTCCAGGGTGATGGTTTGGGTGGTTCGGCCATCGCTTAATTCATACTCTTTCAGGATACCAGAAACCAGGGATAATTGCAGGCCTAAGCCCAACTTTCTGGAGATTTTCATGTCATAGCCAAGATCAGCTGAGAAACCGAACGTGCTTCCTGTGATGCTGTACTTATTCTCTAGGAGAAAGGCCTTGTCTTGGTACCCCAGGTAGCCCATCCCGATGTTGAAAATAAAGGCGTTCAGTTTATTGGCGTTCAGCATTCTGGTGCTGTAATAAGGGCCAATGAAATTGATACTGATGTCATCGCTCATTTTCCCGTACAGCATGGTGCCATCTGACTGCATAGCCGAAACCTGTATGTTATTGCTGGCCCGGTAAGCACTGTACCGGAGGCCCGCGCCCATTTGCTCTGAGAAGTAATAAGAAACATCGGCGCTAAGGTTGTAGCCTTTCTTCAGATCTTTGATGTAGTCTTCCAGGTAGGCGTCCATGCCCTCGGGCACGCTGGCGGTCCGGTAACTCCAGCCGCCGCTTACCCCCAGCCTCAAACGCGGATAGTCTCCAGCGTAGGTCGCTTTGTAGTCTTCAGGAATGGCGCTGGTAGCATAATAATTGTGCTGGTATTGCTTTATGAGCGGCTTCAACAGCAAGGTCTTCCGTACTTCGCCTTTATGTACAAAGGTGAAGTAGATTTTGTCTTTGGCTACTTTGGTTATTTTGCAGTTCAGGGAGTCGCCGTCTTGGGTGATGATCAGGTCCTGAGCTTGCAGTTGGTAACCGGCAATGGTTAAGAATAGAAGGAGTACTAGTTTTTTCATTATTTCTTGGTCGCTTTCTCTTTAATAGACTGGAATTCCATTTTACCCGCAGCTTTACTGACTACCTCCACTTCTGGGCGGCCCACAAAGGCACCCATGGTAATGGCGCACCGCACGTAGTATTCGCGGCCAATCTCAATGTTGATGGGCGCTTCCACTTTCTTTTCGGTTTTGGCCCATAGCGTGTTCAGGCCATCTTTCTTCACCTTAATGGTTTGTTTCCAGTTGTTCTTGACCCGGCACAGAAGCGAATCTCCCAGGTAAAGGTCATAATTCACCAGCGGGCCTACACCACTGGGGCGGTACACGTGCAGCAGGGCATAATCCACATCGGGCAGGACGCTGTCTTGCCCAACGGTAGAAACCAGCACATCGTCAAAATTGCTCACTTTTAGGATAGTAGCTGTAATACGGTGACAGGAACTGGTCATGAGACTGGGTGTCTGGTGCGCTACAATCTTCAGAGCGTTGCCGCCGCCTTTGCGGGCTTCCAGCTTGGCTTTCTCCAGTACTGCCTCCCAGCCGCAATTGGTGGAAAAACCGGTGTCTCCAATTTTAACGGTTCCTATTTCTTCGGCATTCTGGGGTACGGGGTCTTGCAGGTCATACACCCGCACCTCTTCTCTATAATCTAAGGGCGTGTAATTGTTACCAAGAAGACTGGTGGAGACTTTTGGGGCGCACGCGGCTAGACAGACGAATAGCAGCAAAATGCTTATGTTTTTCATGATAAAGGGACAGGGCAGTGATAAAAGGGTTGTAAAAAGGACGCATCTAAGATATTGCTTTTCTGTATATTCTACCACAGCGCGGTACCGGAAGAGCAATATATTTCTGGTTTACACCCCATTGAAGTGTTATTACCCTGTTATGCGCAAAGAATCAGCGACAAGAGCTGCTAAACAGAACGGGGAAATACGATTTAGGCCCTGTTTTCTGAAAAACAGGGCCTAAACAAAAGGTGCTTTCAAAGCGATTGCTGGTGATATGAAAATGTACTTAACCAGGAATAAAGCACTTGGTGAAAGTCCGGTGCTGCTTACCGCAAATCTGGAGAGTAATCTATGGTGGTGAAGTTCACAGTAAAAGTGGTGCCTTGGCCCAGTTCGCTGTCTACGTCTATGGTGCCGCCCAGAGCTTTTACCTGCATTTGAGTGAGGTAAAGGCCCAACCCTTTGGATTGTTCTGTTTTGTGGAACACCTTGTATAGCCCAAACAGCTTATCTCCCACGCTGTCAAGGTCCATGCCCACGCCGTTGTCTGAAACGGACAAATGCACCGTTTTGCCAGTGCGCCAACTTTTTACTTTGACTACTGGCTGGCGGTCTGGTGACCGGTACTTGAGGGCATTGGAGATGAAGTTGTGCAGAATGCTCTCCAAATAGAGTTTGGGCATAAAGATGCTAGACACCTCCAGCTCTGACCAAATCTGCGCGCCCGTCTGCTCCAGAACAGCCGCCAGGTTCTGGGTTTCCTTCTGAATCAATTCCTGTAAATTGACTTCTTCTTGCGGGAGCTGTTGTACCAGATGGGTTTTCAGGATAACGTTGAGGTCATCAATGGTCTCAGACATGTTATCGCTCACCTTCTTTACGCTCTGCATGGCGTAGGTGGCGCTCTCCTCACCGGGCTCTTCTTCATAGAACGTATGCAGGCTTTTGATGGTAGCCAGCGGCGAGCGCAGGTTATGGGAGATGATGTACGCAAAATCTTCCAACTGGGCATTTCTAGTGCGCAACTGGTCGGTGTTGAGCTGCAATTCCTGGTTTAGGTTCTGCAACTCTGCGGTTTGGTTCCGGAGCCGGATGGCGATGAGGTCCTTGAGCAGAATCTGGGTAATCTCCACCTCGTTCAGGCTCCAGGGCTTTGATTTGCCTTTGATAACCTCTATCCATTTCTCGAAGGACTTTCTGGGGTGAATTCCCAAATTATCAGTAGAAACAGGCTTCTCTGGGTTTCCGGCCCAGGTTCTGGTTTCGTTTATCTCTGGTTTGAAGAACAGCAGGTACTCCTGGTTGTAGCGCGAAATCTCCAACGCCATGAGGCCACTGGCGGCTTCAGCATAGTCCTTGGCGGCGGGCCATTCAACGGCCAGTTGGCGGGTACAAAACACACCGTCAGAGACGTGCTCAGAAAGCCATTGCACCATTTCCCTGATCTGCTCTTGCGTGGGCGTAATGCCGAAGGTGGTTAAAGTGCCATCCAGTAGCAGGGCCGCACCGTGACCTTCCGTGAGGTCCAGTAACGTGGGCTGTTGGTGAAACAGGCCTTCGGGCATAGACAAGCCGCTGTTCAAGTGCTGCACCAATGCCTGTTCTGCCTGCTTGTAACGCTCAAATTGCTCCTGGTCGCGCTTCTCCTGAATGGAGGCAATCACATTCCCGAAGGTTTTGGTGACCAGATCACAGAGTTGCCGCCGCCAAACGTCCACGTACGCCGGTTGCACATGGTGGCACGCAATAACGCCCCACAGCTTGTTTTTGACAATGATGGAGAACGAGATGGTGGCCGCCACCCCCGTATTCCGGACGTACTCCAGGTGTATCTCAGAAGGATTGCGCAGTTCTGACTTCAGGATGTTGGTAGGCGCGCCCGTAGTTGGGTTCAGGTACGGGAAAATGGCCACAGCCTGGGCGTTCACATCTGGAATATGGCGCACATGTTTGTGCAGCAGCAATTCCCGCGCCGGGGCCGGAATATCCGTAGCCGGAAAATGGTGCCCAATAAAGGAATGCAGGTGCGGAACACGACTTTCGGCAATCACATCCGTATTCCACTCCTGGTCAAACTGGGTAACGTCTACGCGGTCATAGTGCAGGATGGTGCGCAGCGTGTCGGCCACGGTTTCGGCTACCTCTTCCAGAGTGTATAAGTGGTTGAGGTGGTTGTGCAGTTGGCAGAGAATGGTGTTGTGGTGCATCTTCTCCGCATCTGGATACGGAACGCAGGGTTCACATTCCAGCACCAGTTTCGCCTCAGATTTATGAAGGTAGCCTATAAACGGAATTCCTTTCAAAGAAAGGAAGTGGGTGCCCGGTAACTGAGGGTCAAAGGTGGTTTCTGTGGGCGAGAGAAAACTCTCCAGCGACTTGCCCAGCACTTCTTCTAAAGACACAGAAAGGTAGTCGCCCACATTTCTGCTGGCCTGCTCTATCTGCAGGGTTTCTTGGTCCAATACCAGAAGAAAGCCATGAGGTTGAATGCGACCTATGTGGTGGATGGGCTCCGTGTCACAGTTAGACAGGTCCACTTGGAAGTTTTGATAATTCTGCATGACATTGTTGCTTCCTCAGGCGGCATGAAAGGACGAAGGAAGGAATGCGATTAACGCGGTGCGTATAAATACGTTGCAAAAATCCCTAACTAGATGGTTATTATCAAATCTTTCTTAGAAAATATGGGTAGGGATAGAAGCTGAAACTTTATTTTTGCCTTATGTTCGTTTCCCTTAGTTCCTTTACCATCGCCAATGACACCGAAGCTAGTGTAAAAGAGGCGTTCAAGAATAGACCCCATTTAGTAGACGATGCCCCGGGTTTCCAGAGACTGGAAGTGTTGTCTCCGCAGGACAGCCCCAATGAGATCTGGCTCATGACGTATTGGGACGATGAGGAAAGTTTCAAGACCTGGTACAAAAGCCACCAGTACCAAGATTCCCACAAAGGCATTCCCAAAGACACCAAACTGGTGCCGGGCAGCGTGAAAATCAGGTATTTTACGAAAGTAAGCGAATAAACGGCCTAGCGCTGGTTGCTTCCCACCACTTCACCCGTGATGCTGTAACGGTCGGCCCCCATCAAGAGCAGTTTCTGCGTTTCATCCAAATGGTACCTAATGAGGCGGGGCGAAGGTCCCGAGTGGGCCTCCAGGTGCATTTGCTTGCGCGTGTTAAAAAACATGTTTTCCTGCACAATGGTGGCGTCTAGCTGTACCAACTGGCCTTGGGCATCTAAGGTGTAGGTCACTTCCTGCACATTGGTGTCGGCTCCGTCTGCAGCCTTGTAGTGCAGTACCTGCTGCCCTTGTGCATTGGAAGAAACCTGCTTGGTGAAGAGCCCTTTCAATGCCGGTTTGTTGATATCCGCATCGGCGAAGACCCCCAACTCCTCAGACCAGTTCATAGAAGAAATAGTTTTAGACTCTTTCAGGGTTCCGGCCTCAGAAACGGTTTTGCGCGAGGCGGCTTGCTGCTCTGTAAGCGCTTTGACTTCCTGGTCCAGAAAACCTACTAAATCATAGGCCTGGTGGGTACTCTGCATGACCGGCGGCGCCGTTTCCTCTTGGCAGGCAGTGGTTCCCAGCGTGCAAACGGCAAGCAGTGCAAGGAATGAAGTCTTAAACCGAAAACGGACAGGCAGAAGGTGAAGCATGGGTCTTGTGGAAGAAAAGGTAAGCAACGGGTGTTTTAGGATTGTTCTACGGAAAACAGACAAAGAACGGAGATGGAGAACGCCGAAGTAATGATGAACGAAAGATATCATTCGCTCGCCTCTGGCGAGTGTGGGTTACGTGCAGCCTCTGGCTGCTTCTCTGCTCATTTTGAATAAATGCGTGCAAAGCGACAAGACGCCGCAGGTAGCTCACACTCGCCAGGAGCGAGCGAGTAAAATTATTACATTTCTAGACAGACTGCCAAACGGAGATAGAGAACGCCAAAGAAGCTTCTCCATCTCCGTTTGAACAGCTAAAAGAAGCTATACAATCTTAGGCGCAAGCAAAGATGTTCCCGTCATTTCGGCTGGAGGCTGCACTTCTAACAAGGCCAGTACCGTAGGCGCAATATCGCCTAGTTTACCGTCCAGCAGTGTACCCTGGTAGTCTTCATCTGCTAAGATGATAGGCACCAGGTTGGTGGTGTGGGCGGTATTGGGCGTGCCGTCTGGGTTGCGCATCATGTCGGCGTTGCCGTGGTCTGCGATGATGATGGACGCGTAGCCGTGCGCTAAGGCCGCAGTCACGACGGCTTGGGCACATTGGTCCACGGTTTCCACGGCTTTTACGGCTGCTTCAAACACGCCGGTGTGGCCTACCATGTCTGGGTTGGCGAAATTCAAACAGATGAAATCGGCGGTTTCTGCTTCTATTTCCGGTACAATGGCGTCTCTGATGTCAAAGGCGCTCATCTCGGGCTGAAGGTCATAGGTAGCCACCTTCGGAGATGGGCACAACAAGCGCTTTTCGCCCTCAAACGGCAACTCGCGGCCACCGGAGAAGAAGAACGTCACGTGCGGGTATTTCTCAGTTTCGGCAATCCTGATCTGGGTTTTACCGGCGTGCTCCAGCACTTCGCCCAGCGTATTGGCCAGGTTGTCTTTGTCAAAGATGGGTTGCACGCCTACAAAGGTGTCATCATAGTTGGTGAGCGTGTAGTAGCGGAGGCTCAATGGGTGCATGTCCTGCTCGGGGAACTCGCGTTGGGTCAAGGCTTGGGTAATCTCGCGGCCCCGGTCGGTTCTGAAGTTAAAGCAAATCACCACATCGCCGTCTTTTATGTGCGCTGTGGGTTGGTCGTTTTCATCCAGGCACACAATGGGCTGAATGAATTCATCGGTCACGCCTTCGTTGTAAGATGCCTGTAAAGCTTCTTTCCAGTCTTTCGTGGCTTTGCCCTGGCCGTTTACCAGCAGGTCATAGGCTAGTTTCACGCGCTCCCAACGGTTGTCGCGGTCCATGGCGTAGTAGCGGCCAATGATGGAGGCCAGCTTTCCGCCGGTAGTGTCCAAGTGGTTTTGTAAATCGGTTAAGTAAGCTAAGCCGCCTTTAGGGTCGGTATCGCGGCCGTCGGTGAAGGCGTGCACAAACACGTTCTCAAGCCCTCTTGCCTGCG
This sequence comes from Rufibacter sp. JT3400010, assembly GCF_054956755.1. Taxonomy (NCBI): domain Bacteria; kingdom Pseudomonadati; phylum Bacteroidota; class Cytophagia; order Cytophagales; family Hymenobacteraceae; genus Rufibacter; species Rufibacter sp. JT3400010. Next base: position 101,585 of record NZ_JBUDXA010000002.1, on the reverse strand, counting down.
CCAGCGAACAAAGCGCTTTCAAGTGCTCAATGTGCGAGTGTACGCCGCCGTCTGATACCAAACCTATGAAGTGCACCGGCTTGCCGTTTTCGCGGGCGAACTGAAAGGCGTCTTGCAGCACGGGGTTCTGGTCTAGCGTTTTCTCTCTAATGGCTACGTTCACTTTCACCAAGTCTTGGTACACCACGCGGCCCGCGCCCAGGTTCATGTGGCCTACCTCAGAGTTGCCCATCTGGCCCTCGGGCAAGCCAACGGCCTCACCAGAGGCTTCCAGCCGCGCATGCGGAAACCGTTGAAACAAAGAATCCATGAATGGAGTATTGGCTTGGGCTATCGCCGATACGGAAGGGTCTGTTCCCAGGCCCCAGCCGTCTAGAATCATCAAAAGTACCTTCTTGCTCATGGGCGTAAAGATACAAGCCCGGCTGTAAAAAGTTGCGTTTGCCCTTTGATTCTGCAGATTTCCTGTATCTTTAGGCGTGTGAACTTATCTGCCTTTGGCATAGTTTTGGCATGTGTTGAGTAAAACTTGCTTAAAAAGAGACATGAAAAATCTAAAGGGATTGTTGGCGATGACCGTGGTGCTGTTGGGGATGCTGATAGGTACCGGACCGGTGGCTGCTCAATCTGACGTAATGGGCGGAATCCAGTCGGCTATCAAAGCGGGGTCTTCCCGTGACTTGGCCCGCTACTTCAATTCTAAAGTAGACGTGAACATAGACGGCGACAACGGCAGTTTCAGCCAGAGCCAGGCCGAAATGGTAGTGCGGAACTTCTTCAGCAAAAATGCGCCGGTAAGTTTCAGTTTTGACCACCAGGGCGGTTCTGAAGACGGCCAGCGCTACGCCATTGGCAAATACAATCACAAAGCCGGCCGCTACAACGTAGTGGTGAAGGTGAAGAAATACGGGGATGCCTATAAGATTGACACCATAGAGTTTAAGTAGAAGACACCAGGCTTCTGCTTTCAACCGAAATATAATTGGCCGCTTTGCGCCGATAGTTAGAAAAGGCACCGATAGTTCGGTGCCTTTTTTTATTTTTGCGTTGTGAAAGCATCCTACCTTACCCAAGAAGGCATTAGGGCATTTATCCGGCAGGCCCTGCAGGAAGACATAGCTGATGGCGACCATTCGTCATTGGCTTCTATTCCCGAGAGTGCCCAGAAGCAGGCCAAGCTCCTGGTAAAAGACCGCGGTGTGCTGGCCGGGGTAGAGCTGGCCTGGAAAATCTTCCATGAAGTAGACCCCACGCTCCGTTTGGAGGTGTTTTTGCAAGACGGTGCCCAAATCAACCACGGTGACATTGCTTTCACCGTGCACGGCAAAGCCCAATCTATTTTAACCGCCGAGCGTCTGGTCTTGAACTGCATGCAGCGCATGAGCGGCATTGCCACCTACACGCAGCACCTGGCCAAAATGATTGATGGCACCGGCGCCAAACTGCTGGACACCCGCAAAACCACGCCTAACTTTAGGATGATGGAAAAATGGGCGGTATTGATTGGCGGCGGCACCAACCACCGGTTCGGGTTGTATGACCTCATTATGCTCAAAGACAACCACGTAGACTATGCGGGTGGCATCAGACAAGCCATTGAAGCCACGCACCGTTACCTGGAGAAACTGGGCAAACCCCTCAAGATTGAAGTGGAAACCCGCAACTTGGACGAAGTACGGCAAGCGCTGGAGACCGGTGGTATTGACCGCATCATGCTAGACAACTTTGCAGTACCTTTGCTGCGCGAAGCCGTAGAATTGATTGGTGGCCGCTATGAAACCGAAGCTTCCGGCGGAATCACAGAAGAAACCATCAGAGCCGTAGCCGAGACTGGGGTGAACTACATTTCCGTGGGCGCCTTAACGCACTCTAACCGCAGTCTGGACCTTAGTTTGAAGGCGTTTAAATAGTAGCAAGTATCGTGTAGCAAGTAGCACGATTTAAAAAGAATAACAGAGAATAATTAAACCAATAAAGGTAGTAGCGTAGAAAGCAGCAGGTTGGCAGGTGGAACATCATGATACATGATACTTGCTACGTGATACCACAGAGTTATGCAACAACCAAATCAACGCGGCGGACAGCGGGTACAACAGCAACAGCCTTTCAACCCATTGGCCATCCGGACGAAGAAAAATCAATTAGATAAGAACGATTACGCCAAGATGGCGCTGGTACAGGTCTGGAAAAAAGAATGGTGGCGCGCGTTAATTCCGCTGGTGCTGTTCTCTCTGCCAGCCGCTTTTGCTTTCTCCTGGTGGTGGGTAGCTGGGGCTGTAATTGTGACTGTTCTCTACATTTTGGTGCGTTCTGCGCAGGTGATGGGCGTAACCCAGATGGAGCAAAGCAACGTGCTGTTTGAGCGCGTCATGTTTGAGATAGACCAACGCCAGATTCTCATGAAACGCAACGACCGCGAAGGTATGGCCCTGCAATGGGACATGATTGAGCGCGTGACCCAAACCAAAGACGCCTACCAGATGTACCTCAAAGGCCCCGCCGAGGACCAACTGCCCAAAGGCTGGAAAGGCTGGATTGCCAGGAACTTCAACGTGCCGGTGTTTCTGCATTTGCCGTTCAAAATCTTCAACAGCCCTAATGACATCAAGCTCATGGAGTCGCTGTTGCGCCGTAAAAACTTTATTCCCGCGTAAGCGTCTTAAGAGCATGTTTATATTTCATCTTTGCGCTGCAAACGACCATAAAAAGAACCTGCATTCGCCTTTTTCTCGCTTCATAGCCCTGCTATGTAGCTCAAGAAATGCTTCCGCAGAACCTTTCTCTGGCCATTTTCGCCAGCAAACCTGAAATTCAAGCAAGCTCTAAACAACAGAACCTGTTTAAGACTTAATTTTCTGAAAAATGATAAAAAATACACTTTCCGTTTTCGCCTTAGCTGGTGCCCTTTTGCTGGCTTCCTGCAGCAGCCAACCTTCTGACCTGCGCCCTGAAGTTAAAGTTTCTGATGACTCTGTGCCCCCAGGGATGCGCAACAACACCTCTAACATTGACAATGGCCGCAGTGAAGAGGAAACTCCTAACGATGTGTTGATTAACCACGATGAGCACGAGAACCAGACTGCGCCAGGTGCTCAGAAAGGCACGCTTCCTAACCAGAAAAGCAACCAGAAAGAAGCGATAGAGAACAACGCGTCAACAGACCGCCACCAATAATCAACCTTTTCTGAAGCCCGTTTCAGGGTTGTTTTACCAAAAACAGCCTTGAAACGGGCTTCGGCGTACCTTCTATTTTCTATGAGAAAGATTTTCTTAACCTGGGGCATGACCTTGGCCTCAGTAGCGTTTGTTTCTTCCTGCAATAACTCTTCTGGCACTGAGCAGCCCACCACTGCTGGCACAGAGCAGGAAACTACTGCCACAGCAGACAGTACCGCGGCCCAAACCGCGCAACTAGCGTACATCTGCCCTATGAAATGCGAAGGCAGTGCCAGTATGCAGCCCGGCAAATGCCCGGTGTGCGGCATGGACCTGGAGAAGAACCCAGACTTCCACGCCTCCGCTGACAGCACAACCACCAGATAAGGGTTTTGTCCCGCGTGAGCGCGCCGGGTAACTACATGGACTGCTTCATATCCGCACTTGCATGACACATCCGGCAGAATGGTTTCATACCTGGTTTGATTCGCCTTACTACCATATTCTGTACAAGAACCGCAACGCCCAAGAGGCCCAACTGTTTTTGGACAATCTCTTGCATCGGCTGAGGCCGAAACCGGACTGCCAACTCATGGACTTGGCCTGCGGACGGGGACGGCATTCTGTCTATCTGAACCAGAAGGGCTATGAAGTGACGGGCCTGGATTTGTCTGAGCAGAGCATTGCCTATGCCAAACAGTTTGAGAACGAGAAGCTGCATTTCTTTGTGCATGACATGCGCGAGGTGTTCAGGCCAGAGGCGTTCAACTTTGTCTTTAACCTGTTTACCTCCTTTGGGTATTTCAAGGCAGATTATGAGAATGTGGTCACTTTGCGGGCTACTACGGCCTCGCTTAAACCCGGCGGCAAGTTGGTGATTGATTTCATGAACACGCAGCGGGTCATTGGGAGACTGGTAGCCCAGGAGACCAAAGAGGTGGAGGGCATCACCTTCCATATTACCCGCAAAGTAGAGGCTGGTTTCATTTTCAAGACCATTGCGTTTGAAGACCAGGGCCAGCCGTATAAATTTATAGAAAGAGTGCGGGCGCTCCGCTACCCGGAATTTATAGAGTACTTCCAGATGGCCAACCTTCGGCTTGCCGATGTGTATGGTGATTACCGTCTGGGGCCGTATGACCCGGAGAAGAGCGAACGCATGATTTTCATTCTGAAGAAATATTCTACATGATAGTAGCGGTTTCCGTTCTATTCTTTACCGTTTTGGGCGCGGGCTGGCTCGTGCGCTTTCTCCCCAAAGACAACCAGCGCTGGTTGAAGTTGCTGCTGGCGTTCAGTGGGGCGTATTTGTTTGCGCTTACCATTCTGCACATTCTGCCAGACGTGCTGCTCAGCACGCAAGACCCGCACCGCGTGGGGTTCTATATTCTGGCGGGCTTCTTTCTGCAGTTGGTACTGGAGGTGTTTTCGCACGGCGTAGAGCACGGCCACATTCACGCGCATCCGCAGCAGGGAAACGGACATCACCACCACCACCACGGCGGCTCGGTGCCGGTGCTGTTACTGACCTCGCTCATTATCCACTCTTTTCTGGAGGGAAGCGTGATGGTGCAGAGCCGCATGGCCGCCCAGCAAGTGCATGAGCACCTGCACACCCACACCCACGTAGGCGATAATTTCTACCATATTCTGGCGGGTATCGCGCTGCACCATATTCCGGCGGCCATTGCGCTGATGTCGGTGCTGGTGACGCAGCTGCATAGTTTCAAGAAGGCCTTCGGGTACCTGTTACTGTTTGCGGTGGCCTCGCCGCTGGGTCTGCTGTTCAGTAATTACGTGGCCTTGGAAAAACTGCTTTCCAGTGAGGCATACACGGTGCTGTCTGGCTTGGTAGTGGGGAATTTCCTGCACATCTCTACCACTATTTTGTTTGAAACCAGCCCCGAGCACCGCTTTAACAGAGGCAAACTCTTAGCGACTCTGGCCGGTGCCCTCATCGCCATTGGTGCGGGTATGCTCTAGAAAGCTATCAAGACGAAAGGCCGCCGCCCCGTTTAGCTCCTGATTTTCTGAGATCAAGCGCTAAACGGGGCGGCGGTTCTGTTTTGGGGCTTTCGGTAGAAAAGCTATCTTCATGGTGGCCGAAAAACAGAAGAAAGAAAAATTTCATCTTCTGGAGAGAGACGGGTAGCGGACGCCGGGCTTTTACGTTAAAAGATTTTCTACTCAGAATAGATGACTTCGCTATGAAAAAAACCATGGTTTGGCTCTCGGTGCTGGTATTGGTGGGAGCCGTAGGCTACTGGCTGTACAAGCGTTATGCCCAAGGCCCGGAATTTTCCCTTTACCAAATAAAGCAGGCCGTTGATAACCGCGACTTGGTGGCGCTGGAGAAGTACGTAGACGTGGACCGCACCACCGCCAGTTTCCTGGACCAGGCGGTAAAGGCTGGCATGGCCGAGTTGCCCCAAAAAGAGCAGGCCTTGGCGGCTATGGCGCTGGGCATGGCCATGGCGTCTAAAAAGCAGGAAGTATTGCAGTCTTTGCGAGGCGGTATTGAAGATTACGTAGCGCACCGCCGGTCCGTGAACGGCAGGCCCGCTGCCGTAAGTGAGGAAGAGTGGGAACAGTTACAGGCCGTGCTGCCCATCCAGAAACTGCTGCAGGAAAACCCCTTGACCAACAGCCGCCTGGAAGGTATCTCCTACGTAAACCGCACCGACACCTTAGCGGTTGTAGGCTTAGACCTGCGCGTGCCTTCACAACCAAACCCGGTCATTGTGGAAGTGCAGATGCGCGACCAGGGCAGTTACTGGCAGGTGGTGGGTTTGCCTAACGCAGGAGCGGTCATGAAGCAACTGGGTTTGCTGGAGACGTTTAAAGAACTCAGAAACCTGCCTCAATTGAAACTACGCCTGTAAGCGCAGGAGCTCCGTACTCCGTATCTGCTTCTTATCCGTACCATCTGTTTATGGTCTATTTTAGCTGAAATCGGCTGTAAACAGCGCACCTGTCACCCCTACGCTATGGTTAATTTCCTGCTCATTGATTGCCCAGACCGCAAGGGTCTTATCTTCACCATTACGCAGATTGTTTTCCGGAACAACCTCAACATTACAAGCAATGATGAGTTTGTAGACCGCCAGCAGAACCACTTCTTCCTGCGGGCCGAGCTGGCGGGCGAAGTATATCCTGAAATGCTGGTACAGGAACTGAAGGCCGAACTTCCGCCGGAGGCGAACATCAGGCTGGTGCCGGAACGCAAGAAGAACATTGTGCTACTGGTAACCAAAGAGCACCATTGCTTAGGCGATTTGCTGCTGCGCCACGAGTACGGCGACCTCAACGCGAACATTCTGGCCGTGCTGGGCAACTATGCAGAACTGGAGTCGCTGGTGAGCCGCTTCGGGATTCCGTTCCATCATGTGTCGCATGAGCAGAAAACCCGCGAGGAGCATGACCAGGAAATGAGCCAGGTCATAGCCAGCTATGCCCCCGAATACGTGGTGCTGGCCAAGTACATGCGGGTGCTGAGTTCCGGGTTTGTGGCGCAGTTTCCTAACCGCATCATCAACATTCATCACTCATTCCTGCCCGCCTTTATTGGGGCCAATCCGTATAGGCAGGCGTACGAACGTGGGGTGAAAATCATAGGTGCCACCGCCCATTTTGTGAACAGTGATTTAGACGAAGGGCCCATCATCGCGCAGAACGTGATTCAGGTCAATCATGCCCAAGGCGCTCGTGACATGGCCCAGTCTGGCCGGGATGTGGAGAAGATAGTGCTGGCGCAGGCGCTGAAGTTGGTTTTCGCGGAGAAGGTATTTGTGAGCAATAACAAAACCATCATCTTTTAAAAAGAGAGTACTCGCTCGCGTCTCGTGAGTGTGGGATACTTGCGGTGTCCCGCCGCTTTGTTAACGTTTATCCAAAATGAGCAGAGAAGCGGTCAGAGGCCGCAGGTATCCCACACTCGCCAGAGGCGAGCGAGTGACTAAGGCAATGAAATTTTCTATCCTCTTTTGTTCCCGGAAAGGATTTCGTGAGCAAACGGGAATGACAGCCACTAAGAGCCTTACTAGTTCGCCCACAAGATCTTTCCAAGATGACAAAGTGGGGAGGATGTATTCGTTTCTGGGCTGCTTTCGCAAAACAGTGCCTAAACAGGAATCTCTCTACGGTCTTCAACCTACAATCAGCAATCTTTAATACATTCTGGGCAGCTCAATCCCTTTGATCTTACGGAACAAGCTGATAGCGCTACTGTCTGTGAGGCCTGAGATAAAGTCGGTGATGTTGAGGATTTTCTCGTAGGCGTCTGGGGAGAATTGGCGCTGCGGACCCAGGAATTGGTCGGGGACCAGATCCAGGTACTTGCGGTGGCGGCCCGCCGATGGATCAAAGGCAGCTTTCAGGAATGCTTCCAACAAGCCGCCCAGCACTTCAAAACCGGCGGCTTCAATCTCCAGCACCGGGCGGTGCCGGTAAATGCGGTCAATGGAAATTTTCTTGATCTCGTCTAGGGCAGCTTTGTGCTGAACCAGGTTAATCAACGACTGATCAAAGGTGCCGTTCAGGATTTCAGCTTCGTGCTCCAGAAAGATACCGGCGCATTCATAAATCAGGTGGTTGATGATGACCGCGCGCCAGACACCCAATTGCTCCCGCCAGTCATGGAAGGTGGTGCTGTGAACTTTGCCCGGCCGCTCGTTTAAGAGAGGGTGCAGCAATTCTTTGGCCTGTTCAAACGGAATCAAACCCAGGCGGCAACCGTCTTCAAAGTCAATGATGCGGTAACAGATATCATCGGCGGCTTCTACCAGAAAGGCCATGGGGTGCCGGTGGAATGCGTTTTCACCCGCCGGGAGCATACCCAGTTCTTGGGCTATCTTGCTGAAATGCGCCTGTTCGGCCTGAAAGAAGCCGTATTTTTTCTCGCTCGCCCGTTTAGTGCCTTTCACCACGGCGTCTGAGGGGCGCGGGTATTTGGTAAACGTAGCAAGGGTGCTGTAGGTAAGCCGCATGCCGCAGGAGCCGGTGCTCTGGCCCGGATACGTATGGGTGATAATGCGGAACCCGGCGGCATTGCCTTCAAAATTCTGGAGGTCAGAAATTTGGGCAGGCGTTAAACCCGTCAGATACGTAGCGGCCTCGGGGCTTCTAAAGAAAGAGGAAATGGCGTCTTCGCCGGAGTGCCCGAAAGGTGGGTTCCCAATATCATGCGTAAGGCAGGCCGCCGCCACCATGTCCCCGAAATCAGATTCCAGCATGCCGGGGTGCGCCTCCAGAATAGCCGGATGCCGCTCCAGCAACACTTTACCTACCATTCGGCCCAGAGAACGGCCCACGCAGGAGGTTTCCAGACTATGGGTAAGACGGTTGTGCACGAAATCACTCTCGGGCATGGGCATTACCTGCGTTTTGTTCTGTAACCGCCTGAAAGGGGTGGAAAACACTAGCCGGTCATAATCGCGCTGGAATTCCCCGCGCACTGACTCATCTGTGGCGTGTTCTATGGTTTGGGCATCAAAGCGTTTCTTGGAGATCAGGCGCTCCCAGTTCATCTGTGGCATGGCAAAACTCTAAACCCGAAGCTACGGCTACCCACGCTGCAAAGCAAACCCAAACGGCAGCAGTACCAGGTTTTAGGTGTGTTTTGAGGAAAAGGGCTGTAAAGCAGAAGCGGGTCTATAAAGGCACAGTGCTCTTTGTAGACCCGCTTTTTATGGTTTCGGAATTTGGTAATGATTTCACTCGCTCGCCTCTGGCGAGTGTGAGCTACCTGCGGCCTCTGGTCGCTTCTCCGCTCATTTTGGGTAAACGTTCACAAAGCGGCGAGACGCCGCAGGTAGCTCACACTCGCCAGAGGCGAGCGAGTGTTTTAATTTTGTCGATCATTTACTTTTCAGAACTACCAAATTCAATAAACCGTCTACAGAAAACAGAAACGCTATTCTAGCTTCAGGTACCGGATAGTGCCGCTCTCGCGCGAAGTGGTCCATCTGATCAGCAGCAGCCCTCGCACAATGGGAGTCTTTTCGTCTTCGTTTTCAGGAAACAGAGTAAGATCGTAGCGGTTAGATTCTGGGGTAACTACTATTTCAAACGTGCGGTAGAGTCGGCCAGAGATATCATAAATAGACAATTGTACTCTGTCTTCCTGGGCTGCATTGAAATACAGCGAGGTCTGGTTTCCGCCGGGATTTGGCGCTAACTGACGCACAAAGCCAGGGCCAGCCACTTGCGCTACCTCAGAGAATTCTTCGGTGTTGTTGGTTCTGACCAGCCGCAGGCGGTAGAAGTTAAGCTGGGAGAAAGGAGCGGTGTCTGTGAACTGGTAGGATCTGGGCACGGTAGAGTTGCCGCTGGCCGTTACCCGCCCAAGTGAGGTGTAGGTGTCGCCGTCTGGGCTTCTTTCCACCACAAACTCCGTTAAACCGGTTTCCTGCTGGGTGGTCCACTGGAGTAAAACCTGGTTGTTGGCAGTCAGTTGTCCTTCCAACTCAATCAATTCCACCGGAATAGCGCAGGCATTGGCTGCTTTGGGTTCCATGGGGTCTACGTTGCAGGGAAAAGTAGCGCTGCTGCGGGCCATCACGTAATTACCGCCGGCAATATCATTCTCGGCATTTAGAGTTCTGGAAGCCGGACCCGGTGCCACCGCGTAGTGCATGATGGCCTTAGGCAAAATGAGGTGACTTAACTGATGTCCGTGCCCTAGTTCGTGAACTACCACGGCCTGGAAATCGAACTGACGGTTGGTGGACACATCCGGTCCGTACTGCCAGTCTGAGCGCGGCGAGAACTCCATGTCAATCTCACGTACCCAGAAATTCACCACGTTGCCCGAGATGCAGCCCCGGTAGCGGCTAATGGTTCGGCCTAGCACATTAGTGGGCAACTCCCCGGAATTGGCAAACCGCACGGAGTTTACGTCATCCTCGGCGGTGGTAACCACAGGTTCATTGGAAGCAGCTACCCAATTGATAAAGGTGTTGCAGGACCACTCGTTCATAGAGCGTTTAAAGGCGTACAGAGCCGGAGTATTGGCTTCAAAGCTGGCACCAAACCGGAAGGTGTACCCGCCTCTGTCGTTCTGGGAGATAAGCCTGGGCTGGTAACTCTGCTCTTCAATGCCCCGTGCTTCGTCTTCATAGCCCACGTTAGAATGCGCAAAGACAATGTTCAAGGCAGTGGGCGACGTAGCGGTGTTAGGGTCATTGTTCACTACCCTGAAATCTCCGCTACCGGCGGTTCCGCCATCTATTCCGTACGAAGGTACTTTTACTCTTATCTGCGTGTCTGACCAACTCAGATAATCAGAAGGGAGCGGCTGGATAAAAGTCTTGCCGCCGTCATCGGCGTTCCGGAATTCTACATATCCGGTCCCGCGGGTAGCCCCGAAGTTGCTGCCGTTAATGGTTAACACGTCGCCGGTACCCGCTCTCAGGCTGGCCGGGCTGAAACCACTGATCAACGGAATCAATCTTCGCTGATTGGACGCGGGAAGTACAGGTTTAAGGGCTTCTTCTAGTTCTGCATTGGCTTTTATCCTACGCAGAGAGGCACCTGACAATCGCTCCAGCGAGCCGTAAAGTTGCAGCGGAATAGAGTTGTATTTAGTGAATGGATCTTTGGCGGTGCCCTCCGTGAGTTGGTACTTGATGAAGCCCTGCAAACTGCCAAAAACAGAGTAGCGCGCTCCTGTTGCCTTGCCTTTAGAGGACTGCAGAAAGAAAATACCCTGCTGCTGTTTTTTAAGCTGAAGCGTAGCCGAGTACACGTGCATGTCCAAGCCAACCCGACCACCCTCGGTAATAATTTCCACCGTGGTGGCAGTAGGCGTTCCTTTGAATACTTTGTAGATTTCTACCTGGTTAGCGGTGTAAATATTCTGGTGCTTCTCGTCCCAAAAGGATTTCTGACTGATCACTTTCCCTTCTACCACCACCTCGGCGGTTTGGATGCGCTCCTCCAAGGACAACGGAATCAGCAGACAGGCATCCTGAGCTTGGGCCGAAGCAGCGTAGAAGAGCCCCAAGGTTATCACTAAAACAGGAGAAAAGCTCTTGAAAAAGGAAGAGAAAAGGCGAGTAAAGCTATGCTTCATATAAACACTGAATAGAACTGCTGAGTAGTAAGAAACTTATGGCTTTTCCGGGCTTTGAAAGATACTGGTCAGGTGGCGCCCATGCAATATACCTACGGAATTAATTGCCTGTACGGATGATGGCAGAAGTGTTTGCCTATAAAAATTGAGGCACCTACCCCAAACAGGTAAATGCCTCAAAAAGCTAAACAGAAACTACTTCGGGATTTTAACGGAGGAACAACCTACGTTATTGTCCTTCAGCTAGTCAGGAGTTTTTGTTTATGGCCTGTTTTGAGGAAATCAGCTTAAAAAGAGAAAGGGGGAAATGTAGTTCTTTCGCAGGTTTTCTTTATCGGCCTTGGGCCGAAGACGGGCAACTCTGACAAGTATAGGCACTACTTTGGAGGGCTGTTTTACAGAAAGAAGGAGAAAACCAGATTGGGTAGAAACACAAAAAGATCCAGCGAAGTCTGCCAGATCCTTTTGCAACGTTACACAACAACTATTTCTCCTCTAAAACGGAAGAAGGTAAGGGTATATTGCGTGGCCGGGAAAATTTATTTTAAGGTGAAATAATAGTGCTAGCTGCCTCCCAGACCTAATACTAAAATAGAAAGGAACCCACGCTCGCCAGAGGCGAGCGTGGGCTACCTGCGGCCTCTGGTCGCTTCTCTGCTCATTTTGGGTAAACATTCATAAAGCGGCGGGACGCCGCAGGTAGCTCACACTCGCCAGAGGCGAGCGAGTGAAATTATGCTTTGTAGTGATACCCCAATAGCGGCTGATTTGCCGGTCTCCACTTCCTTTATTGGGATTGTAAGAATGTTTTCTCTAATATAGACGGGGTAATTTTGGTGTGCGTATGCTTTCCTCTTCTAGGCGACTGGTCTGCCTGCAAATTTTGGTGGGGATTAGTATTCTGGGGTCATTAGGCTCTTCTTTTACCCTGATTAAAAGTTGGGGAGAACTGTACCCCTTTGCCAATTGGAAGCTGTTCACCCAACCGCGCGGCAATGACAACCAATACAGCACGTACCGGGTGTACACACGCAGCCCCGGAGAAACCACTTTCCAACGACAAGCCGTACGCCCTACCCGTTCCTTTGACCAGGATGATTACGTCTATACCTTGGATTATTGGGTAAACCGCACCCTGTCAGATACCGCTAACACAAGCAACAGCCGTCAGAGATTACGAACGTTGGTGAAATACCTACACCCCCAAGCCCAAGAATACCGCATAGTTCGGGAGACTACTACGGTAGAGGAACTGCTGCACCATCCAGGAAAATATAAAGCCGATACCGTTGTCCGTTTCTGATAACATAGCCTCAAACGCTTCCCGAAAGTCAAAGACCAGCGATTCTGGTGCTTTCAACCGCTACCTGCGTGCCAGTGCAGACTTCTTCCATGCCGAACTGTTTCTTCGGCTTTTCACCTTTATCTGGCTGTATTGGGCGCTGGTAAAGTTTGACCAGTACCTTGGCCGGCCCGCTGCGCTGTATGAACCACTCACCCTCATAGGCAAAGTGGTGGCACCGGCTTTGCCCGGTAAAGAAGTTTTCTGGGGAGTAGCCGTCATGGCGGGTTTAACTAATTTGGGCAAGATTTTCTATAAACAGGCCGTAATCCCTCAGGTGGTGTTGGCGGCGGCGTTGCTGTGGATGAACCTGGTGCTGTGGAGCTATGGGTATCTGCCGCACGTAAACCACCTGTTTCTGCTGGCCCACCTCTTCCTAACTTTTGTAGCGGTAGAAAAGCCGGGCGTGAACAAGCCAGACAAGATGCAGTACACGAGCATCAACTGGTTCTACTTCGGGCTGCTGTTTGTGTACACCCTCTCCGGGCTTTGGAAGATAGCGGCGCTGGGTAAGAAGCTCCTCTCTGCCTCCGCAGACGTGCATTGGCTCAAGCCCCAGGCGGCTTTGTACAATGCGCTGGTCAGTTTTAGAGACTATGACCAACCGCTCACGTTTGTGCACCTGTTTCTGGACTACCCGTGGGTGTGGCAGCTAGGGTTTGTAATGGTGGTCTACGGCCTGACTTCGGCGGTAGCCGCAGCCTGGCACCCGCCACTACGGCCTTGGATGGGGGCGCTGCTAATCGGCTTTCACCTGCTCAACCAGTTCGCGTTTCTGATCTTTTTTGTGGTGGCCTGCTTGACCATTCTGTGTTTGTTCTTTCCCTATAGCCTCATCTTTAGACAGTACCGGAAGCAATACCGTTTTCCCTCCGATTTTCGTTTTACTGGCATAAAACAGAGTGCCACTTATATTAGAACCTATGAAGATGGGCAGGAAGATGTCTATTATGGGTTTGAAGCCTACCGGCAAAGGCTGCAGGAGAACCACTATTACTTGAGTGGCTTGCTGTACTTTCCGGGCGTGAAGTTAGCCACGGAACTTTGCTGGAGAGGAACAGGTAGGAATGCTTCAAAAGAGGCTTCGGTTTTGTAAATTGCAATAAAGAAAACCCCACGCTTTACCTGGTGATACTAACGCCTATAAACATGAACAGATCCTTTACGTTTATCTGGGTTGCTGCCTTGGCGGCAATCACCGGCTGCAAAACCAAAACGCCGTCCGCTTCACCTACAGCAGCAGCAGTTATCAACGCAGCTGCCAATTCGCCCGCAGGGGCCGCCAAACCTTTGAGCATGATGTACCCGAAAACCGAAAAGATAAACCACGTAGATACCTACCACGGCACGCAGGTGCCAGACCCGTACCGCTGGCTGGAAGCCGATACCGCCGAGAACGTAGCGGCATGGGTCAAACAACAAAACGAAGTCACCTTTGATTATCTGGCTAAAATCCCGTTCCGGGAGCAAATCAAGCAGCGGCTCACTCAACTCTGGAACTACCCTAAATACGGCGCACCCTTTCAGGAAGGCGACTATTACTACTTCTACAAAAACGACGGCCTCCAGAACCAGAGCGTCTTGTACCGCCAGAAAGGCCTGAACGGCACCCCGGAACTGTTCCTGGACCCCAACAAACTGTCGGAAGACGGCACTACTTCTTTGGGTAGCCTTGACTTCAGCAAAGACGCTAGATACGCGGTGTACACCACCTCTACCGGTGGTTCTGACTGGCGCGATGCCTATGTGCTGGACGTGGCCACCGGCCAAAAGCTCTCTGATGAGCTGCACTGGATTAAATTCTCGGGTACCAGTTGGTTTAAAGACGGCTTCTTCTACAGCCGCTACGCTGAGCCTACCCAAGGCTCCAAACTAGCCAACAAGAACGAGTACCATAAGGTCTACTACCACAAAGTAGGCACCCCACAAAGCCAGGACCAGCTCATCTGGGAAGACAAAGCGCACCCGCTCCGGCTATTGTTTGCCGGTACCACTCAGGATGAAAAGTACCTTATTCTCACCGCTTCGGAGGGCACCAGTAACAACTCTTTGTACGTGAAAGACCTCACCAAGAACAACAGTCCGCTGGTGCCGCTGGTAGAAAGCTTTGACAAGGAGTATGGCGTGGTGGAGAACATTGGTGACAAGCTCATTGTGCTCACCAACCAAGGCGCACCCAAGTACAAACTCATAGAAATTGACCTGAAGAAGCCGCAGCCAACTCACTGGAAAACCCTGGTGCCCGAGACCGACAACGTACTGAATTATGCTTCACTGGTCAACAACCGCCTGCTTTTGAACTACATGAAAGACGCCGCTACCTTGGTGCGCGTGCATGATACCAGCGGCAAGTGGCTGCATGATGTCACGTTGCCCACCATTGGCACGGCCAGCGGCTTCAGTGGGAAGAAGGAAGACAAAACCGTTTTCTACACCTTCACCTCCTTCACGTACCCCAGCGCCATCTACCAGTATGACATCGCCACCAACCAGTCCACCCTCTTCCGGAAGTCTGAGGTAGACGTTGACATGGAGGCTTATGAAACCAAGCAGATCTTCTACACCAGCAAAGACGGCACTAAGGTCCCCATGTTCATTACCCACAAAAAAGGGTTGCAACTGAACGGCGATAATCCTACGTACCTCTACGCCTACGGCGGATTCAACTCGCCGGTGACGCCGGGCTTCAGTATTGCCCGCATGGTGTGGCTGGAGAACGGCGGCGTGTTTGCCGTAGCCAACATACGCGGCGGCGGTGAGTACGGCGAAGCCTGGCACAAAGCGGGTATCACGCCCAACAAACAGAACGTCTTTGACGATTTCATCTCGGCGGCCGAATACCTTATAAACCAGAAATACACCTCTGCGCAGAAACTAGCCATCGCCGGAGGCTCTAACGGGGGCTTGCTCATTGGGGCCGTAGCCAACCAACGCCCTGAGCTGTTCAAGGTGGCCTTGCCTGCCGTGGGCGTAATGGACATGCTGCGCTTCCATAAATTCACCATCGGGTGGGCCTGGGTGCCCGAGTACGGTTCCTCAGATGATGCCGCGCAGTTCCAGAACCTCCTGAAGTTCTCGCCCATCCACAACATCAAGGAAGGTGTGAGCTACCCGGCCACGCTGGTGACCACCGCCGACCATGACGACCGTGTGGTGCCCGCACACTCGTTCAAATACATTGCCACCCTACAGGAGAAAGGTGCCGGGCCCAACCCGTACCTCATCAGAGTAGACGTGAAAGCGGGACACGGAGCCGGAAAATCTACCACTGCCCAAATTGCCGAGGCCGCTGATACCTGGGCTTTTACGTTCTATAACATGGGCGTAAATCCATATCCGGCGCAGTAAGCGAGCCGGTTTATTACGTATATAGAAAAAAGCCGATGCTTGTATACCAGAGCATCGGCTTTTTTGCGTTCTTCTTGAAATACACTATATTATTATCTCTCAATCGCACCTCTAAAACGAGTCTATGAAGTTTGCTGCAACCCGGTTTCCCCTTCTGCTTCTTATTGTTATCCTAGTAACGAGCCACACAGCGTCAGCTTTAACAGAAACAGAACGCATTGCTTCTTGGGCTAAAATCTGGGGTTTCCTGAAGTATTACCACCCAGAGGTAGCCAAAGGAGAGCGAGATTGGGACCAGCAGATGATAAAGCTGTTGCCTGAAGTGCGGAAGACTACCACTCCCAATGATTTGTCTCTTGTCTATCAAAGATTGATCAAAGAGTTAGGACCAGTGGCGGAATGCAAGAGTTGCGCAACAGAGCAGACCATCTCGGCCTGGTACCGCCGCAGCCTTGATCTGTCTTTTCTTGCAGATTCCGGCTTGTTCTCCCTGCCTTTACAACAAGACCTGCTCTACATCAAGCACAACCGTAACCAGCAGCCTAACTACTATGCCAAGCACAAGATGCCTGGTATTCCTGACTTCAGCAACGAGAAAGCATATGAAGAATTGGTAATGCCTAACGAAGAATACCAGCTGCTCACCCTGTTTCGTTATTGGAATGCCATCCAGTATTTCTTCCCGTATAAATATGCCATAGGCGAGGACTGGGGCGCGGTATTGGAAAGGCTTATTCCGGTCTTTAGAGAGGCGAAAGATTTAAAAACCTACAATGCTGCCCTCCAGCAAATGGTGGCCAGCATCCATGACAGCCATAGCAAGCTTGACATTGACTCTCCGGTAGCCTTGCAGGCCCACAAAAAAGTTGGGGAGACGTGGTACTTCAGTCCTTATACAGTGGTCTTCGCAGGCCGGGAACCGGTGATCAACGGGTTATGGAATGATTCTTTGGCAGCCTTAGGACCATTGCGAACAGGCGATGTCATCACCCATGTAAACCAGGTTCCTATAGATTCCATCATTGAACAAAAACGCAACTTCACCCCCGCTTCTAATGAAGCAACCTTGCTTCGGTCTTTAAGGTCTAATTTGCTTATTGGCACCACCCCGGTGACTAACGTTACATTTGTCAGAAACGGGGAAACTTTCTCAGAGAAGCTGCAGCGATACACTTTCAAAGAACTGGGCCCTTATGCAGAAAAATCTGATTCAACGGTTTTTTGGCAAAAGAACGGAATTGGGTACGTGCATATGGGCAATCTGAAAATGACCCAGGTGGACAGCGTGATGCGTAGCCTCTGGTCCAGTAAAGCCATCATTTTTGATTTAAGGCATTATCCACAGGGCACCGGCTATAGAATTGCTACTTTCTTGACGGCTGCACCAGTAACCAGAACATTGGCCACTGGTCCAGATTTCACTTTCCCGGGTGCATTTCAAGATCTTGCGCCTAGAATAATAGAGCCTGCCAAAGGGAAGGCGTATAAAGGCCAAGTGATCATGCTGATCAATGAACATACCCAAAGCCAAGGAGAATTTTCGGCTATGCTCATGAAAGCTTCACCAAGAGCTACCCTAGTGGGTAGCCATACTGCCGGGGCCGATGGAAATGTGGCGTACCTTCCGCTGCCCGGTGGATTGAAGGCTGTTTTCACAGGCCTTGGCATTTATTACCCAGACCGCACAGAGACGCAGCGCGTAGGAATTTTACCTGACGTAGAAGTGAAGCGCACCGTAAAGGGTATCAAAGAACAGCGCGATGAGCTGCTGGAGAAAGCCTTGGAACTAGCCCGGGCAGAGAAGTAAAAGCTGAGATTTTTTCATTCAAGACCCAGGATAGATAACTTGCGGGAAACAACGTGAGAAAAAAGGAGTTGATATTCCTTCCCAAGCGAAACTACTATGAGCCAAACCATAAAAGTCAGAAAAGGAACCGAGGCTGATTTACCGGGCGTACATGCTTTGATTGTGGAACTGGCGGTCTATGAAAAAGCCCCCCAGGAAGTCACCAACACCATAGAAGACATGCGCCGCGATGGGTTCGGGGACCAGCCTATCTTTGAGTTCTTCGTCGCTGATTCTCCGGAGGAAGGCATTGTGGGCATCGCGCTGTATTATACCGCCTACTCCACCTGGAAAGGCAAGATGCTGTTCCTGGAGGATATTGTGGTCACCGAGCGCCTCCGGCGTCAAGGCATTGGCCGTTTGCTGTTCCATGCCGTGGCGAAAGCGGCCAAAGAAGAAAATTACAAGCGCATGAAATGGCAGGTACTGGACTGGAACGAGCCCGCTATCAATTTCTACCGAAGCATTGGCGCCAACCTGGACGCCGAGTGGATTAACTGCAATCTTAGCCAGGAAGAATTGCAGCGTTTCTAACGTTTATCGGCCCTAAAAGCAAAAACGCCCTGAAAACAAATTCTGATTTCAGGGCGTTTTCTTAAATACGGGCTAAAAGCAGAGCTGTCGTCAATAAATCAGTGAATCCTCAACTGATAACTAACAACCAACAACTGAAAACTAAGCTTATCCCACCACTTCCAGCACGGTTCTGAAAGCTACGAACTGCCCCGGGTATTTGGCCTGCATTTTGGCCTGCATGGCTTGGTCGTGCTCGCGGTGGTATTCCAGTAGGTCATCCATGTGGCGGGCGTAGTACTGAATAGCGTACGTAGAGCCGCCGTTGTCTTCTTCCTCCATCACTTTGGCAATCTGGAATTTGACGAAGAAGGTAGTCGCCATTACCTCCGGAATATGGGTTTCCTGCATCCACTGTAGCCAATGAGCCGCCACAGCGTTGTCTATGTTTACGGTTTCGTTGAAAAGAATCATGTTCAAAAATACTGCTTATCTTGCCAGACTAACAAAGAGTCCTGATAAATGGTGCCTGATTCTGTTCCAAGTCTGTTTCTATTGGACTGCTCTTGATTGTATTTTGCCTACTTGTAGGTATCTTAATGATTAAAGTTTGATTTCGATGAAGAAAATTTGCGTAGTGTTGCTTGCCCTTATGTTAGCTGCCTGTGAGAAAGAGGAAGAGACTGCTCCGTTAGAATATCCATCTACTTATACTTCTTCTTATGTAGAGAGTGCATCTAAGATAAGGGTTTTTTCGCGCCAAGGAGAAGTCACAGACCCACAGGTGGTCAGTAGTTTTGTGCGGAGATACGGGGAGTCTTTCTTGTTCGAAAATGGCTATAAAAAGGATGTGCAGCCAGGAAATGCAGACTCACTGCGCATCATTTCAACTGGAAGTGCTCAATTAAAAGGAGCTTCTTTGTACAATTGGAGCAATTTTTCCCTTGTGAACAAGGGGCAGAACCTGGAGTTGGTAGGAAAAGACACTATTTTCTATATAGGTGCAGAACAGAACAGAACCCAGGATGAATACCTCTACAGACTCTCCAATGCTTTCTATATGCACCCATATGCTTATCGTGAGCCTCTCTATATTCCAAATTCAGGTTCATCCTACCGATTTGTAGATAAATTGATGGCGCAAATCACTAACCAGCAGCTGCATTTCCTTAAGTTGAACTATGTCTTAGTGCAGTATAGCTACGCCAATGGGAAATATATGCCTAGAAGCTACTCCAAGGTAACAGGTATAAATAATGCTTTAAAGGAGCAGCCAGACCTAAGTCAGTTAGTAGCAGGTGACTCTATTGCCTTTCAATCATTTAATCTCGTCTTTGAAAAGAAATGACCTTGCTCTCCTGATGCGGGACGTGAGTGATAAGAACGGTGTTGCCAGTGATAGGCAATCTGTTTAGGGGCCGTTTTCAGAAAAACGGCCCCTAAATTTTATTCTACATAATCAAGTTCCTTGCCGTAACTCTCTGGTAAGGTTAAGATGGCTACTAGCGCAATGACCAGCGCCAGTGCGCCCAATGCCCCGGCCGTGAACAACAAGCCC
Organism: Rufibacter sp. JT3400010; assembly: GCF_054956755.1. Taxonomy (NCBI): domain Bacteria; kingdom Pseudomonadati; phylum Bacteroidota; class Cytophagia; order Cytophagales; family Hymenobacteraceae; genus Rufibacter; species Rufibacter sp. JT3400010. The sequence goes on along the minus strand of NZ_JBUDXA010000002.1, from coordinate 81,751 downwards.
CATTCTTCTTTGTAGGCGCTAAACGTGAGGGTGAGCGGGATAACGGCACCGCGCACGAAATTGGGCACCGTGGTAGTGGCCGTAGCCCTGATATTGGTGCCGAACTGTTCTGCCGCTATGGTCACAAACATGGCCCAATAGCCACTGGCAAACCCGAGGGTGCAGCATAGGACATAGAAATAGGTTTCACTCGCGCCATGGGCGAATAGGTAAAGGGTAATGGCAAGCGCCAGCAAAAAGAGAAAGAGCGTGACGGCGCGTTTCCGGCTTTTCAGCTTTTGGCTCAGCAATCCGCTGGCCACGTCTCCCAAACTCAACCCGAAGTAGGAAAAGCCGATGGCCTTGGCGGTGGAGATGGCAACCGGTACTCCTAAGGCTTGACCAAACTCTGGCGAAAACGTGATCAGTACGCCAATCACAAACCAGATAGGAACCCCCACCAAGATACATTTCACATACTTCAGGAACCGGGCACCGTTGGTAAAGAGGCTCAGGAAATTGCCCCGCGCCACTTCTTGCTGCTGAGTACGTGCAAACATGCCAGACTCATACACGCCAATCCGGAGGAGTAAGAGCAGCAAGCCCAAGCCGCCACCCACAAAATAAGCAGTGCGCCAATGGAAATATTCGCCAATCACCCCCGCCAGAATTGCCCCCGAAATTCCCACTGATGCTACAATGGTGGTGCCGTACCCGCGCTTTTCCTTGGGCAGTACTTCTGAGACCAGCGTAATGCCCGCACCCAGTTCCCCGGCTAAACCTACCCCGGCAATAAACCGCAACCAGGCGTACAGTTCCAGGTTGGAGACAAAGCCATTGGCAATGTTGGCAGCCGAATACAGGAAGATAGAACCAAACAGCACCGAGATACGTCCGCGCTTATCGCCCAGTACTCCCCAGAAAATACCGCCCAGCAGCATGCCCGTCATCTGCATGTTGATTAATTGTACTCCCTCGTCCAGCAGCGCCGTTGGGCTGGTGACGCCCAAATCGCGCAAGCTGGCTATCCTGACAATGCTGAACAGCACAAGGTCATAGATGTCTACAAAGTACCCCAGCGCGGCTACGACCACGGCGGTGTTTACTATTTTACTCTTGGCATCTGGAAAAGTAGTGGTTTGCATAAAAAGACTAAAGGGTTTTAAAATATAACTATTTATAGTTTTGGCTATGGTTTTAAAAATCTGACGCTAATCTGCTAAGTGCTTTGTTTACAGTGTATTAAATTTTAAGAAGTATTTAATATGAATCTAGGGGGTTCTTTCAAAATTCATGTTGTGGCCACAAAAAATGTCATACTTTTGTCAAAGAATTTGTAACCTTTAGTTCATGGGCACGTTTAAAGCCTCCTTTTTAGTATTCTTCAGTCTGTTTATCGGCGGCGTGCTGTTGTCAAATAGTGCAATTTGTGCGGCGCCTTCTAGCCAAAACTCCCTACTTTGGAAAGTTAGTGGCAAAGGCATCAAAACTTCTTACCTCTACGGTACTTTCCACTTAGTGCCTAAAGACCAGTTTGTTCTGCCAGGTAAGGTAAAAGAAAAAATGATAAAGTCACAGGTGGCTGTTTTTGAAGTGGATTTGGATAGCCCTAAGCTCACCAGCCTGATGTCAAGATCCATGCGCATGAACCAGCCTCTGGAGACATTGATGACCACGCAGGAATATAATCTTTTCACCAGTTTCGTGAAAGACACCCTGGAGCGTAGCCTGCAGCAGTTCCGGTACATAAAGCCAGGCTATTTAGGTCAGTTGCTGCTTTACCCTAAATTATTAGGCTACAGCCCAGAATCCTATGATTTAGCGCTGTTGGATCTAGCCAAAAAGTGGCACAAGTCTGTGTACACGCTGGAGACCCCAGAAGAGCAGGTAGCTCTTTTCGACCAATCTACCCTGCAGGATCAGACCTCGCAGTTGCTCAATAATGTAAAGCAGTTTGACAAGCAGCGGAAACTCATGAAGAAGATGCTGTGTCTGTACCAGCAGGAAGACCTTGCCGGTTTGTATAGCCTGATTGTCTCTCAGGAAGACGCCGCTAAATCAAACGACATGCTGTTAGATGAGCGCAACCACAAATGGATGAAGCCCATGGTAGAGATGATGAAGAAACACTCTTCGTTTGTGGCAGTGGGTGCCGCGCACCTGGCCGGTGAGCAAGGTTTGATCGAGTTGTTGCGTGCCCAAGGATATAAAGTAGAACCAATATTAAATTAAATAACTATATATTAAAGTAGCCTATAGGAAAAGCTTTTACTAATTAATCCAAATGCAAAGGCCGGTTAGATGCACTAACCGGCCACTTGCATTTTATAGGGAAGAGGAAAGCGTCAGAAAAATGCCCTTCTGTTCTTTGCCTTGTTTCTCTAAAACAGACCTAAAACCAAACGGCATTTTTGGCCGACAATCAAAAGGGTTCTCGTTTCAGAGCTATTTTCCAAAAAACGGCTCCATACGCAAGGCGGCTTACCCAATAGGCACCACCACTTTAATGCTCACGTTGCGACCCATGTTGTACACGCCCATGCGGCCGGTGGCGGGGTTCTCAGGAGCATACTTCAAGCGGCTCAGGTGACTTTGGTAGGCTTTGTCCAGCACGTTGTTGGCGATGAGGTACACCGATAGCCTGGTTTTCCCGGCGGCATTAGCGAGGTTTCCGCCTAAGCCAAGGTTCAGCAAACTGTAGCCCGGCGTGGGTGTTTCCGTGCCGAAGGCGCTGTACACGTTGTCCTGCTCAAAGTAGGTTTCCAGCTCGGCTTTGGCGTACCAGTTCCTGATGTAAGCACCCGCCTTGGGGAAACTCACGCGCAGTTCAGTGTCCAGCCGGGGTGCGGGAGTGAACGGCAGGTGCTTCATTTCCGCCGGCACGTTTTTCTGAATAGACTTCACCCAGGAAAAGGAGTTCTCTAAATGCAGCCAGTCCAGCGGGTGCGGATGGATGTCCAGGGTGAACTCGCCGCCATACACGTAGGCATCGCCCTGCACGTATTTGAACGTGGAAGCTAGGTCATCGGCAGAGCCGGAAAGGGAGTCGCCGCCTAACACGCTGGTCAGTTTCTGCGCGAAGATGTAGTTCTGGATGTTGTTTCGGAAGCCGTTTACGCCCAAGGTCACGTGTTTGCTGTCATACGTCAGCCCGGCATCTGCCTGTAAACTGGTTTCGGCTTTGAGGGCGGTGTTGCCTACCTCATACCGGAATGTGCCTTCATGCCGACCGTTAGAGGCCAGCTCTGCGATGTTGGGCGACCGGAAACCGCGCGCAAGATTCGCTTTCACGCTCAGATTATCGGTGAGGCTGTACGTGGCGCCTATGCTTCCCGAAACGTTGGAGAAGGTAGTGGTGAAGTCATAGAATTTGGTTTCGGCGGCATCCTCAGGATTGGTCGTGAATTCGTCCTCGCCGGTCATGAACAACGCATCTGATTTGATCTGCCGGTAATCATAACGCAGCCCGCCGCTCAGGTGCAACGGCCCGAACTCCCGTTTGATAAACGCGAACACGCCCGCATCCCACAGCCGGTATTCCGGAATAATGACTTCCTCGCCTTCGTTGCGGTTCTGTTGCACCATGCCGTTCACCCCAATGGTAGACTCCCACGCCCCCCAATGCGGCAGAAAATATTTCACGTCATAGTTGAAGGTGCGCAGGCGCATGGCCAGTTCCTCTTCCTCAGTATCTACCGGATTGCCGTACTCGCGGCGCAGGTTCTGTTGCCAGGCCAGGTTGAAGGTGAGGCGCGAATTGTCAAACACCAGGTTGTTCTGCGAAGCCACCCGTAAATGGTTGATGCGCTGCTGCGGAATGCCAAGGTTATAGCCTTTAAGGTCTTCTTCGGTGGCGGTTTCTTCTTCAGGCCCGCCGTTGCGGTTCACCAGTTTCAGGAAATTGCCGTTCTCGTCGCGTTCGCCTTCCACCAGGCCCACCGTCTGATTAAAGGTACTGAAGGCCAGGTGCGAATAACCCCAACTCTTGTTCAGGCCTAGGTAGCCGTTCGCGTTCGTTTCCCTAAAGCCCGAGTTGTACACGCGGCCGTCATAGTCATTGCGGTAGTTGCCCGCCACTTTCTGGCTCAGGCGCGCGGCCCAGTTAAAGCCGTTCAGGTTGCCCGCGTTGTAAGCCGAGTAACCCAGCAGGTGGTTGTTGGTTTGGTAATTTGTAGAAACGTTCCCGATGACCTTGCCTTCTTCAATGGGTTCTGGTGTGAGGAAGTTGATGACCCCGGCAATGCCGTCTGAGCCGTACATCAAACTGCCGGGGCCTTTCACCACCTCGGCGCGGTCTACGGAGTACTCGTCAATCTCAATGCCGTGTTCGTCGCCCCACTGCTGGCCTTCCTGCTTGATGCCGTCGTTGAGGGTAATGATGCGGTTGAAGCCCAGTCCTCTAATGACCGGTTTGGAAATGCCTGCCCCCGTAGAAATCTGCGCTACGCCCGGTGTTTTGGCAATGGCGTCAATGACGTTGGTGGCGCTGCCTCGGTCTAACTGCTCCCGACCCACCACCGTGGTAGGAACCGGATTCAGGCGGGCCTCGGTGGACGAGGAAACCCCAGTCACTACCACGGCGCCAATCTCTGTGACAGACGGTGATAACGTAAAATTGACCGTGGTAGCGCCGTTGATGTTGATAGGCTGCGCCTTGGTAATGTAGCCCACATAGCGCACTTGGGCCAGGAAACGACCTTTGGGAAGCCCCTGCAATTGGTATTGGCCGTTCACATCTGTTGAAGCAGCACGTTTTAGATCAGTTAAATAAATAGTAGCACCAATCAAAGGGCTGTTGGTTTGGGCATCTGTGATGGTGCCGGAAAGGGAATTGTTGCTCTGGGCCAGCGTGCTCCCGAAGGAAAACAGCAAGCCTATCAAAAGAAAGAATCTTTGGAAAACCATGAAGTGCGGTTAAGAAAATAGGAGTCATCCGTCGGCTCGGGCAGCTTATAGTGCACCAGCGGACAGAGACATTGAAATAAGTAAGTGTTCAGGAATAGTCCCCCTTGCGCCGCGTACAGCACCGGGAGTATTCTGAAAAAAGGAAATGGAAGGAATTAGGCCACGGCTGGCGGACCGCGCGGAGAGGCGGTGTGCGGATAACTGAATTTCCAGATAAAAGCGTAGCCATCTTGGTAACTATCTGCCAACGGAAGCGGAGCCGAGAACGCCACCAAGGTTTCCGAAGATTGGAAAGGCGCTTCAAATAGCTCGGCGGTAGGGCAGTGCGTGTGCTTTTTCTCTAGGTGGGGCCGGTTCTCATCATGCGGTTTGTCTTCTGAGTGCGCGTGGGCGTGCAGGGCCACCAGCACCTTTTCAGGTACCATCACCCGCAAAAACAGCAGGAGCAAGAGGTAGGCACTTAGGTTCCGAAGATTCCGCACAGCAAGAGGAGTGTCTACAAATATAGCTAACTTCCTCAATTCTTGGCTATCTAGAAAAATCTGAGCCTAAAGCGATGGAAACCGTTATGGGCCCGTTTTCCTGAAAATTGCCTTAAAACAGGAGTGGGCCGGTCATTACAGAAAAAGAGCCGCCTCAGCTGAGACGGCTCTTTTTTGTTAGGCGGGAAACTAGCCCAGGACTTTCTGCTTAGTGGTCATGGCCAGAAGACGGGTGAATTTCAAAGGTGACGTTGAGGTCATCTGAGCCCCCGGCAAAGCGGTAGTCTGGGTTGTTCCACTGCGCGGCGGTGGCGTGGGCTTTGTCCAGGCCATGACGCAAAACTACCTTCAGGTCAAAAGAACCGTCATCGGCTTTCAGGACTTCAAAGCGGCCTTTCAGGCCAATGCCGCGGCCATTGGCGTCTTTGTCTTCATAGGTGTAGGCCAGGTAATCTGGCTTGGACGGGATAAAGAAAAACTGGTGCTCGTCTCCGGCGTCAATGAATTCTTGGTTCAACGACTTGCCGTTGCGTTGCACATCCACCAACAGGCGGTAATGCGCGTGCTCCTCCAGGTGCACGTGGTGCGGCGACACGGTGCCGTCTTTTGCCACGGTCACTTTCACGGTGTCGGTGGTTTGGTGGTAATGGTTGTGGTCACCGTGTGGTTCTACTTCCAGCTCCACAAAGTAGAACTTCACCCCGTCAAACTCTTCCTGCGGAACCTCGGGCTCCGGGTCATCAGAAGAACAGGCGGTGAAGAATAAAGAAGTGCCCAAAGCGGCAACGGTTAAAAACGAACGGAATAACTTGTTCATGGTCTTTTTGAGATTTTGAGGTTAAAAACGATTTTGTAAATGGGTTAGAACCGCCAGGTAAGCCGGGCCGTGAAATTGCGGCCGGTATCATGGGCGTAGTACCTAAAGCGGTTCATGTACTCTTTGTAAAGGGTGTTGGTGAGGTTGTTCACCGAGAGATGGAGGCCCAGCGAGTGTTCGCCCAGCTTCCATTGGGTCCCCGCGTTCAGGTGCAGCAGATGATACCCGGCGGGCGGAGCCGCGAAGTCACTGCCCACGGTATAGCGGTGCTGCCGCGCCACCCACTGCGACTGCACTTGCAGATAGGTGTCTTTGAAAGCCGAGTTTCCCTCTGGTTTCCAACTCAGGCTGTTCTCCAGCCGATCCGTAGGAATCCAAGGCAGGTACTGGTCTTGCCGCAGGTTAGTGGCCCGCACCAGTGAGCCTTTCAGCTCATAGCGGAAGCGTTTCCAGAAATTATACTGCAAAGACACGTCACTGCCCCAGAAGCGGGCATCGGTTTGCCGGTACTGGAACGTGGGGAATGACCCGCGCAAGCTCTCATAGAATCCGCCGGATGGCTCCAGGTAGATGTAGTCCTGAATGTGGTTGAGATAAGCGGTGACCTCCAGCTGAAATTTGTCTGTATGGTACTCCAGCGTATTGGTCCACTTATAGCTTTTCTCACTTTGCAGGGTGGCATCTCCGGTCTCGTAGCTGGCGGTGCCGTGGTGCAGGCCGTTGCTGTACAACTCATTCACCACGGGCGGGCGCCAGGCTGAGCCCAGGTTAGTCCGGATGGTCCAGGCGGGGTGCAGGTGCAGCGCCCCACCCAAAGAACCCGTCACGTTGTGAAACCGCCGGATGCCTCCGTAGGCCTCCGCGTTGTCATAGAAGCCGCGCGCGTTTACGTACTTGTAGTCATAGCGCCCCCCGGCCTCCAGCTCCCAGTTTTCCTGGATGAACTTGCCAATGAGGTAGCCCCCGCCGGCATAGCTGTCATAGTTGGGAATCAGCGGAATGGCACCCGTGCCCGGCACGTTGTTGTTAATCTGCAGCATCCCGTTAAGGCCCGTGGTGATTTTCAGGCCACTTTGATAGAGTTTGTCATAGGCCACATCCAGGGTTTGGGTGGTGAGCTCCATGTCCAGCGATGGTACGCTGCGGTACTCGCCCCGCCGGATGTCAAACTCCTGCCGTTGGTTGAGTTGCAGACCGTAGACTACGTCCAGGTTCTCGCCCTCGCGCAGGTGCAGGTGGCCTTTGGCCTTGAGCAGATGATGGTCTATCTGCTGCCGCGGCACCCCTATTTGGTAAGAGAAAGCGCCGTCCTCCAACGGACGTTCCGCCGAAATGCGGGTCATCAAATCTTCCAGACTGCCAATGTGCGCGCCTTTGAAAATCCCCAGTTCGGTCTGGAAACGGCTGTAGAAAAGCTCGGCCCCTATCTTCTCAGAGGTATAACCCAGTGCCGCCGAATAGTTGACTTCCCGCAGCCCGGTGTTCTCCAGGTAGTAGTCGGTGGTTTTGAGGTTACCGGCTTTCTTTAGCGTTCCCTGCACGCGCCAGCCCAGCCCCGGCACCTGCTTCAGCCCGCCATGGAGCATGCCGGACATTGTGCCGCTGCGGCCGTTGCTGGCCCCGGCGGTGGTCAGCTCGCCGTGCAGTTCGGGCGTAGAAGGCAGGGCCGGAGGCTCCACCAGCACCACGCCACCAATGGCCTCGGGGCCGTAGCGCACTGCTTCCGCGCCTTTGACCACCGTTAATCTATTGGCAATGAACGGGTCAATCTCCGGGGCATGTTCGGCTCCCCATTGTTGGCCTTCCTGCCGGATGCCGTTGTTGAGCGTGAGAATGCGGTTGCTGTGCAGCCCATGGATGACGGGTTTGGCAATGGTACCGCCCGTCTGCAACATGGTCACTCCAGATACATTGGTCAGCGCCTGCGCCAGCGAACCACCTTTGGCTTTTTCCAGCGCCTGCCCGCTAAGGGTGGAGCCAGTAGTAGCCCCATCCACAGGCAGTTGGTGCCCGGTTACCTCAACTGCTTTCAGCAGGGTAGCATCGGCGTGCAGCGCAAAGTCCATGGTTTCAGACAAGGCCCTGAGCCGCTTCTGCCGCTTTTCGGGCGTATAACCCACGTAAGACACCATCAGCTGATAGGTCCCCGGACAAAGCCCCGTGAACTGGTAGCGACCTTGGGCGTTGGTACTGGTGGCGTGCGGGGTGCCTTCTATCTGAACAGTGGCCCCCACCAAGGGAGTCCGTTGGTCGCGGTCGGTGAGGAGGCCAGATAGGGTAAGCCCGCACGGTGCCACCCCAAAGGCGGCGGCAGGCGCATGTACGGGCTGGGCCCATCCTACAGACAAGGACAGCCAGACGCACAGCACCAACCACGCCGAATAGGAAAGATATTCGCGCAATTGGGTAAGAATAAAGAATGGAAAATAGATGGGCGGGTGCCCTACAGAATCTCAGGCACGCAAAGGCGTTTCAGGCTTATTTTTAGGAAAACAGCCTCCAAACGGATGCGCACGGAAAGGCCTAGCCTCTCCTGCCGAAGAAAAAATTAAGAAAGGAAAGAGGGGGCAGGAGGGCCGCGTAGAAAAGAATGCGCCGGAGCCGTGGCGTAACCGGCCAGCGTCACAGAAGAACCATGCTGCACCGCGTGCACCAGCGGAACCGGCAGCACCACACCCTCAGGAGCCTGGAATGACGCCTGGAACAGGTTGTCAACCGGACAGTGGTTGTGCTTGGCGCTAAGCTCCTGCTTACCCGCTTGGTGGGTGTGCTCCGGCGTGTGTTCGTGCGCGTGCAATTGCAGCAGCAGCGCATCCGGGGTCATGACCCGGGCGAACAGCAGCAGCAAAAACAGGGCACTATAGCGCGAGAAGTTTTTCACCGGAACAGGTTAGATTCGGCCAAATATACAAAGTTTTCGCAGGAACGGTTGTCTTTACGTGTTTTTTGCCGTCAGCCAATCTGCCAACCTGTCACTTTCAGCCGTCTGGAACAGCTTTTGCCAAGGGAAGAATTGTTGCTGGCTGGTGGTTGGTTGTTTTGCAAGTAGCAAACATTCCCAGTTGTCCCCCTTTGAAGGGGGTAGGGGGATGACAAGGCCAGATGAGGAACCTTAGCAAAAGCCGTGCTCTCAGCTTCTGGCGCGAGTCTCAAGACTCGTGCCGATGGATGGGGCGAGTCTCCGGACTCGCCGGGAACCATAAGCCGGAAATGTGGAAATTTGGAGTCTGGAGACTCCACGCATCCTCTGGCACGAGTCTGGAGACTCGCGCCAGAGGTAAGACGTTCCTGCTTTAAGCCTCGTTTTCAGAAAACAGGCTCAGAACAGGAGCATCGGCACAGCCGAAAGTAGAATAGGAAACAAGTAATTACTTATAACATCGATATAGAAAGAAATGGAAGAAAAAGGCACGATTTCGATTCACACCGAGAACATTTTCCCCATCATCAAGAAGTTCTTGTACTCAGACCATGAGATTTTCTTGCGCGAACTGGTTTCTAACGCCGTGGATGCGAGCCAGAAAGCCAAAAGCCTCTCCAGCATTGGCGAGCTGAAAGGTGACCTGGGCGAGCTGAAGGTGACCGTGAAGGTAGACAAAGAGAAAAAGCAAATCATCATCTCTGACAACGGGATTGGGATGACTGCCGAGGAGATCAAGAAATACATCAACCAGATTGCTTTCTCTGGCGCTACTGAGTTTGTGGAGCGCTACAAAGACTCCAACGCTGACAAGAGCCAGATCATCGGGCAGTTCGGTTTAGGGTTCTACTCGGCGTTTATGGTGGCTGGTACCGTAGAGATTGACACGTTGTCACACCAAGACGGTTCTGAGCCTGCGCACTGGATTTGCGACGGTTCTACGGAGTTTACTATCACCAACGGAACCCGCACTGAGCGCGGAACCGATGTGATTCTAAACATTGCCGAAGATTCTGAGGAGTTCCTGGAAGAGGCGCGTCTGCAATCCATCCTGAACAAATACTGCAAGTTCCTGCCTATTCCGGTGGAGTTCAACGGCGAGACCATCAACAACCCGAACCCGATTTGGACTAAGTCTCCGTCTGAACTGACCGACGAGGACTACAAGAACTTCTACAAAGAACTGTATCCGTTCTCTGAGGACCCACTGTTCTGGATTCACCTGAACGTGGACTATCCGTTCAACCTGACCGGTATTCTTTACTTCCCTAAAGTGAAGAATGAGTTCGATTTCCAGAAAAACAAAATCCAGCTTTATAGCCGCCAGGTATTCATCACCGATGAGGTGAAAGACGTGGTGCCGGAGTTCCTGATGCTGTTGCACGGCGTTATTGACTCGCCAGACATTCCGTTGAACGTAAGCCGCTCTTTCTTGCAGGCCGATGCCAACGTGAAGAAAATCAACACCTACATCACCCGTAAGGTGGCCGATAAACTGAACGAGATCTACAAGAAAGACCGCACCGCCTACGAAGAGAAGTGGAACGACATCGCGGTGTTCGTGAAGTACGGTATGCTTTCCGATGATAAGTTCTACGAGAAAGCCAAAGACTTCGCCCTGTTGCAAAGCACCGACGAGAAATTCTATACTTTGGAAGAGTACCGCAACTACGTGCAGGCAAACCAAACCGACAAAGACGGCAACCTGGTGATTCTGTACACCACTGACCCTGAGAAGCAGCATGCCTTCATTGAGACCGCCAAAAACCGCAACTATGACGTGGTGAAGCTGGATACTATGATTGACCCGCACTTCATTGGTCAATTAGAGCAGAAGTTGGACAAAACAACCCTGAAACGCGTTGACGCCGACACCATCGACAAGCTCATCCAGACCGATGCCAAGCCAGAGAGCGTGCTGTCAGAGGACGAGACCAATCGTTTGAAGGAGCTTTTCGAGAAAGCGATCTCCAACCAGAACATGACCGTAGGCGTGGAAGCTTTAAGCACCGATGACCAGCCGGTGATCATTACCCTGCCAGAATTCATGCGCCGCATGAAAGACATGAACCGCATGGGCGGCGGTGGCGGCATGATGATGATGGGCAACCTACCAGACATGTACAATGTGACCATCAACGCCAACCACCCCATCAATCACCGCATCCTCAAAACCACCGATGAGCGCGGCGAGAAGATAGCCAAGCAGGCCTATGACCTGGCCCTGTTGTCACAGAACATGCTTTCCGGTGCTGCCTTGACGGCCTTCGTGAAGCGTAGCGTGGAGTTGATTGACAAAGAATAGTCTGCTATTTAAGCGCTGTTTTACAGAAAATAGGCCGGAAACGTATGTTTCCGGCCTATTTTGGTTTTTAGGCTTCTTCCTACCCCTCTTTTGTCATCCTGAAAGAATCTTGTGGGCGAATGGTAGTAGCGTTACGTAACCGGTTGTCTAGTTCGTACACAAGATCCTTTCAGGATGACAGGAAAAAGAAAGAATGGTTAGAGTTTTACATTCCAAGTTACGCAGTTCAACACACCTCCCTGGTTAGCAATTTCATTAGAAAGAATAGGGTAAATAATGCAATCAGGATAAAGCTCCTTCATCTTGGCTTGTACAATCTCATCTTCTTGTAGATCAAAGAAAGGAAGCAGAATAACCCTACCAATCTGTGCGAAGTTGATATAACAACCTTTGGCGGTATAATCTCCTGCTTCATTCTTTTCCTCAGACCGCACGTAGGGAAATGGGATAATTTCTAAGCTTGTCTTTTCTAAAGCTCTGGAAAGCCGTTTCTTCCAACTGGGAGTTTCTTGGCAGAAATCATTCACCAGCAAACGGCGTTCATCCAAAAACCGAACCATCCCATCGGCGTGGCCGGTAAAGTCATAAGGCTGACTGGGTATGATGAAGAGTTTCTCTAATTGGAGGTCATTTTGAACAGCCTTTCTAACGTCCTCTTTAGTTAAGTGGCTGTTCTCTTTGAAAACTCTTTCTGTGATAATTGCTGTGCCTTTAGCATTGACTACATTGCCTCCATCTAGGTTTAAAGATGAAGTGTTAATTGGTGAATGCCAAGCAAGGGATACCTCAGAAGTATCGGTCTTGGTATGGCGAAATCTGTCATTATTCAGGTAGCTGGGATCGTAGCGGAACTGCACCATTTCACTTTCTGAAACCTGCACTGGCATATAATCACGACACCAGATGTCTTTTGTGCCTTGAAGGAGGCCGTAGCTAATACCTTCTTTGTCTAGGATATTTTTCAGCCTGAACCAGAAAGGTTGGTATTTTACTTCGGTGGTTAGTAAGGAAGAGAAGTAGACAAAATTGGTTTTCTGGTCGGTGATCATTTAGCTAGCCGCTTCTGCCAAACTGTTTTAATGGCTTGTCCAATTTGTTTGAACTCTTCTTCTGTAAAAGTGTCTGTTTTGGCGTTATTGCACCAGTAGCAGGCGCAGACCATGTTGTCTAGTGTGTAAGACTCGTTTGGCTCTTTGCGATCAATCTCAAATTTTCGTCCTCTGCTGCGCTTCGTAAGCTGAGGGTATTTTTGCCAAAGAGTATCCATCTGCTCTTGGGAGATACCACAATAGTGGCAATGCTTTGGGGCATTATACCATTTATTGAATTCAATGAAATCTATATCCCCTTTAAGAGCTTTAGATTTCCATACTCCCAATGTGGTAGCTAATTGTTCGCGTTCAGACGTCAGGTTGTTCCATAGACTTCTGCAGTCAGCAAGTGAAATACCATGCTTCTCGGCTATTTCGTGGTATTTGACTTGTTCAACTACCGCAAGTCGTAAGAATTTCTGTTCGGTTGTTTCTTCCGTTAAAGCCGAAGTTTCTCTAGTAGTAGTTTCCATTAATAGTTAATATATATTAAGTATCATATATGATAGTTTTGGAAAGCGTGTAGGGGGAATGCCCAAGCAGTATTTGCTTAAAGCATCGGAAAAACATTAAATCAAGGATTGTTCCTGCTATACATAGCTTTGGATTCCGGCTCAGAAGCATCAATGATCACGCCGGCCTCCCTGTATTTCTTTAGCAAAGCCTTGGCTTGGGTTTTATCAGTCTTTTTCAAGGCCTGAAAATAAGGCTGGACTAGTTTGTTTGCTTCTGAATGAGGAGCGCACCTGTTCAACTCACTGTAGGCAACGGCGAAGTAGGTGTCTAGCTTATTCTTTATTTCCAGAGAAATCACGGGCGTGTTGACCAGGCCTTCCAGCAAAACAGTTAAATAGTATTTCTTCCTTGCCAAGCTTTCCTGGGCGTAAACAAAAGAAGAGTTTCTGTCCACAAAGCTTTCCCACCAGAGGACTCTGTTTACAAACGCTTCTTCTATAATGGCTACGTTACCATTATGAGCGAACCCTTCTTTCGTTTCTCTGTTCACCTGCTCCAAATACTCTTTCAGGACAGGGCTAAGGAAGGAATAAAAGTGGGTAGCTATGAAATCCCGATGTTGCTTTAAGTAAGCGCCTTCTCTCGTAAAAGCAATCTCAAAACCGTTGTCTTCCATGGTTTGGCTGTAGTCCTTCAGCCTTTCAGAGAACTGGGGAGGATGGTGGCCTTCAGATGCCAGGATCACTACTTTGAAATCTGATGCGTAACGACGACTGTGGATTTGATTAATGGCCTTGTCTACGCGTTGGTAAAACTGCTCAAAAATCACATAGCCAGAATCGGCCAGTGCCATAGGTTGCCCTGCAAACAAAGAAGCATACTTCCGGGCAGCCTCTGAGACACTTTTTACCTCAGCAGTGTCTAAAAGAGAGACAAACTCTTCATACTCTTTGAGGGGAGCGTTGACGGGTGTTATTTGCTCAACCAAAGTCAGAAGCGTTGCGCTAACTCCTTGTACCTGAAGATCAACCTTGGGTTGGCAAGCGGCCGTTACTAGAAAAGCGACGAAGAACAGAAGATAGGTCTTCTTCATAGGCGTATGTCAAAAGAGATTTCTGTGCCTTTTTGAGGAGAAGGTTCAATATACAAAATACTTGAGCGAAGCAGCCCAGTTTCCAAGCTACTTTTAGGAAAGCGTATAAAAAACACAGCTCCTTTTCTGCCATTGCCCAAGCCTTTTGCTCAATATTGAATAATATAGCCTAAGTACTTATTTCATTGTTACTTTGGAGGCAAACCCTCATCTTGCATCAGAACTCCAATCTTTTCCAATCTATGGCTAAATCCTTGCTGTCCTTTTTATCGCTTGGCCTCCTAACGGTCATACTAGCCAATGGCTCCTGTACCAAGTCCTCTGCCCCAACTGCTGCGCAAAGCAGTTCAACCTTAGCCAAAGCCAAACCCGGCCTTATCACCGGGGCCGACCAGACGCAGAAATATGTGCCCTACTTGAAAGACAAGAAAGTAGCCATGGTGGTAAACCAATCTTCTACCATCGGTGGAAAGCCTAGTGTGGACAGCTTGTTGGCGGCGGGAATTCAGATTGTGAAGGTATTTGGGCCGGAGCACGGCTTCAGGGGCAACGCCAGCAACGGCGCCAAGGTAGACGATGAAGTAGACGCCAAAACGGGCATTCCCATTATCTCGCTGTATGGTAAGAAGCGGAAGCCCAGCAAAGAAGATCTGGCGGGTGTAGACGTGCTCATCTATGACATCCAGGACGTAGGCGTTCGTTTCTACACCAACATCAACACGCTGCGCGATGTCATGGAATCTGCCGCCGAGCACAACGTGGAACTGATGGTGCTGGACCGCCCCAATCCGCACGCCTACATGATTGACGGGCCTATTCTGGACATGAAGTATAAATCGGGTATTGGGCAGTTTCCTATTCCCATTGCGCACGGGCTTACCGTAGGCGAGTTTGCCCAGATGGTGAACGGCGAAGGCTGGATGGAGAAAGGGCTGAAGCTAAGCAAGCTCAACATCGTCAAACTGGCCAATTACCACCATGACATGCCGTACGTGCTGCCCGTGAACCCCTCGCCTAACCTGAACACGCCGCAATCTGTGATGCTGTACCCCAGCCTGTGTCTGTTTGAAGGAACCATCATCAGCCAGGGACGCGGTACGCATATGCCGTTTACTGTTCTAGGTGCACCCGCTCTGAAAGGCAAATACGACTTCACCTTTACCCCCGTCAGCCTCAAAGGCATGAGCGAGACTCCGCTGCACATGAACGAAGCTTGTTACGGTTTGGATCTTCGGAAATACGATGTAGAGCAACTCAGAAAGAAACGCCAGATCAATTTGAGCTGGATGATAGAACTGTATAAGGCCTATCCCGAGAAAGCGCGCTTCTTTGACTCATCCTACAGCAAACAGATGGGCGTCATTGAGCGCTTAGCCGGCGTAGCCGATTTCCGGAAACAGATAGAAGAAGGCTGGTCTGAGGAAAGAATCAGAGAAACCTGGGAGCCCGGCCTAAAAGCGTACAAGGAGATGCGCAAAAAGTACCTGTTATATCCGTGAGACAAAACAGATAGATTTATTGGAGAATGACAATCATTTCTATTGAATGGAATCACTGAAAAAGCACGAATTAGAAAACGCTAGTTCTACCTTGGTATTCTACTTTGTTGTAGGCATACTGGTCACTATCTTCAACACGGTTTCACTGTTCAAGTCCGGACCTTGTACTCCCGGTCTTGATTTACTTTCCTTCTTTTTGGTTGGTCCCGTGAGCCTAGTCTTGCTTTTTGTTAATTCAATCCGAAGGATAATCGGAAACAGACCTACCCTTTATTCTGCCATTCTCCACCTTATTGGGTTCTCCACTTGGTGTGTATTTCTTAATCTTGGAGGATAAGGGTTGACCTAAAAGCCCAAGGTGGTTTAGTTTGAAATTGTTTTCACCAAAAGAGGCCGGAAATGTTCCGGCCTCTTCTGTTTAGGGGGCTAATGTGTTTCTAAGCCTTCAGTAGAATTTCGGCTACAGTACTACCAGAGAAGGTTGCCTGGGTATAGGAGCCGTTTTCCGGGAATTAAGCCAAAAACTGAGCAACAGCAGCAGAAGCAAAATTCCGCAGCTAGCCGCCAGCATCAATTGCACATGGGGGAGCTTAAACCAAAGGGTCACCAGAAGCATATTGCCAATTGCTTGGCCTACCACAATCTTCTGCAGTTTATTGAGTAAGGCTGGCACCAGCACACAGCCCCCTGTTGCTAGGAAGGTCATTATACCGAAGGTGTTGGTGAGTACGTTGTTGAAAGGCGCAGCGGCCATGGTCAGCAAAGCCAAGGTCAGCACAAACCAGGGGCGCCGACCGCCTCGGAATGCTTCTAAAGGTGATGGAAATATCATCGGCTGTGCCGATGGGGAAAAAAGGAACAGGAACCGCTTGTATTCATACAGCAGCAACAATACGTTTAGCAAAAGAAAAACGGTATTAACGTAAGGTGTGCCTGCCCAATTCTGTGAGACGGTTACTGCCAGAATGGAAACGTTCATGGGTACCAGCATAATTGCGCCCAAGGTGCTGAACCGTTGCGTAAACAATAAAGCCCCACAGATTACCTGGCAACACGCTACTACCTGTGCAAATAACCCAAGGCCGTGCTTCGCAAGAGCTTCCTCTAGCCAGGGCGGACCAATCAGTTGCCCGAACTGCCCATGCGTGAGCTTGCAAACGCCCGCCGAGAAAAAGATATAGCCTAAAAACAGGCGAGTAAGAAGAACGAGGAAGTCTTTGTTTTGAATCATGGCCTTTAAGATGTTACAGCTTAAACAGAGCCACTTCACCCAAAGCCGCTCCTTTCATGACCACAAGTAAAGAAGCTTCTTTCTCGTCTGAAAATCTTTTAGACCAACCGCCGCATCATCTAGACAAACTCCAGCTTTTTCCCTGAACCTCAGCAAAAAAAGCATTATTAAATGGACGTTTTAAAGGGGTTTAAAGCAAAAGAGGCCGAAATCGTTTCGGCCTCTTTTTAGGAAATTTTGGGTGAGCACCTAAGCGCCTATTTTCACTGAGGTCATGGTCAAAGACCCGCCTACCATTTTATCGTTAAAGAACGAGGTTTCTTCGTCTTTGCCTTGCAAGCCCAGTGTGTACAAAAGTGGCAGGTAATGTTCTACGGTAGGAATGGCCATCAAGGCTTCTTTGCCCATGGTCTGGTAGTTGATGAGCGGCTGATGGTCACGGTTCAGGATGAGTTCCTTGAACTTCTCGTTCATGGTGTGCGTCCAGTCATAACCGCCGCCGTTAATCATGCTCCAGTTCATCATGCGCAGGTTATGCACCATGTTGCCGCTGCCCGCTATGAGCACGCCTTTCTTGCGCAAAGCGGTGAGTTCTTTGGCTAAGTCATAGTGGTACTGAGGCCCTTTGGTGTAGTCAATGCTGAGCTGCAACACCGGAATGTTGGCCTCGGGATACATGTGCCGGATGATAGTCCAGGTGCCGTGGTCCAGTCCCCAGTCGTGGTCTAATTCTACTTCCGTGCTTTTAATCAAAGAAGCCGCTTCTTTGGCCAATGCCGCATCGCCGGGAGCAGGATATTGAACCGCAAACAACTCTTTGGGGAAACCGCCGAAGTCATGGATGGTCTGCGGGAAATCCATAGCCGTAATCTTGGTGCCTTTGGTGAACCAGTGCGCCGAGACTACCAGTACCGCTTTAGGCGTGGGAATCTCCTGCGCCATCTTCTTCCAACGTTGGCTGAACTCGTTGTCTTCAATGCCGTTCATTGGCGAGCCGTGCCCAATAAAAAGCACTGGCATGGTATAGTCTTGAGGCGTTAAATCCTCAGTAAATTTTCTGAAAGCACTTAAAGTAGTCATCGCTATTGCTCCTCCTGCAACTGATTTGATAAAGGTTCTTCTTTCCACGGATGTAATTTTTAAGCGTGAAAAAAGGGGTGAACCGCATAGGGCAGGTGCATCTAAAACAACAGGGCTGCCACCTCAGGTTCAAAATACAAAGATTGCGTGCTGTGCAACTGAAAGAAGGGAGTTTAAGAAATCGCCTGAGGATAGAGGTCCAGACCTTCAGATTTGATGGTCCTGCAAAACCTAAGCGTAACTTCCTACGCGTATACATTTAAGTAGGACATTTGCTTTCATCTCAACCAATCTTGAGCGGTTACCAAACAAACCTCTTCCTTTTAGCAGGAAGAGGTTTTCTGCCTAGAGCTACTTTATTCATAAAGAATAAACTACCTAAGTAGTACTCCTAAAGCAGAGTTATATCTGTTTGACATTATTTGTCAAGCAACTCTTTCCGGATACGGCTCAGAGATTCGGGGGTCAGCCCCAGATAAGAGGCAATCATCCAAAGCGGCAAACGCAAAGCTAGGGACGGATAAGTCTCAATAAAGCCCAGGTACCGCTGTTCCCCGGTTTCACTTAAGTGGCTGATTAGCCGTCTCTGAAAAGAACGAAGGCTATTCAGCTGTAAGCCACTCATCATCTGCGGCATGTTTGGGGCTACCTGGTTTAACACCTCAAAAAAGAAAGGGTCTATGGCTACCAAGTCTGTTGCTTCAATGGCATCAATGTAAAAGATGGCGGGGTCCTTTTTGAATAAACTGATTTGTTCGGCTATCCACCAGTTTTCGGGCGCGAACTGGATGATGTGTTCTTTGCCCTTTGCGTCAATGACATAGCTCCGCAAACATCCCTTAAGCACAAAACTACCATACTGGCAAACTTCCCCTACCCGGAGCAGTATTTGTCCCTTTTCCACGCGCCGTGTTTTCAGGTGAGGCTTCAATTGAGAAAGCTGGTGCTCATTGATAGCCAGCTTAGAACGCAAATAATCAAAGAAGGCTTCTTCCATTTTTAGAAAGGTGTATAGGGTGTTAACTGGTTAAATCCCAAAAGGGGTATTTAAAGGAGTTGGAAGCTTTCACCATGGATGCCTGGTGCCAAAATTATATAGTACTCGCTTTGTTTAAGCAGAATAGTGATTCCACTTATATAGGCCAGCCTTTTGTTTTCTTAACATACATCAAGGCGTACCCCTCAGAATCTCCCCAACTTTGTGTCACAATAAAAGAAAACCACAACTAAAAACCTGAACAATATGACAGCGCACAGTTTAACAACCCAGAAAAGTTCTTCAAAGGCATTGAACATCACCCTTTGGATAGCGCAGGTACTTCTGGCCGGCATGTTCCTGATGTCGGGCTTCATGAAATTAGCCCAGCCTATTGACCAGCTCTCGCAGATGCTGCCTTGGGCCAGCCAGGTGCCAGAAGGACTGGTGAGGTTTATTGGAGTAAGCGAGGTACTGGGAGGGCTAGGCTTAATACTGCCTGCATTGCTCCGCATTAAACCTATCTTAACCGCTTGGGCGGCCTTGGGCCTTGTAGCCGTGATGGTTCTTGCCTCTATCTTTCACGCCTCAAGAGGCGAGTTCTCGGCCATCGGGATGAACGTTGTCCTAATCCTGTTGGCTGGCTTTGTTGCCTGGGGAAGGTTTAAGAAAGCCCCTATCCAACCTAGAGCCTAATCAAGGTGAACCGGAATCAATTTTTAAAAACATTAGTCGCTTTTTCCACCATGAGTTCATTAAGTAGTTTCAAAAGCTTCACTGATTCACTTCCCACGCAAAGCAGGAAGATGCCCGTGCTGTTCACCTCGCACGGCAGCCCCTTAGATATCCCGCTTACCAAAGAGGAGAAACCTTTCTGGAATAACCTGTACGAGCTGGGCTTGCAGCTGCAGAACAAGTACGAGGTAAAAGCGGCTTTGATTGTATCGGCGCATTGGTGCACGAAAGGCACGTTTGTGAACATTTCTCCTGAGCAAACCCAGATTTATGACTATTACGGGTTCCCGAAGGAATACTACGAGGTGAAGTACCAGGCCAAAGGAGCACCCATTATTGCCCAAGAAGTGAAGAAAATCATTCCCTCAGTGCAGGAAACTCCTGAGTGGGGTCTGGACCATGGTGCCTGGCCTATGCTTATGCACTTGTTCCCGCAGGCCAATATACCGGTGTTCCAGATGAGCATTGACTACCATGCCAAGCCCGAGTACCACTATGAGTTGGGTAAACAGTTGAAGTCTCTGCGGGAAAAGGGTGTGCTTATCATTGGCAGCGGTTCTCTTATTCATAACCTGAGCCTGGCCGGTCAGAAGTTTCGGAGCGGGGACCTGACACCCTTTGGCTGGGAGGCAGATTACGACCATTGGTTAAAGAAGCAATTGGACGAGCGAAATTTCAGCAACCTCATTCAGTACGAAACCAGCCACAAGCTCGGCAAGTTGGCTTCCCCAACCCCTGACCATTATGTACCGGTGCTTTACAGCTTAGGCTTAATGGACAGCAAGGACGAGCTGAAGCACTTCTACGAGGAGGCTGTCACCATTCCGGCCTTCAGTGAACGAAGCTTTCTTATTGAGAATAATGCGTAAGGAGTAAACTTTAAGAGCTTCATAAACTAACCAATGGGATGTTGCTATTACAAAGGGTAAGCTATTTGACGTTTCGCATCAACTTCAACAGTTGCGTGCTATTGTCAAAGGAGCCTCAACAGAAACAGCCTACAGAAAAGCAGTACATTAGTATTAGTGAAAACGGCCGGTTTGTTCGTTTGCTGGCCGTTATCACCAAAATCAATTGTAACCTCAGCTAATACTTTCAATCAGGTTATAGAAATCCAGTCTGATAAACTGATAGAAAGGACACAACAGAGACCTTTTTCATCAGGTGGAATTTCTGTTTTAGATACTGCTAACTTCAGTGTTTTCTGTAGGATACTTATCTACTTGTTAGGATGATTGAAATGTTGTTGGGCAACATCTGATAATCTGACCAAGAGTTAAAAGCTTACCGCCACTCTCCACAAAACCTTGCCTTCCCTTCCTCAAACTCCTGCCACATTTCGCGCAAGATGTCTCCGGCGGGTTTAATGTCTTTGACTATAGCGGCGGCCTGTCCAATCTCCAGTTCGCCTTCTTCCAAATCACCCTCGTACATGCCGCGCTTAGCCCGACGGGAACCTAACAACTCGGCTAACTCCAGGTTGGTGGCCCCACGAAGTTCGGCAGCTTTCACGTCTTGGTAGAACTTGTTTTTGAGCAGACGTACGGGCGTGAGTTGCTTCAGAGAAAGTTCGGTATCTCCTTCCTGTGCAGAAACCACGCGGTCTTTGAAGCTTTGGTGGGCGCTGGATTCTACGCTGGCCACAAACCGACTGCCTACCTGAACGCCCTCGGCCCCTAAAGCCAATGCGCCAAAAATACCGGCACCGTTTGCAATACCACCGGCGGCAATCAGCGGCAGATTTACCGCCTGGCGCACTAACGGGATAAGGCAGAACGTGGTGGTTTCCTCACGGCCGTTGTGACCCCCAGCTTCAAACCCTTCGGCTACAATGGCGTCTACCCCGGCTTCTTCACATTTACGCGCAAACTTCACGTTGCTCACCACATGTACTACTTTGGAGCCGTTCTCCTGTAGCACTTTGGTCCAGGTCTTCGGGTTTCCGGCGGAAGTTACCACTACGGGCACTTTCTCTTCCATGATGATTTTGAAGTGCTCCTCCAAATCTGGGTACAGCAAAGGCACGTTCACGCCGAAAGGTTTGTCTGTGGCGGCTTTGCATTTCTGGATATGCTCACGCAAGGTGTCTGGGTACATGGAACCGGCGCCAATCAGACCTAGTCCACCGGCATTGCTCACCGCCGAGGCCAGTTCCCAGCCGCTGCACCAGATCATGCCCGCTTGGATAATAGGGTATTGTATGTTGAAGAGTTGGGTAATTCTGTTGCTCATTTGTGTATCAAGAAGTAAGTAATTGTGTCATCTATAACGTGCTTACTTTTTATCTAAATACTATTTTCTTGTAGGTGTCTCAAATCTTTTCTATAAGTTGAGGTGGTAGCAGTTTATCTAAAAAGATTTTTTGTTTCTTTTCAACTACTAGAAACTTCCAATCACTTTTCCCATCTGTAGAAATTGCATAAGCCTGTTTCCCTATCATTATGTCGTAAAAGCCTGTTTTCTCATCATATAGAACATTTTCAGAACCATAAGCTTGTTGAAGAATCGCTTTGGTGAGATTCATTCTTTGTTTCTGTCCATCTTCAGTTGCGTCCTCATCCACATTGTCATCTCTTTTCAACTTCATTTTCATTAAGCTCGAATACTGAAGGTGGGAATAAAACTTATCGCCAATTTTTTCAGCATCTGAGATTTTAATGTTTTCAGGGCTCTTCAGCTCAAATTCCATTTCAGAATTATTGAAGGTCATTTCCATTGCTTTAATCATCTGAGTTTTGGGAATCAGCTCAAAGACATCTGCTGGAATAAAATCCATGGACTTTTCAAAATCTTTGTCAATAATCAAGTTATTGTAATGGATGAATTGCTTCTCAATTTCTACTTTGTAGTCTTGACAGAAGCCAACTGCAGAAATGGTTAGAAAGAGGAAGGTCAGGAGTATAGAACTAATTTTCATGCTTCAAAGCAGGTTAATGGCTGAAATCAATCTCGGTGCTGTCGCCAATGTTCAGGCGCTGGCTTAGGCCTTTCAGGGAAGAGTCTGAACCTACCAGGGAATCTTCCAGCACGGCATAGCCCAGTTCGGCGTAGCCGCCAATGATGGAGTTGCGCACAATGGTGTAGTTGAGGATGGCGCTTTCCCCGATGGCTACGTTGGGACCCACAATGGAGTTGGAGATCTGCACGCCTTTGCCAATGCTCACTGGCGGAATAATGATGGTATTGGGAAACTCAGGGTACTCCGCGCGTTTGAACTCGGGGCGGTTGAGCAGGGTGGCATTGGCCTGGAGCAGCGTGTCTTTGCGGCCGCAGTCAAACCAATGGTCTACTTGCAGGGACACCATTTTCTCGCCGTGCTCAATCATGTGCATGAGGGCATCGGTGAGGTGGTGCTCGTTCTGCGTTCTTATGTTGTTGGCGACAATGTGTTCCAGGGCCTCGGCTAATTTGGCGGGGTGGCTGATCTTGTAGAGGCCCACCAGCGCGAAGTTAGACTTCGGGATTTTCGGTTTCTCTATCACCTTTGTGATAAAACCGTCTTTGTCCATTTCGGCAATCCCGAACATGGTGGGCGTTTTGACCGGTTTCACAGCCAGCATGGTGTGTTCAGAAGAAAAGAACTGCCGCATGTCTACGTCCACAATGGTGTCGCCTAGCTGAATGAGCACGTCTTTCTCGTGCCGGAACGTCTCGCGGGCTGCCCATAATGCGTGGCCCAGGCCTTCGCGCGGCTGCTGCACCACAAACTCGGCTTCAATGTGCGGGTATTTGCGCTGCACGTAGTGCATGATTTTCTCGCCCAGATAACCTACCACCAGTACAAACTGCGTGATGCCCGCGGCCTGTAACCGTTCAATGATATGGCCCAGAATGGCTTTGCCCGCAATGGGAACCAAAGCTTTGGGTTGGGTGTGGGTGTGGGGGCGTAAGCGGGCTCCCATCCCAGCCACCGGAATTACTGCTTTCATACTACTTACAAGAAGGCTTTTCACCACAAGCTACGCAATTCCTGTGGTTTTCAAATACATGCTCTACGCAGGAAAACCGGCGAAGAAGCCATAGGTTCTAAAATCTTTATAGTGATTTTTGAATATTGAAGGAGAACCTTGCTATCTTTCGGCGGACAGTTTCTTAGGCAAAGCTGGACCCATGGCCCATGCGTTTTAGCTTCGTTTTCAGGAAATTGCGGTAAAAACGCACATTTTCGCCTGCCTTACGTATAGAGGTTGCCTATTAGTGATAAATACGGATATTGCGTACCATACCTTCTGAATAAACCATCCCGAACTATGAAAAAACTATTGCTTTACCTTGTTGGCTTTGTGATTCTGGCCTCGCAGAGTTCCTGCGGATACAATGACATGGTGCAGAAAGACGAGCAAGTCTCCAGCCAATGGGCACAAGTGCAGAACTCCTACCAACGCCGCGCCGACCTGGTGCCAAACCTGGTAAATACTGTAAAAGGAGCCGCTAACTTTGAGAAAGAAACCCTTACCCAAGTCATAGAGGCCCGCTCCAAAGCCACCAGCATCCAACTCAACGCCGACCAATTAACGCCCGAGAACATCCAACGTTTCCAAGAGGTGCAGGGCCAGTTAAGTGGTTCTTTGTCGCGTTTACTGGCTACCGCCGAGGCTTACCCAGACCTGAAAGCGAACCAGAACTTCCTGGAACTACAGGCGCAGTTGGAAGGCACCGAGAACCGAATCTCGGTGGAGCGGCAGAAGTTCAACTCCACGGTGCAAGACTATAACACCTACATCAGAGCATTTCCGCGCAACTTCTTCGCGGGTTGGTTCGGGTTTGAGAAGAAAGGCTACTTTGAAGCTGCTGCCGGTGCCCAGAACGCGCCTACGGTACAGTTCTAACTTGTATTAAGTAGCACGTATCAGGACTTTAACTTCTGTTTAGAAGCTGTTTTACAAAAGCGGGCTCTAAACAGAAGTTCCTATTGACTCAGGACTCATCACTCAAGACTCAGAACTCCCTACACCATGCCCCGCGATACCATCACCGAAGCAGATGAGGCCATCATTGTCCAGGCCATTCAGGAAGCTGAACGCAACACCTCCGGCGAGGTGCGGGTGCATATTGAGGACACCTGCGAAGGCGAGGTACTGGACCGGGCGACCCAGGTGTTTGCTTACCTGCACATGCACCAGACCAAACTGCGCAACGGGGTGTTGTTCTACGTAGCCATGAAGAGCCACAAGTTCGCTGTGCTAGGAGATGCGGGTATCAACGCCGTAGTGCCGAAGGACTTCTGGGTAGAGATTAACAAAACGGTCATCGCTGATTTCAAGGAAGGCAAGTACGCCGAGGGCCTGAGAAAAGGCATTACCATGGCCGGCGAGCAGCTTAAAAGTTATTTCCCGTATGCTGGGGACCACAAAGATATCAACGAGTTGTCTGATGATATCTCCTTTGGCAAAAACCTGGACGAGAATCAAAAATAATGAGAAAATCAATCTGGTTTCTGGGAATACTATGGCTTTGGGCTTGGCAAGGACTGGCGCAGGATTTTCCGCCGCGTCCATCACCGCCGCGTCTGGTCAATGACCTGGCCAACATTCTCTCCCCAGAGGAAGAACAAGCCTTGGAGCGAAAACTGGTGGCGTATGATGACAGTACCTCCACGCAGATTGCAGTAGTCAACATCACGTCCATCGGGGGCTATGATATCTCAGATTACGCCTTCAGGTTAGGTGAGCAATGGGGTATAGGCGAAAAGGGTAAGAACAACGGAATTCTGATTCTTACGGCGGTAAATGAACGCCGTGTGGTTATTGCCACTGGTTACGGCATGGAAGGTGTGGTGCCAGACGCCATTGCTAAACGTATCACTGAGTACACCATCAAACCCGAGTATAAGAATGGGAACTACTACGCTGGGCTAGATAAAGGAACTAGTTTCATCATTGATGTGGCCAGCGGCGAATACAAAGCAGACCCTAAAGACAGCCAGGGCGAAGGAGAAGGGGGAATTTCCATGGTCTGGATCATCATTGGTATCATGATTCTTATCTTCATCATCAGCCGCCGTGGCGGTGGCGGCGGACGGGGTGGTCGCAGAGGCATGCGCACGTTGGGCGGACCCTTCTTCCCACCTGTTATCTTCGGAGACTTCTCCGGCGGCCGCGGCATGTTTGGCGGTGGTGGCGGTGGTTTTGGTGGATTCGGAGGTGGTAGCTTTGGTGGCGGCGGCGCTGGCAGCAGTTGGTAAATAAAAAGAGGCTGTTCTCTTAAGAATATAGAAAGCGTTTCAGGTGATCTTTGCTAAAAGGAAGCCTGAAACGCTTTTTTGCTTTGGTGCATGCCGTTTGCCTGTTGCTGGCGTGGCGACTGGTTGATGCGGTGCCCTTATGCTGAGTTGTTTCATTGTTACTCTCTGTGCGCTCACGGCCGCGAGGCCCCGTCTTCCCCTCGCGCACTGCCCTTTCGGCCTGCATTGTCCTTTGCGCTTAGCTAAAGCATTTCTAAGGCCAAAAGCGAGGCGCGCTCGGGAAAGACTGGATTGGGGAAAGTAGTAATAGGCTTCTTCCCTCTAAAGCGGAGACTCCCCCTTTGAAGGGGTAGGGCCGTTAAGTTCTACATTGGAGGCTTAAACTGCGGTAAAGTCCATTGCCTTTCTTGCAGAGTTTGAGGCTATCGCCTCACTGAAGTTGCAAACTTCAGCTCATTTTAGGTCCAAGTTGAAAACTTGAACCATATCAATTTTTAGAACTTAACGGCCCTGCCCTTCAAAGGGGGCGAAGGGGGATGTTTACACCTGCAGATCATACGCATTCCCATTAGGAAACATGGTTCAAGTCTGTGACTTGGACCCACAATGACCGGAAGTTTGCAACTTCCGAGAGGCGAAAGCCTCACCAAGCACTCGTATTGTCCGAAGGTCCTACGAGTGTCTATGCCAACCCTGCCCGACGATGTTACCCGCCGTTGTTGGTGTTATCACCAACAACCAGAACTACCGTCCATTACTTCCCTGCGTTCAAAACGTTCTAAAAACAAAAAAGCCGATCCCAAGGGACCGGCTTTCTGCCAGCGCTGCTGAATTAAGAATAGCACATCAGCACATGAATAAATTAGCACATTATTATTCCGCGTTGCGGTTTAGGCAGTTTAGGTCTTGGAAGGCTTCTTTCAGGCGGGTAACAAAGGTCTCTTCGCCGGCGCGTAACCATACGCGGGGGTCGTAGTACTTTTTGTTCGGGCTGTCTTCGCCGGTGGGGTTACCAATCTGGGCTTGAAGGTAGTCTCTTTTGCCTTCGTAGTAGTTCTTGATACCGTCCCAGAACGCCCACTGCATGTCGGTGTCAATGTTCATCTTGATGGCACCGTATTCAATGGCTTCCTTGATTTTCTCTTTCTCAGAACCAGAACCGCCGTGGAATACGAAGTACACAGGGTTTTCCTGCGTCCCGAATTTCTCCTGAATGTACACTTGTGAATTCTTCAGGATCTCGGGGCGAAGCTCTACGTTACCAGGCTTGTACACGCCGTGCACGTTCCCGAAAGCAGCGGCCACGGTAAAGCGGTGGCTCACTTTGTTCAGCTCTTCGTAAGCAAAAGCTACGTGCTCTGGCTGGGTATATAAGTGGGTGCTGTCTACGTCAGAGTTGTCAACGCCGTCTTCCTCGCCACCGGTTACCCCTAGCTCGATTTCAATGGTCATGCCCATTTTAGACATGCGCTCCAGGTACTTAGCCGAGATTGCAATGTTCTCTTCAATAGGCTCCTCAGACAAATCCAGCATGTGGGAACTGAACAAAGGCTTGCCGTGCTGCGCGTAGAATTTCTCACCGGCATCTAAAAGACCGTCAATCCAAGGCAACAGTTTTTTAGCGGCGTGGTCTGTGTGGAGCACAACCGTCACGCCGTAGGCTTCGGCTAACTGGTGCACGTGGTGCGCCCCCGAGATAGCACCGGCAATAGAGGCGGCCTGGCCTTCATTGCTCAGGGTTTTGCCCGCGTAAAACTGGGCACCGCTGTTGGAGAACTGAATAATGACCGGAGAATTCACCGCCTTGGCTGTTTCCAACACTGCGTTGATAGAATTGGTCCCGATGACGTTTACCGCCGGAAGGGCGAAGTTATGATCGTTGGCGTACTTGAATAAGTCCTGTACTTCATCTCCGTACAGAACCCCAGATCTAAATTTAGGCATGGATTTGCTAGTTTTGGTCTACTAGCAAAACTAACCAAATAATTGGTTAGTTCTACAGATTCTTGCCGTCAGGGAATTTCTGGCGTTCACACTTCCTGTAAGATAGAAACGGGTTTACCCGAGGTTTGTAGAAAACAGGCCTGAAGCAGTATTGACATGAACACTCGTAGGACCTCCGGACACTACGAAGTCCTGTGAGCAGCCGGTAGTATAGATCAGCAAACGTTTATGAGGCTTTCGCCCCACTGCAGTTGCAAACTGCAGACCATGGTAGGTCCAAGTCACAGACTTGAACCATGTTTCCTAATGGGAATGCGTATGATCTGCAGGTGTAAACATCCCCCTTCGCCCCCTTCAAAGGAGGAGTCTCTACTTTCCCCAAGTTCCAGCCTTTCGCTTGAGCGCCTAGAGTTCGACTGTCCCTGAGCGAGAGCGAAGTGGGCGAGGAGAAATCACAGCGCGAGGGCGGAAGGCGGGGCCTCGCGGCCGTGAGCGCATAGCGGAAAAGATGAAACAGCACAGTTTATAGAAACTGAACAGGCGGTTCTTCCAAGGCAACAACATAAGGCATGCACAACCAGTCTTCGTTAGATCCTTCGACAAACTCAGAATGACCGCATATTTTCTGAAAACAGCCCCGAAACGCTGGACCGCCAAATTTATGTCATTCCCGTACTTTATACCTATACCACATTGCACAGCCGCGGCTTTGCCCGTACCTTCGTTTCCTATGAGTACACCAGACAAACGCCTGTTTCTGCTAGACGCCATGGCGCTCATTTACCGCGCCCACTTCGCCTTCAGCAAGAACCCAAGAATCAACTCCAAGGGCATGAACACCGGGGCCGCGTTGGGCTTCACCAACACCTTGGTAGACCTGCTCAACCGCGAAAAGCCCACCCACATCGGGGTCTGCTATGACGCGCCTTCCAAGACGTTCCGGCACGAAAACTTTGTAGAGTACAAGGCCAACCGCCAGGCCATGCCCGAGGATATTTCCATCGCCATTCCCTACGTGAAGAAGATTGTGGAAGCGTTTGGCATCCCCGGCATGATGCTGGACGGGTTCGAAGCCGATGATATCATAGGCACACTTTCCTGCAAAGCCGAGAAAGCCGGGTACGATGTCTTCATGATGACTCCTGATAAGGATTACTACCAGTTGGTGACGGACCATGTGTTTGTCTACAAACCGGCCTTTCTGGGCAATGCCATTGAGGTAATTGACAAACCCAAAGTGCTGGAGCGCTGGGAAATCAGCGATGTAAAGCAGGTTATTGACATTCTA
Organism: Rufibacter sp. JT3400010; assembly: GCF_054956755.1. Classification (NCBI taxonomy): domain Bacteria; kingdom Pseudomonadati; phylum Bacteroidota; class Cytophagia; order Cytophagales; family Hymenobacteraceae; genus Rufibacter; species Rufibacter sp. JT3400010. The sequence continues at coordinate 52,766 of NZ_JBUDXA010000002.1, read as the reverse complement.
GGCTTGCAGGGCGATGCCGTGGATAACATCCCCGGAATACCCGGTATTGGGGAAAAGACCGCTAAAACGCTCATCCAGAAATACGGTTCGGTGGAGAACCTGATTGCCAACGCGCACGAACTCAAAGGCAAGCAGAAGGAGAACGTGGTGAACTTCGCGGAGCAGGGCCTCATGTCCAAAGAACTCGCGACCATTCACCTGGATGTACCCATTGACTTTGATGAAGAAGGGCTGCGCTATGATGGTCCGGACATGGACAAACTGGCTGCCTTGTTTGACGAACTGGAGTTCCGGCAACTGGCTACGCGCGTGTTAGGCACCGCCTCGCCCGCCGTTCCCAAGCCCGTGAGCAACAAACCTACCGTAGGCAAAGGCTTCAAATCTGACAAGCCGATGGGGCAGACGTCATTGTTTGACATGCCCGCCGCCGAAACCATAACTCAGGAAGAAGGTACAGACGGCAACGCAACCGGCGAGGACTACGCGCCGCGCACCCGCAAAACCATAGACACCACCCTACACGAATACCACCTGCTCACCACTCCAGAGCAGCGTGCGCAGCTTTTGAAATACCTGAAGCTTCAGAAAGAGATTTCCTTTGACACCGAGACCACCAGTGTTGACGCCATCACCGCCCGCCTAGTAGGTATCTCGTTCTGCTACATGCCCGGCGAGGCCTACTACATTCCAGTGCCACCGAAGGATGAAGATGCCGCCCGCGAGATTGTGCAGGAGTTCAAGGAAGTGCTGGAAAGCCCCAACATTACCAAGATTGGCCAGAACATCAAGTATGATCTGGTGGTACTGCAACGCTACGGCATTGATGTGCAAGGCCCGCTCTATGACACCATGTTGGCCCACTACCTGCTGGAACCTGATATGCGGCACAACATGGATTTGCTGGCCGAAACGTACCTGCACTACACGCCTATTTCCATAGAGACGTTGCTGGGCAAAGGCAAAAACCAGCTTACCATGGACAAACTGCCTCCGCTCCAAATTTACGAATACGCCTGTGAAGATGCCGATATCACCCTGCAACTCAAGAACTATTTCGACCCTCTTTTAGAAAAACAAGGCCTGAAACGCCTGTTCAATGATGTAGAGAACCCACTGTTGCGCGTGCTGGGCCACATGGAACGCGAAGGCGTGAGCATTGACGCTGAGGCCTTGGCTGAATCTTCCATCGTGCTGCAAACCAGCATCCAAGAAATTGAGCAGAAAATCTTCAACCTGGCGGGTATGGAGTTTAACATAGGCTCACCCAAGCAGTTGGGCGAGGTGCTGTTTGACCGCATGGGCTTGGGCGGAAACAAGATCAAGAAAACCAAAACCGGCCAATATGCTACCGGCGAGGAGATTCTATCCAAGCTAGCTTTTGAGCACGAGATTGTGCAGCTCATTCTGGACCATCGGCAGTTGACCAAGCTGAAAAGTACCTATGTAGATGCGCTTCCGGCGTTGGTGTGCAATGAAGACAATCGCCTACACACGTCCTACAATCAGGCCGTAGCCGCTACGGGTCGGTTGAGCTCTACCAACCCCAACCTGCAGAATATTCCTATCAGAACGGAGAAAGGCCGCGAGATACGGAAGGCGTTTGTGCCGAGGGATGAGAACCACGTGCTGCTTTCCGCAGATTATTCGCAGATTGAGCTCAGAATCATGGCGCACTTCAGCAATGACGCCACCATGAAAGAAGCGTTCCAGAAAGGGCTAGACATTCACGCCTCCACCGCGGCCAAGGTGTTCCACGTGCCCGTAGACCAGGTAGATTCTGACATGCGGCGTAAAGCAAAAACCATCAACTTCGGGATCATCTACGGCATCTCGGCCTTCGGATTAGCTGAAAGATTAGCCATCCCACGTCGCGAAGCCGCCGAGATCATTGAAGCCTATTTCCAGGAGTTCCCGGCTGTGAAAGAGTACATGGACAGCGCCATCAACCAAGCCCGCGACCAGGAGTTTGTGGAGACTTTGCTGGGCCGCCGCCGCTATCTCAGAGACATTAACTCTCGTAACCAGAACATACGTGGCTACGCCGAACGAAATGCCATTAACGCGCCCATCCAAGGCACGGCTGCCGATATCATCAAGATTGCCATGATCAACATTGACCAGTGGCTGCGCGACGAGAAACTAGCTAGTCGCATGATCCTGCAGGTGCATGATGAATTAGTGTTTGATGTACTCAAAGAAGAATTAGCCATGGTGCAGCCCAAGATTGAAGAACTCATGAAAAACGCCTTCCCGCTGAGCGTACCCATGGAAGTGGGCCTGGGAACCGGCGAAAATTGGCTGCAGGCGCATTAAGCGTTTCGGGGCTGTTTTGCTAAAATTAAACCATATACAACTAGAAAAGGGAGCTTACGGGCTCCCTTTTCTAGTTGTATATGGTTCTGGCTTGGAAATAAGCGCTTCTAATTTGCTTTAAAAGTGATGGTTTCCTGAAAGGCTTGCCCCTGGTAGGTTGAATTGGAAATGAGTTTCAGGTTATTGCCGCTTAACTCCACGTCATAGGTAATCACATCACTTTCAGAGGTTAGCCAGGCTATGGTAGCAGGGTAGTTCCACTCTATCTTCTTATTGTTATTGTTTACGTCATAAGAACCATCATGTACTTCCTGGCCATGGGAAGAGATGATATAGCCACCTTCGCCATCCAGTTTAAAGGTGATTTCATCCACCTCAAATTCATCATAAATGGTATTCAGTACATCTTGCGTGGGCTGACTTCCTCGTTTAACTACTTGTGCGGTCAGTTTCCACTCCTTTTGCGCTAATTGCGCCTCCAGGGTTGGTGTTGGATCTTCTTCCTTGTCTTTGTCTTTTTCACAAGAAGTGAATACCAATGTAAGGGCTGCTAAGAGGGTCAGTAAATAAGATTTTTTTAACATGATTGGGAAAAATTGAGTTGAACAAAAATTGGTTATAGGTTTAAATTGAAAATGAATATTTCAGGGTTGTATGAGGCCTTGATTATCTGAATAAGTGATGTAAGCTATTGTTATTCAGTTATTTGATTTATTATGCGTTTCTGAATGTATAGACCGAGCGCTCTGGAAATACCCCTACCAGCAATTCTGTAAGAATCTACAAAGTCTACTGAAGGCGGATTTTGGGCGAGTGAAGTCAACAGTTTCAATGCTGAAACGGCACCTTTTTAAAGCGCGAATTTGAAAGGAGTGATAGGTCCTGTAAGAAATTCAGGTAGATGGGTGGAGCCTTAATGATTGTTTTAGGTCTCCTTTTAGAGAAGTGCAGGCAAAAAAAGGAGTGCCACAGATAAGGCGAGGAAATCTTTTGTGATAGGGCTTTTGCCCCACAGCATCAAAGCTGTTCTTAGAACGAAGCCGGGTACGTAGGCCTGTTCCACTTAGAAGATAGCGAAAACAGCGGTAGAAACTGCCAATGGTTTACTGCCGGAATTCTAAAAATGCCACTAAAACACAAAAGGGAGCCCAGGCTCCCTTTTATAAAGTATAATGAAATGTAAGTGCGCTTACATGGTTTCTAAGGTAACCGTACCATCTATGTTAAATTGGGAGAATTCGCCATCAAGGCGGTTACTTGACAGGTCTGTTATGGTGAATTCCAGGTCATCGACAGGTAAGCCAAAAGAGGCACCAGCCCCTTTAATGGTTAATACATCTCCTACCAACGTCCAGGTGCCAGGATACTGTTGTGGATCAGAATTATCGCATTTAGTGGCTCCTTCGTCTACCACTAGCACGCCGTTCGCCTTGAATTCTACATAGTTATCTTTCTCACACTCCTCAAAACCTGCATATAGATCTTGGGAGCCTACAAGGGGAAGCATTACCTCCAATGCTGTGATCTGCCAGCGCTTGTTCATCAGAATATCTTCCCGGTTGGGAGTTGCATCGTCATCGTCGCTGCAGGCGGTAAAGAAAACAGAGCAGCAGAATAAGAGAAGAAGTAAGGGGTAGTTTTTCATAAGTTCAGCGTTAAGATAGATGGTATACGAAGTTATGCGATTACGAAGATAAGAACGAGATATTTTTTAGGGGATTGTGCCACGGCCATGAGCCCCAACAAAAAAGACCAGCCACAGGGCTGGTCTTTTCATAGAATCATAGTTGAAAATAAACTTACGGAATCAGCACCGCCCTGAACTGGGTCACATCAATGGTTGGAATGGTAGCGCCGTATTTGGCATTGATGGCTTCTATCATTCTATTGGCAATAATGGCATAGCCACGCTGCGTAGGGTGTACCCCATCTAAAGAGAAGAGGTTACCCGTAATGAAAGCAGGAGAATATGCCACGCCATTCAGCATGAACCCGCTCTGGATAGAGTTGAAGAACTCATAAGCATCAAACACTGCCAGGTTCTTGGCAGCCGCCTGCGCTTTTATAACATTGTTGAACGCAACAGTAGCCGTGTTGATATCCGCTTGCTCCGCGTCATCTAGCACAAAAGCACTAGGAACAGGGTTTCTTGGGTCTAACCCAAATGCTTTGGTAGTGTCAATCTGGAAGTTAGCAAGGTAGCCCTGTAATTGAGCTGTTGGATTAGCCGGGTTCTGAGAACGGGCTAATTCACGCCAGTATCTTCCGGTTGGCTGTCCAATCAAAGGAAGATAAGCGCTGGAGGTTAACGTAAGCAGAATACTTCCGCCAGACGCATCTTTAAGAGAGGCTGGAGTAATATTAATACGAGTGGCGGTATTCTTGGTAAGAGCAGATACACCGGTAATAGGAACGCCTGCAGCATTGGCGGCGGCTATCGCAGCAGTCAACAGCGGTTTAGCGGTTGGCCCAACGGTTGTAAAGAAAGGAACTGACCGTACATCTGGAATAGTAGCCACAATGCCTTCGGCACCGTTAGCGGTCATGGCTGTGATTAACTCTGTGTAGAGAGAAGTAAACGTAGCCACTGGAGTGATTGTGCCGGCAAAGCCACCCGCGGTAGCATATCCTAACACGTCATTGTTGCCTAACCACGAACTGAAGAAAGTTGGGTTGCTGGCAGAAACACGGGCAAGGTACGTTTGTAACTGGTTGGCATCTGGCGTAATGCGCTCAAAATACGGGTTGCCTAACGCACTGCCGTAGCCGGGCGTTTTAATATCGGCTAATTTAATGCCGGGTATCCCGAAGTTCTGCACCTCTCCCGTGAACTCATCTTTGAAAAAAGGATTGGTCGCAGATTCGGTCGCCAGGAAATCTGTTACCGGCGCAAGAATTGGGGAACCGGTAGAGGTGAAGCCGGTCAGGCGTAAATACCCTGAGCCATTGCCTTGTGCCTGCGAGAACAGAGGCTGTGCAAAAGGGCCTCCGCCCGCGTAGCTGAACTGATTTGCCAGAATATTGGGGTAGGAATAAATCTGCCCTTCTAAATACAAACCATTGTCCTGGAAACCGGCGGTAAGGGAATTGCCTACGGCTACGTACTTGCTTAAATCTAAATTGCCGCGGCTAACGGTAATATCCTCTTCAAACTCTGGCTCACAGCCGGCAAAAAGGAAAGCGCTGGAAAGAAGCGCGGCAGCGCCCCATCTATAGAATATGTTCTTCATGGTACTTTAAATTAAAACTTGTAATTAAGGCCTACGCCCGGAATGTACGCCACAGACTTATAAGTACCGGGTACGCCGCCAGATTTGCTGGCGTCATCTGTGCGCTCTTTCTTGTTGATGTACAGGAAGGAAGCGTCCAGGTCCACTTTCTCACTAAGGGCCAGAGTCAAACCAGCAGAAACTCCTCTTGAGTCTGCATCTGGCGTTTCTGGCGTAAGATAACCCGCCTGAACCGGAGAATTGTCATAATATCCGCCTGCTCTAATGGTGAAGAGGTCAGAAACCTGATACTGGGCACCTATGCGGTAAATGTAAGAATCTTCATAGTTGCGGGGGCTTTCAGAAAACATCTCACCACGTATGCCGGCATTGTAGTCAAAGCGAAGAGATTTGTAGGCGCTCCACTCCACGCGTTGCACATCAACAGCAAGGGTAAGGGCATCGGTGGGTTTGAAGCCAATACCCAAGGTAATATTGGCCGGTAATGGAAGTTTGGCGTCAAACTGCGTTGCCTGGAACTGGCTTGTCACCAAAGGAGACGTAGGAAGTGCAAACGTCACATCACCCTCTTCTACTTCCATTTCTACTTTAGACCGGTAGGTAAGGCCCAAAGAAAGCTTTTCTGTAGGTTGGAAGAAAACCCCCACGTTAAAGCCAAAGCCACTGGCGGCACCGTCCAGTTCTACCCCGCCCTCGGCATACTGCCCCGTTGACAACGGATAGGCCAGCGGAATGCTTCTTTGCAGGTTTACACTGCCGGTAGAATAAACGAAACCAGCCCCAATGCCCAGTTTGTCTGATATCCGGTAACTGATGGTAGGTTGAATGAAGATAGCTTGCAGCGTCAGCTCATTTAAGCCGAAGCGACCTTGCCATGTCTTCCCCCAGTTAACCGATGAACCATAAGGCGTATACACCCCAATCCCGAAACGGAGCGGACTCTCCTCTTTTCCAAAAGAAGCGTATACCTGAAAAGGAGTGCTGAGAGGGTTGTCTGTGTACGCTTCATTGATGGCCGGTGCCGGGGCTCTGTACGCAATCTTCGCATTCAAGGCACTTACCCCTAACTGGATCCCATTCTGCCGCAGGTGGGCCAAAGCCCCTGGGTTAAAGAAAATACTGCTCTGGTCCAACGCCAGTCCAGTACCCACGTGCCCCATGCCAATTTGCTTTTGCCCCTGTAGGTTGGCCTGGAAGCCCCCCGCATTGGCAACGCCCGCTGAGAGCACAGCACTGCCCAATAAGGCTAAAAATCTACTTTTCATGCGTTTGCTAGTTAAGAATAAGTGTATTTGGTTCATGTAAATTTGCTAACCAAATATAGAAAAATTGAATTGATATTTAGATAGTAGTATGCATAAGCACTATTTTTTTTGTAAAATATTAATCTTGTGGGCAGATGGGCTAAAAGCAGCCAGACCGTGACCTCATGGAATAAGTCAGAAACCAAGATGGTTCAGAGAAAAAAGTGCCGCTGAACCCATCCCTTTTTTGCCAGATGCGTTTAGCCATGACTGGTTAAGCGATAGAGAACTATGTATGATGTATTGATTGTTGGCGGAGGCCCGGCCGGGCTGAGTGCAGCCATGTTGCTGGGGCGTTGCATGCGGAAAGTAGCCCTGTTTGATTCCGGCGAATACCGGAACCACTACGCCCATAACATGAACGGTTTCATAAGTCGAGATGGAACGCCGCCGGGAGAGTTTCTGCGCCTGGGGCGCGAAGATCTGGAAAAGTACGAGGTAGAATTCAAGCATAAACGCATTGTGCAGATCACCAAAGAAACCGACCTGTTCAAAGCCACCGATGAAGATGACCAGGTGTACCTTTCCAGAAAGGTGCTGCTGGCTACTGGCTTAAGCGACCGCTGGCCTCAAATACCCGGTGCAGAGCCCTTCTACGGCGGCAGCATTCACCACTGCCCATACTGCGACGGCTTTGAATCCCGAAACAAACCCTTGGCGGCATATGGCAAAAACCGCGATGCTATTGGTCTTTCGCTGTCGCTCAAGACCTGGAGCAGTGACGTGATGCTGTTCACAGACGGTACCAACCGCCTCACCCGCGAAGACCGTGAGCTGCTGGCCCGCAACAAAGTACAGATAAACACCGCCGGTATTGAACGAGTAGAGGGCGAAGGCAAACACATGCAGCGCATCGTGCTCAAGAACGGACAGGTAGAAAACCGCGAGGTCATGTTTTTCTCTACCGGTTCAGACCAACGTTCAGACCTGGCCCGCCAACTCCAGTGCGATTTCACCAGCAAAGGCGTGGTCAGAACCTACAAACACCAGCAAACCAACGTGCCCGGCCTCTACGTAGCCGGAGACGCCGCCCGCGACATGCAGTTAGTGATTGTAGCTGCCGCCGAAGGCACCAAAGCAGGCGTAGCCATTAATATGGAATTGCAGAAAGAGTTCAGGCTGTAAGTTCAGCAAATACTTCATTTCTTTTGAGAGTACCGAAAGGTGCGTTTCAGGGCTGTTTCTCAGAAAGCGTCCTTGAAACGCACCTTTTTGCATGCTGGCAAAATCTGCCGAGAAGCAAATAGCAATACAAACTAACAAGATTTAAAGTATAGCCCTGCCACGCACACCATGGCGCAGAGTTACCCGTTTGCTCTTTCTGGTTCAGCAGACGTTCTTTTGAGGCTTCGCCTCACGGAAGTTGCAAACTTCCAGTCATGGTTGGTCCAAGTCACAGACTTGAACCATGTTTTCTAGTAAAATCATTTGCGCTACTCCCGCTACTTTCCCCATTCCAGTCTTTCCTGAGCGCGCCTCGCTTTTGGCCCTGAACAAACACTTGCTAAGAGAGACAGACGTCTCAGGCCGAAAGGGCAGTGCGCGAGGGGAAGACGGGGCCTCGCGGCCGTGAGCGCTTACCGCCAAAGATGAAACAAAATAGTATTTGCACCTCGCAACAACAGAAAAACCAAGGGAAAAACAAACTGCATGCACCTACTTCTACCCACGCAAAAAGCGACCTAGACATCAGCACACCCCATGCACCAACTAACCTCAAGACGCGTCACAGCTCGCATTCCAAAGCCATTTTCCAAAAATCAAGCTTAAAACGCATCATACCTCCCTCAGCGGAAGCCTTAATCAAAACTTATGTTTCGCTGGAAGTTTTACGTTTCTGTTGGGAAACCTTCCGGAAATGCCGGTCAGAGAGGCAGTATTCGTGGCCTTCCACTAGCAGGTGCATGGTTAGGTTCTCAATGGCAATAGGTTCGCCTTCCTCTACTTCGTCTAAATTAGAATAACGCACGTGAGAGCCGTCCATGATGGTGACCACCCCGTTCCCGAACACTTCTACGTGGTTACCACCCCTGATAATGATGCCGGTTTCCTCGCCTAAGCCAATGCCTACAAACTCGGGTCGTTTGGTGACCACGTGGGCCAGACGTCCAAACCGGCCGCGTTCTGTGAAGTGGGTATCAATGAAGACATTCTGGATAAAAGAGAGACCATTGGTGGTTTTTACTTCGCCTTTCTGCAGCGAATGATAGCTGTGGCCTTCATAAATCATGCGGTCAGACATGGCAGCGGCCCCAGCGCTGGTGCCCGCAATGGTAATCTCTTCTTCCTTGTAACGGCGTTGCATGAGCTGGTGCAGTTGGGAACCAGCCAGAAATTCTTTCAGGCGTAACTGATTGCCCCCGGTAAAGAAAATGACCTCGGCCTTGGCAATGCGGGAAAGATATTCCGGTTTATCGGCCTCGTTGTCTTCATCAATGTGCATGAACCGTACGCTTTTGCAGCCCAGTTCTTCAAAGCCTTCTTTGTACGCTTGGCCAGATTCCATGGGCTCCAGGGTGGCCGTGGTAATCACCTCAATGTGAGAGTTGACGCTGCAAAGCTCAGACCGGATCAGGCGTAGCAAACCGTCGTCATCGCCGCCGCCCAGGGCTATCAGGGTTCCGTTGGGTACTTGCATAAGTCAGGGGGTTAAAGGTTAGGGTACACTAGGGTAGACCTTCTCTGAAGTATTTCTTGGCAAAACTATACGGGTATCAACGAAAGGCCTTGCCAAAGGGTGTTAAAATAAAACAGAAAAGAGAAGGAAGCAAACGCGCCTTATGAAGTGGGCAGAAGCAAGCCGCATGCTCCAACGATGTCTGCTCCTGATACGTACCTGTAAGTGATATGAAGATTGAGCAATTTGAAGACAAAAACCTCGCCCATTTCTCTTACATCATCATGGATGATTTTGAGATTGCGGTCATTGACCCGGCGCGTGACCCCCGGCAGTACGAAGAGTACGCCATGATTCATGATGCCAAAATCACCGCTATCATTGAAACGCACCCGCACGCCGATTTTGTAAGTGGGCACCTGGAGCTGTCTGAAGCCAAGCAAATTCCTATTTACGTGAGCCAACACGCCAAGGCGAAATACAATCACACGCCCTTTGATGAAGGAAATACGCTGCGCATAGGAAATGTAACCCTTGAGGCGCTAAACACCCCCGGCCACTCGCCAGACAGTATCTCCATTCTGCTGCGCGATGAATCTGGCAAAGAGCACACGGTATTCACCGGCGATACGCTTTTTGTAGGAGATGTAGGCCGTCCAGATTTGAGGGAAAACGAAGACCATGAAGCCGCTGCCCGCCAGGAACTGGCCCGGCAGCTGTACCGCTCAACCCGCCAGAAACTGATGACGCTGCCAGATCATGTGCTGGTGTACCCGGCGCACGGAGCCGGTAGCCTTTGCGGCAAAGCCTTAAGCGATGCCAAGTGCAGCACCATTGGGGATGAAAAGCAGACCAACCCCGCCTTGCAGGAAATGACCGAAGAGGATTTTGTAACCTTTCTCACCAAAGACTTACCCTTTGTACCTAAATATTTTGCCTATGACGTGCACCTGAACCGTAAAGGAGCGCCTAAGTTCCAGACCTCAGTGAAACAGGTGCCTTTTCTGGAACCCAACCATAAACTAGACAAAGACTGCCTTCTCCTTGACACGCGCCCTCAGGACAAGTTCAAGCAAGGGCATTTGCCCGGCGCCATTAACCTGCAGGAAGGCCCTAAATTTGAGACCTGGCTAGGCTCTATTGTAGGTCCCGACGAAAGATTTTACCTGATTGGCGAAGACGAAGAAAAGCTTCGGAGCTTGATTTGCAGAATTGCCAGCATTGGTTACGAACCTTTCATTTCAGGAGCCTTACCCGTTGCCCCCGAAGGAACAGAGCAACTCCCGCTGCTGGATGTGGCGCACTTCAAGGCCAATCCAGCCGCCTATACCATTATAGATGTGCGCAATAGGAATGAGGTAAAAGAGCAGCCCATATTCACCAATGCCGTAGCCATACCCTTGCCAGAACTTCGCGAACGCATTGACGAGATTCCTTTTGATAAACCTATTGTGGTGCATTGTGCCGCCGGGTACCGGTCGGCGGTTGGCGTGAGCATTATCGCACAAGCCATCCCCGACGTGCCCGTCTATGACCTAAGTGAGGCTATTAAAGGTTTCCCCGGCGCAAACTGAAAAGAATACTCGCTCGCCTCAGGCGAGTTACTGAAATCCACTTAGGTTCTATTCATTAGCGGCGGGACGCCGCAGGTAGCTCACACTCGCCTGAGGCGAGCGAGTGGAAAATATTGGTTTCTAAGTACAGCTTCCCAACACAGACCATTCGTGACGGGCCTTTTACTGTTGAGCACATTAAGCACAACCTTGTTTTATGTTTGTTTTCGGGAAAGCAGCCCTAAAAAGCGGGCATTCTCATTTTTGTAAAACTCTTATTCTGTAGGTAGTTTTTGCTACAGCTGTGATGGTTTTGCAGAATCTTTTCACTCCATTTCTGGCATGAAAAGCGCAATTTGTGGCAAAAGTGACTGGCCGTTTAACCTGAAATCTATACCTTCGGGATAGAAGCGTTTCTGGCGGACCTGTTTTCCCCTAAAAGGGAGCGATTTTCCAGAGCTTCGGCTTGTTTTGAAATGACACTGTACCGTGCGGGCAGTGCCCCTACTATTGCGTATGCTTACTTTTTTACGTCTTTTCCTCTTTTGCTTCTTTTTTTCTCTTTGTATTGCTACTGCCTCGGCCCAAATCCTGAACGTGGAAAAAGCACGGGTAGAAAAAGACTCTTCCCATTACTTCACTGGTAAACTGGGCGTTAACCTGAATCTCTTTAACCGGGCTACGGGCAAAGAAGGCAAAACCGACCATTTTCTGGGACTTACCGGCAACGGGAACATCGGGTATGTGTCTGAACACAACACGTACCTGCTACTGGGTTCCTACAATTACGTGCGCCTCAAAGGCGAAACCCAGATAGAAACCGGCTATGTGCACGGCCGCGTCACGTTCCAGCGGAAGCAGCGTTTGTCTTATGAGGCCTTCGGACAGGGGCAGTATGACTATAACCGAGGGTTGGAGCTGCGGCTGTTGGTGGGGGCTGGTATCCGGTTTGCGGTGGTTCAAAAAGACAATCTTCGGTTTAACCTGGGCACGGGCGTCATGCAAGAGCACGAGCGTTGGCACAACCTGGAGGAAGACCGCTACATTAACAAAGACATTCCCAAGCTTTCCAGCTATGCCAGCATCCGGCTACCCCTGAACCCGTTTCTGGAGCTGAGCACCATCCATTATTACCAGGTAGGCTATGACCGCCCAGCCGATATGGGACGGCACCGGTTCAGCGGCGATGTCTCCATTGTCATGAAGATAAACTCCCGCTTCCAACTAACCACCAACTTCTCCCATACCTATGAGAACCGGCCTATTGTGCCTATTCCCAACTATCTGTATAACCTGACGAATGGTATTCAGTTAAGTTTTTAAGAAGGAGGTAAAGGTTGGTTTCAGTATCTACTTAGAAGCTTGTTCCTTTAAAGTGAATTAGTTGGTGCATGCCTTTTGCCTGCTGCTGGCGTGGCGGGTGGTTGATGCGGTGCCCTTATGCTTTGTTGTTGCATGGCTGCCCTTCGTGCGCTCACGGCCGCGAGGCCCCGTCTTCCCCTCGCGCACTGCCCTTTCGGCCTGACTTGTCCTTTGCGCTTAGTTCAAGTCTATCTATGGCCAAAAGCGAGGCGCGCTCAGGGAAGACTGGAAAGGGGAAAGTTGTAATTGACACTTGCTTTCTTTGGGCAGTTCGTTTCTTGTAGGGTGAAGAGTGGTAACGTTTTTAATCTATTTTCTACAAACTACTATCAATATTGAATGCTGCATTCAGCAGGAGATAGGAATGGGGTAAACTTACCCATGCTCCACTGAAGAGGGTAACAAACCAGAAAATGTAGAGGCATCCCTTGTGGTTGCCCTTGGTGTCTCCCATTTCCTACCCGCCTCCCGCCTGTAGGAACAATCACCCAAAAAGGGCAACCACAAGGGATGCCCCTACATAATCAGCATTTACTTGTTAAAGATATCTGTAGAGACAGGCTGGACACTTGTTCCTCCATCACCGCTTCTGCAACTTTCCCTTTTCCAGTCTTCCCCGAGCGCGCCTCGCTTTTGGCCCTAGATAGACGCCTGCTAAGCGAGATAAACAATGCAGGCCGAAAGGGCAGTGCGAGAGGGGAAGACGAGGCCTCGCGGCCGTGAGCGCTTACCAGAAAAGATGAAACATCAAAGTATTTGCACCCACAGAACAAGCGGACAAGCTAAGGGAATAGCAGACTGCATGCACTATAAAGCATATCCGAAATATATCCTAAGCTGAGTTCAGTAGCCGCCATAATGTGTTCTGAGTCTATTTCTAAAAGAACAGCCTTAAAACAACTCAATCCTCCCCACCAACCCTTCTATTCGCTTTCTTCTGTCCTTGCTTTTGCTTCGCCAACAGGCGTTTCTGCACAGCTGCTTTGGAGGGCTTGGTTTTTTTGCGGGGTTTAGGACGATGCAGCGCTTGTTCCAGCACCTCATAGAGTTTCTGCACTACCAGTTCTTTATTGGCCAGCTGGCTGCGGTCCTCCTGGCTGGCCAGGTGCAGAAATCCTTCTTTGTTCAGGCGGGGAGAAAGCTTTTCCAGGAGCAGGGTTTTCTGTTCCGGCGTCAGGAGGGCGGAGTTCTCAATAGAAAACCACACTTCTACCCGGCTGGCTACTTTGTTCACGTTCTGTCCGCCGGGGCCACTGCTGCGCGAAGTCTGGAAGGTTAGTTCAGGCGTTAAATCTGGAAGCATAATAGCAATACGTAAGGGCATCGCAGTGGATAGGGCGCTAGCCGCGAAGAGGGTGTTTTCACCGCAAAATCGGCTTGACCGCACATTGTTCATTTCTGGACATAATCAGTTCACACCCGGACAGTTACAAAGACATGTAGTTGTGTAACTAATTGACCTGTAAGGTGATTATGAGTTGGCACAGCTTTGGAAAAGAAAGTAGCCTGAGCAGACAACCAAAAGGACAGCCTTGGCATCTTTTAGTTGTAGCAGGGCAGGAAGAATAAACAAACAATTCCGGTGTCGGGCTTAGAAAGGGATGCAACTTCCCGCCAATGAGATAGTCTATTTATTACCTTAAACATAAAGCCATGAAAATTATCGTCTTATTATTCGCTATGTGTATTGGTTCTGGTTTGGCCTTGCAAGATGCGTTAAGCGGCATGCGCTACAAACAAGAAGTGATCTATATTAACCAAGCCGGTGAGCGGATGCCAGGCCCAACGGGTGTTCCTGCTACTGCTGCAAGAACTTCTACCACCTCTGCCGGGAAAGTGACCTTCAATGCCTGAAAAACTAGGTGGCTTTTTTCCTGATTAGAGGCTGTTTTACAGATAACAGGCTTTAATCAGAAACACTCCGTTCTACTAAAATTTGAATATAGAGGAACCCTCCTTTTTCTTTTTCTTCTTTTTGTCTGAAGGGCTGAAAATGCTTTTGATAATCTGCCCCGGAGTGGGTGGTTTCTCCTTTATGATCACGTAACGGATGGAGAAGGCGCCCCCAAAATCAAACCAGTCCTCGTGCCGGAGGTGAATGGCAGGTTTAAGGTCGGCAGAAAACAGGAACGGGAGCCCGTTTACTTTATATTCCAAGCCGCCAATTACGTCAAAGCCGTAGATGCTTCCGTAGTCTTTCAAGTGGCCACCGTGTACCCCGCCGCCCATATAGTAGTTGAAGCGCTGTCCCAGCACAGGAAAGTGTTGTTCGGCCAGTACAGTGGCCGTTACCTGTCTTGTTCCGGCAGTGACAATGCCTTCCAACGTAGTTTTATCCAGAATCTTTTGCTGAATGGTGCCGCCAAACTCATCATTGCCAATGCGCAGACCAGCGGCGGTTTTATAGCGTTGGGCCAAAGCGGGCAGACAACTCAGCAAACTCAGGCAAAGCCCTAACAGGAATATTTTCTTCATGGGGTAAAGTACGGAAGAGAAAACCAAACGACTGCTCAAAAAAGTAGGCATCCGCTTTTCTCCTGAACGGCGGGTATGCGGGTTTTCTTTTATAGGCTGTTTTCCAAAAAGGACTACTAAAACAATTGTTATTCTTGATAGTGCTGGTAATCAGTGTGATGCAGGCAAATAGAGCTGAATCAGGTCTTAATTACGAAAAATTTCGTGCAAACATTTTCTTTTTACGAAAAGCTTCGTATAATTGACTACGAAATAAGTCGTAGGATAGAGCCGAGAAGAAAGAGCATGGAAAATACAGCCCCAATCAAACCCACTGAAACCGAACTGGAAATTTTGCAGATCCTGTGGCAGCATGGTCCCAGCACTGTCCGGTTTGTGAACGAAGAACAGAATAAAGCAAAGGAAACAGGCTATACCACTACCCTAAAACTGCTGCAGATCATGTACGAGAAGAGCCTGGTTTCCCGCGATGAGGAAAGCCGCTCGCACGTGTACCGCGCCGCCGTCACCGAAGAAGAAACCCAGCAGCACCTCCTGGGCCGTTTCCTGGACACCACTTTCCGGGGCTCGGCCATGAAACTGGTCATGCAAGCCCTAGGCAATCACCGCACCACCCCAGATGAATTAAACCAAATACGCCACCTTTTGAAAAAACTGGAAGATGACTCCTCAAACGCTGATTCATGATGTACTCCCGCAGGCGGTCACCCATGCGCTAGGGTACACGCTCCTGCACTCGCTCTGGCAAGGAGCAGTAATGGCCCTGTTGGTTGGGGTCCTGCTCAGGTTAATGCACCGGCATTCGGCTGCTACCCGCTACTGGGTTACTTGGGGAAGCCTGATGGCGCTGCTGCTTATTTCGGTGGTCACGTACTGCAAGCTCTACCAGGCCAACATCGCCGCCGGCGAAGAGATGACCGCTGCAGTGGTGAGTCCTGAACCGTCTTTGCAGACCATTGTCTTGAAAACGGCTCCGCCTTCTGTCTGGGAAAACACTCTCACGCAAGGACAGGATTATTTGAACCAGCACCTCCCGGCCGTGGTCATTCTGTGGTTTATGGGCATGCTGCTGATGGGGTTGCGCGTGTTGGGCGGCTGGGTGTACGTGCAACGGCTAAAATCTTACCGTACCCGGGCGGTGCCCGAAGGGTGGCAACAGAAAGCCCAGGAGTTGTCCCGAGCCTTGGGAATGCACCAACTGGTAAGCGTAGCAGAATCTGCCCTGGTACAGGTGCCCATGGTTATAGGTCATTTCAAGCCGTTGATTCTGCTGCCCTTGGGAGCCCTAACGGGTTTGTCTACGGTGCAGGTAGAAGCCATTCTGGCGCATGAACTGGCGCACATCCACCGCCGCGATTACCTCCTGAATCTGCTGCAAAGTATGGTGGAAACCCTGTTTTTCTTTCACCCTGCTGTCTGGTGGATTTCTGACTGCGCCCGCACCGAGCGGGAACACGCCTGTGATGACCTCGCCCTGGCGCTATGCGGCGATTCGCTCACTTATGCTTACGCTTTAACCAATTTAGAAGAACTGCTCATGAAAACGAATGTAACTCCACCACGCCTGGCCGTCGCCTTTTCGGGCCGCCGCAGGTCCTTGTTAAGCCGCATCACCAGACTGGTGCAGAAATCTACCCGTAGGCCTTCTTTCTCAGAAGGGTTTCTGGCCAGTTGTGCCGTTATTGCCGGCATTCTGATATTCTCTGCCAGCGCCTGGGCCAACTACAACGTGCCCACCCACCCTGCCCAAGCCCAGGAACCAACAAAGCAGCCCGAACCTGCCCAGTCTTCTTTTAGCCTCGCCGCTCCGCAGGAACAACCGGAAGCCCAGGACGAAGATCTGACCTTGCAGCAACTGGAAGACGGCTTGGTGATTGTGCAGAACAAGAAAGGCAAGGTAGTGGAAGTGTATGTGAACGGCCAGCGCATTCCTAAAAGCGAACTGGGGAGATACCAGAGCCGCATTGACCAGCAATTAGCCGCCGCCAAAAAAGGCAAAACCCTGCGGAACGACGAGGAAGTGAGCAGAGCCATGAGCCGGGTAGAAGCTTCCTTAGAAGATATTGAGGCGAATGGAAACTTCGCACCACCAGCTCCGCCTGCGCCCATGCCCCCAATGTCTCGCACCCCACGTGCGCCACATGCCCCAAGACTGCAAAGAGCACCCGTCCCGCCCGTACCGCCAATGGCTCCTCTGGCCCCGTTAGCAGATGACAAAGCCGGTAATAAGCGTTACCAGAAGGAAATAAAGGAATACGAAGCCCGCATGAAGGAGTACGAGGCTAGGTTGGAGGCATTTACCGAAAGCCGGATAGAGTTTGACGCCAGCATGCGTGACAGCCAGCAAAGACGGCTGGAAGATCAAGCCCACCGTATGGAAGAGCATAAACGCCGCATGGCCGAGCACATTGAGCGGGAGAAAGAACACAGCAAGCGTATGGCGGAGCATGCCGTTAGGATGGAAGAACACAACGAGCGCATGAAGAAACATGACGCCATGATGAAGGAACTCAAGACCGCGCTGGTATCTGACGGCCTCATCCCCTCTGCTGAAGCCGACTATGAGTTTAAGCTGAGCAAGAACGGTCTCTTTCTCAACGACAAAAAACAGTCTGATGCCCTGTTTGAAAAGTATAAAAAGATCATGCAGGCCACTACCGGCGAAGACGTGGAGCTGTTCCTGAAAAAGGAAGGAGCTAACTTTACTATCCAGTCAAACAAAAACTCTAAGACCAAATAAGGAAGAGTCTCGGCCCTAAGTTAAACCCAGAAATCCCCTGCTTATCTGTTTACGGGTTGTTTTCATAAAAACGAACCATTAACAGAGAAGCAGGGGATTTTACTGTTTATGCGGTCCAATCAAAAGAATCCGCTCTCTGATGTTTTCCTATCATTTACACCTGTTACTCTTCTTGCTATGAAAATCATGTGGGTGGAGGCGGTTCCAGCTGTGATAGGGTATTGCTTCCGTACCAAGTGTATCAATTCGAAATGGTTCTCTTGCAGGGCCTCTTGTAGATAATCCTCCTGATGATAGTACACATGCATTTTGTGCCGCCCGTTACTGCTGGTTTCATAGCCAGAGTGCTGGTAATCTCCTTCAATGGTGCTGAAGTAAAAGATACCCCCAGAATTCAATAAGAAAGCACAGTCTTTGATGAGGTTCGTGCTTTCTTCTTTGGAGAGATAGGGCAGGCAGAAGCCGCACATGATGGCATCAAAGCTACCCAGATGCGGGTTAATCTCCCTGCAATCCATGGTCCTGAACTGAGCCGTGGGGTTGTTTGCTTTGGCTAACTCAACCATGTTAGGAGCGGCGTCAATGGCCTCTACCTTGAAATCGGGCCTTTTTGCTAAGATATACTTGGTGATGTTTCCTGGCCCGCACCCAATCTCGAAGACCTTGGCATTGGGTTTCTCCACCAGTTGGCAAAAGGTATCATAAGTATCATCATACAGGTCAAAGTCCATGAACTTATCCTGGTAGGCAGCGGCCAGTTTGTCCCAGGTTTGGATGGTTGTGGTTGAGCTATCCATGTTCTATTGGTTTATTGCTGATGCCGCCAAACAAGTACTCCCTTCTCGCTTCTGTCCCTGAAAACGTACCAGTAACGCTAAAGTGCTATTCTGTAAACTATTGCGTGAAGGTGGTTTTTGTACTTAAAATCAGGTATCTAAAATGTAATAGTCCTTAAATTATGATTGTGTAAGGCAAATATGATCAACAATTATTTAGGATGTATTGATATGGGTAACTTACTGTATATCAATGTTATATTTTGTCTAAATGAGTGTCCGCAACATATATTTTAATTTGAAACAAATATTAAAAGAGGCACAACTTGTCTTTATCAAAAGCCTGATCTACTTTTGCGCCCCAGATGACAAAGGCGTTCATGAAATATCTTCTTTCGCTATGTATCCTCCTCTTGAGCGGATACAGTCACCTGTATGCCCAACCAAATAAGGAGAGTGCTTCTCATTCCTTGAAAGGCTCTGTGCATGCGGCCAGCGTTAGCACGCTGCAACATGAACTGGCCACTACTCTCAAGTCTTCGGTGCCTGACGCTGAAAAAAACAGGCTCTACTCTGAAAGTGAGAAAGAGGAAGACGAATTCACTTTCTTCCAAAACGTTGCGGAAAACACACATTTCATTGCTGCTGTTTTCTATGCCCATGTGCTCGCTCTTTTCCTGGGCCTGCTAACAAGAGCCTTACATTTCTGTAAGCATTTCTCTTATTTTTCATCACACAGATTGTACCTCATATTCCGCGTGTTCCGGATATGATGTAATTTCCTCTTAGGCAATTCTCCTCGCCTAACCCTCACACCCATTACGGTATTTAATGCCCGCACCTGGTAGTTACCGCTACCCAGAGGCATGTGTAACATCTTGCACACCATTAAAAAAGTATTCAGGTAGTTCATATTCCAAAATATGATGCAGCCACTACATAGGCTGCTTACTACAGCCTAACCTCCATTCATTTTTCAATTGCACAGCGTCCAGTAGCCACATGCTAGCGGACGGCACAAGTGTATCAAATTACACATCTCTTATATATTCTTTTAAAACAAATTACCATGAAGAGAATTTTCATGCTCCTGAGTTTGAGTGCCTTGTTTTTCCAGACAAGCTGCGAATCAAAAAAAGAAGCAAAAGAAGAGGAAACCGAATTTTCAGTAACCAGCCCTCTAGTAAAGGACACCTTGATCACGAAGGAATATGTCAGCCAGATCCATGCGGTGAGCCACATTGAGATCAGGGCTTTAGAGAAAGGTTACTTGCAGAAGATTTTTGTAGACGAAGGACAGTTGGTAAAGAAAGGGCAGATCATGTTCCAGATCATGCCTACCATGTACCAGGCAGAGCTGCAAAAAGCCCAGGCAGAAGCCAGTTTTGCACAGATAGAATACCAGAACACGCAAAAGCTGGCTTCCAGCAACGTAGTGGCACCCGGTGAACTGGCCATGGCCAAAGCTAAATTAAACAAAGCGAAAGCCGAGGTTTCCTTAGCTCAGGTACACTTAGGCTTCACTCAGATCAGAGCCCCTTTTGACGGTATCATGGACCATTTCCAGGTACGGTTAGGTAGCTTGGTAGACGAGGGCGACTTGTTGACCACCCTTTCTGACAACAGCCAGATGTGGGTGTACTTCAACGTGCCCGAAGCAGAATACCTAGATTTTAAAAGCACCATTCAAAAGAATGAAGGCAAGCAGAAAGTAAAGCTTAAAATGGCCAACCAGCAGTTATTTGAATACCCGGGCGTGGTGGAAACCATTGAAGCAGACTTCAACAATGAAACAGGGAACATTGCTTTCAGGGCCACCTTCCCTAACTCCAAAGGACTGTTGCGCCACGGCGAAACCGGGAATATTCTAATGGAAGTACCCATGAAGAACGCGCTGCTCATTCCGCAGAAAGCCACCTTTGAAGTGCTGGAAAAGAAATATGTCTATGTAGTGGATAAGAACAACGTGATCAGGTCAAGGGAGATTACGGTAGCCGCTGAGTTGCCGCACATCTATGTGGTTCAGAAAGGACTGGAACCAAGTGACAAGATCTTGTTGGAAGGTTTACGCCTGGTACGGGAAAACGAGAAAATTCACACCAAATTCGTGGAGCCTGCTACCGTCATGTCTCAGTTGGATTTATATGCCGAGTAAAAAAGTTTTCTAAAAAGACATGTTTAGTAAGTTTATAAAAAGACCCGTATTCGCGATTGTAATATCGGTCATGATCGTTTTTATGGGCAGCTTGGCCATCAAGCAGCTGCCTATATCCCAGTTCCCAGACATCGCCCCAACCACCGTCAATATCTTTATTGCTTATCCTGGTTCCAGCGCAGATGTGTTAGTGCAGTCCACACTCATCACCCTGGAGCAAGCAATCAACGGGGTGGAAGGAATGCGGTATGTGGCCACAGATGCCACCAGTGCGGGTGAAGCTACACTCAGAATTATTTTTGAGCCGGGCACAGACCCCAATACCGCAGTCATAAGGGTGAAGACCAGGGTAGACCAGGTAATGCCGCTCCTGCCCGAGTTAGTGCAGCGCGAAGGCGTGGTGATTACCCCGGTACAGCCTAGTATGTTGATGTACGTCAACCTCTATTCCAAAGAAAAGAGCATGGACGAGAAGTTCCTGTTCAACTACGCTACGGTGAAGATGATCCCGGAAATACAGCGGACCAAAGGGGTAGCCCGGGCACAAATCCTGGGTAGCCGCAGATACGCCATGCGCGTTTGGCTGAACCCTGACCGTATGCGGGCCTACAAAATCTCTGTAGAAGAAGTGATGAAGGCGTTGGGAGAGCAAAGCATCATCGGGCGTCCTGGTAGAATTGGTCAAAGCTCCGGTATAGCCGCGCAGTCACTGGAATATGTGCTTACCTACAAAGGTCGGTACAACAAGCCCGAAGAGTACGAGAGCATCATTGTGCGGGCTAATTCAGAAGGGGAAAGCATTCATCTGGGTGATATTGCCAAGGTTGAATTAGGAAGTGAGTTCTTTGATATCTATTCCAACCTGGACGGTCATCCATCAGCCGCTATTGTGTTGAAACAGAACTACGGCAGTAATGCCAGTGATGTGATTGCCGAAGTAAAAGCCAAGCTGGAGGACATGAAATCCACGTTCCCTCCGGGCATGGATTATAAAATCAGCTATGACGTTTCTCAGTTCCTGGATGCTTCCATTGAGCAAGTGATCCACACCTTAAGAGACGCCTTCATCTTGGTGGCCATTGTGGTGTTCATCTTCCTGGGCGACTGGCGCTCTACCTTGATTCCAATTCTGGCGGTACCGGTGTCTTTGATAGGGGCGTTCTTCGTGATTCAGTTCTTCGGGCTTTCCATCAACTTAGTAACGCTCTTCGCACTTGTATTGGCCATTGGTATTGTGGTAGATGATGCCATTGTGGTGGTAGAGGCCGTCCATGCCAAGATGGAGGAAGAGCCGCATCTCACGCCGTACCAGGCGGTGAAGAAAGTATTGGGTGAGATTAGCGGTGCTATCATCGCTATCACGGCCGTAATGGTATCTGTATTCCTGCCTATCTCCTTTATGTCTGGACCGGTGGGTACTTTTTACCGGCAGTTCTCCATTACCATGGCCAGCTCCATTGTGATTTCGGCCATCATCGCGCTAACGCTTACCCCGGTACTGTGTGCCATGCTGTTGAAGAACCATCATGGGCATGAGAAAAAGAAAAACCTGCTGACCAGAGCGCTGGACGGTTTTAACCGTGGTTTTGATAAACTGACCGGAAAATACGTTGGCTTGCTGAAGAGGATTGTGAGCAGAAGATGGCTCACGTTTGCCATCTTACTGGCCTTTGGCGCGGGTATCTTCTATGAGAACCTGATTCTTCCTTCGGGCTTTATTCCTAACGAAGACCAGGGCACTATCTATGCCATTATTCAGACACCGCCGGGCTCTACACTGGAGAAAACAAACCAGGTTTCTCAACGGTTGCAAAAAATCTGCGAGAAAATTGAAGGAGTAGAATCAGTATCTTCTTTGGCCGGGTATGAGATCATGACTGAAGGTCGCGGTTCCAACGCCGGTACGTGTTTGATCAACCTCAAGAACTGGTCAGACCGGGATCATACCGTGAAAGAGATCATGGAAGAACTGGAGGAGAAATCCAGAGGGCTTGGGGCGGTAGTAGAGTTCTTCGAGCCACCCGCCATCCCAGGCTTCGGTTCTTCCGGTGGTTTCTCTATGCGTTTGCTGGATAAAAACACCACCACAGACTACCATGAGTTTGATAAGATAAACCAGGAGTTCATGGATAACCTGCGCAAACGGCCAGAACTTTCCGGTTTGTTTACCTTCTTCGCGGCCAATTATCCGCAGTACGAGCTGGAGATAGACAACAACCTGGCCATGCAGAAAGGAGTGTCTATTGGAACGGCCATGGAAAACCTCAACATTCTGATTGGTAGTACCTATGAGCAAGGGTTTATCAAATTCGGGCAGTTTTTCAAGGTGTACGTGCAGTCTGACCCTAAATTCAGAAGGCTGCCCTCAGATGTGCTAAAGCTTTTCGTGAAGAACGACCAGGGAGAAATGGTGCCTTACTCGGCCTTCATGAGATTGAAGAAAGGGCAGGGACCAAATGAGGTGACCCGTTTCAACATGTACAATTCATCTGCTATTCAGGGGCTTCCGGCCAAAGGCTATACTACGGCAGATGCAATCAAAGCGGTACAGGAAGTGGCCGCCAAGACGCTGCCCAAAGGGTATGACATTGCATGGGAAGGCCTTTCTTATGATGAATCTACCCGGGGAAATGAGTCTTTGTATGTGTTCCTGATTGTATTGGTGTTTGTCTACTTCGTGTTGGCGGCCCAGTACGAGAGCTTTATCATTCCGCTAGCGGTGGTATTCTCGCTGCCGGTGGGGGTATTTGGTTCATTCCTGGTGCTGAAACTGATGGGACTGGAGAATAACATCTATGCCCAGGTAGGACTCATCATGCTCATTGGTTTGCTAGGGAAGAACGCCGTGTTGATTGTGGAGTTTGCCGTGCTCAAGCGTCACCAGGGAGCCACTATTTTAGATGCCGCCATTGAAGGTGCCAAAGTGCGTTTCCGGCCTATTTTAATGACCTCATTCGCCTTTATTGCTGGTTTGATCCCGTTGATTATTGCCACCGGTGCAGGCGCCATTGGTAACCGGACTATTGGGGCTTCCGCCTTGGGTGGTATGTTATTCGGTACCATTTTCGGGGTGATCATCATTCCTGGATTGTACTTCATCTTCGCGCATCTGGCAGACGGACGTCAACTCATCAAAGATGAAGAGGAGACTTCTCTCACCGAAGA
This sequence comes from Rufibacter sp. JT3400010, assembly GCF_054956755.1. NCBI lineage: Bacteria > Pseudomonadati > Bacteroidota > Cytophagia > Cytophagales > Hymenobacteraceae > Rufibacter > Rufibacter sp. JT3400010. The sequence continues at coordinate 29,076 of NZ_JBUDXA010000002.1, read as the reverse complement.
TTATGTCCATGCCATTGACCGTTTTCCCCTCATTGAAGAAAGTGAAACCCATGCGTAAAAATAGAATATTGAAATGGGTGGGAGTGACTTTCATTTCCCTCACCTACACAGCCTGTAGTGTTCCTACTTTAGTTCAAAAATCTGCCAACACAGCGGTTCCTGCGAGTTATAACAACTCGCAGGATACCACCAACACCGCAACCCTAAAGTGGAAAGAGTACTTCAGTGACCCTAACCTTGCGGCTTTAATTGACACCGCGCTGCAGAACAACCAGGAACTGAATATCACTTTACAGGAAATTCAGATTGCCCAGAGTGAAGTAAGAGCCAGAACCGGTGAGTACTTGCCGTCTGTGGGTATTAGAGGTGGTGCCGGGGTAGAGAAAGTGGCCAGATTCACCAACATTGGTGCCATGGAAGCTACCACTGAGATGGAAGAAGGCGTAGAAATGCCTGAGCCATTGACAGACCTTGTGGGTGGCGTCTTTGCTAACTGGGAGGTGGACATCTGGCACAAACTGCGCAATGCCAAAAAATCTGCCGTTAACCGGTATCTGGCTAGCGTAGAAGGCCGGAACTTCATGGTGACCAACCTTATCTCTGAAATTGCCAACTCTTACTATGAATTGCTGGCGCTAGACAATCAGTTGGCCATTGTACAGCAGAACATAAAGCTGCAAAGCAATGCCTTGGAGATTGTAAAACTGCAGAAAGAAGCGGCCCGCACTACAGAATTAGCGGTTCGGAGATTTCAGGCCCAGGTACTGAACACCCAAAGCCTGCAGTATGACATTCAGCAAAAGATCACGGAAACGGAGAACCGCATTAATTTCCTGGTAGGTAGATTTCCGCAGCCGGTGCAACGTGATTTTGAGGCATTTGCTAGTTTAGTTCCTAAAACCATACAGGCAGGTATTCCGGTGCAGTTGTTGTCTAACCGCCCAGATATTAGACAGGCTGAACTGCAACTGGAGGCAGCCAAGTTAGATGTACAGGTGGCCAAAGCCCGCTTCTACCCTTCTTTGGGGCTTTCTGCGGGAGTAGGTTTACAGGCGTATAACCCCGGGCACCTGTTTAACCCTGAGTCTTTGCTGTTCTCTTTAGTAGGAGATGTCACTGCGCCATTGGTAAACAAAAACGCCATCAAAGCCATGTACATTGGTGCCAATGCCCAACAGATACAGGCGGTGTACAACTATGAGCGTACCATTTTAAATGCGAACATAGAAGTAGTAAACCAACTGGCGAAGATCAGTAACATGGAAAAGAGCTACGCTTTGAAATCAAAAGAAGTAGAGGCGCTTTCTCAGTCTATTGATATCTCTAACAACCTTTTTCGGTCTGCCAGAGCAGATTATTTAGAAGTACTGCTTACCCAGCGCGAAGCCCTGGAATCCAGGTTTGATCTGATTGAAACCAAAATGCAGCAACTGAACGCCATGGTGAATATCTACCGGGCATTAGGCGGCGGCTGGAATCAATAAGATGCTTCAACCTCAATGAATAGCCGTTAAGGACGGCTGGTAAGTAAAGAAGGGAGCCATTTTACACGTATGTAAGATGGCTCCCTTTTTTTAAGTGCTAGTGTAGGATTTCAGGCGCTTAATTTTGCTTTGCTGTTAAACTACTTGTTGAAGTTGGTGCTACTCAAGGCTGTTGTCAACGGTACTTTGCTGAGGCCGTTTAGCAAAGTGACCGTTTAGGTGTTGTCTTAAATTAAGTCAAACAAGGATAGGATAGTATAAGCCATTAAACCTATGCCAATTACAACAAACAGCTTTGGCGCTATGGTCAAACTGGTATAAGAATCCAACTCTACAATTTTTGGATTTTCAGGATCATAAATCAAGTCTACCTCAGCACCCTCAGAATAGAGCGATGGATTAGATACAATACCCAACTCCTGTGTTATCCAACTATCTTCTTTTGCCCGAAATTTTACTACTGGATAATACAAGCTTTTCCGTTGCTTTAAGGAATAAACTATACCCTTCACTTTTACCCCATAGCTTTCTAAATAAGCATTCTCTCGGATTTTTGTAATTCCTCCAATTATAAAACCAACTCCTAGAATAGTTATTATGATTTCATTTATCATTTTTAACCGATAGATTTGAAAATAATCAGAAATGAACTAGTTGTGCAATAGTTATCCTTGTTGGTGTTCGTTCTTTATTTAAACTCTTTCTCAAATTCAAGGCCGCTTATTCCTAGTTTTTCTTTCTCGGCATTGAACTCTACCAGATTAAACGGACCTTCAACAATTTCATCAGAGTTAAAATATTTGTTGTCCTTCTCTTTGTCTAGTATCCAATATTCGGTTCCTCCATTATTACTTGCAGCCACAATATATCGATCATTGGAGCCGATATGGGAAATACATTTTACTCGCCCAATTCCTGAACCGTCCCCCAAATTGTAATTTAAGTTTTTACATGAAGGGTCAGATGGGCTGTCCCATACTTCATAATTACCTTCACTCCAATAGGTTCTCAGGTTGTCAAAGCATCCAGTAAAGGGCAAGACAAGGCAAAGAAGGGTTCTGTATATTATTCTTTTCAAGTTCTTAAAATGCGCACCAACGGTCTCATGTAAACGATGAGCGAGGCCGTCGGCCGAAGTATGATGTTTACACAAGGTTGTGCCAAGTAATTCTCTAGTTATACCTGATAATTATTGAACTTCCGCCACATTTTGGGTCATAGTCTGCCCAAATCTTTCCCCAAGTGAAGTTTCTGTCAGTTCCTATTTCCTTATTTAGCCAATTGTTATACAACAGGGCATTTTCTCGTTCTCTTTGTTCGCACCAAGAATCCCAACCTTTACTTAAGTCGAAAGGAGATTCGTTGATTACTAATTCGGTAGATTTTAACTTCTCTCTATCAAAAGAGAAAGTAAAATGGAAGAATTTATCAAATGCTTCCACATTTCTAACAGTGTAGTGAATCCATCCGTTACCAAAATTCTTTTCTTCTACTACTTCACTTAATTTGAAAGCTTTTATTTCACTAAGTGCCGTTGTCGGGGAAATAGTCTTGTCCTTTCCGAAAGTAAGTTGACCTGAGTTTCTATCTATCATTTTTATTTTACCCAACGTACTTGTGTAAACGACGGCGAGGCAGTTGGCCGAAGCAGAGGTTTACACGGTGTTAGCAACTGAGCTTTTATTATTTTTTATCTGTCTCGCTTAAAACATACAAGTCAATATTCAACTCAAGTCCGCAATCATTTAGAGTTTTTATTGCCTTTTTGTCGAAGTAAAGACCTGGATTGCAGCTGTCGTAAATGTATTGAACAATTGAAAGTTCTGTATGGAACTGTTCTGTAATCCTTCTTAATATATCCTTTCTTGGAAGAATAATCTCTTCAATAAACTTGTCTATATAGTCACCAATCCAGCCATTTGAAATATTAGTAGACCTATATTCCCAATAATTATTTTCTTGGGTCTTCTTTAATCCGTTCCTTTCGTCACCAAAAATGTATTCCTCACCTTTTACCCAAAATTTTGTCGGAGTTAATCCAAGCATGTCGGTAATTTGCCCATGTTCAGATTCAAAATTGAATATCTTAAGTTCTACTATGTTTTCGTTTGCTGGCATTTATTGTTCTTTGCATTGTTGCTAACTACCAAATAAACGTATCTCCCACGCTTATCAGCACGATCTATCCTTAAACATACGGTTTATTGCCGAAATCAACAGATCCCGTACACAAGCTGCCAAATGCTTTCACGCTGCTTTTTCAAAAACAGCTTTAAAACACGTTGTCTGTTCTAAGCAGGTAAAGCTGTACCTTCGTTTTTATTCACAGAAGCAAACCTATGAGCGAGAATATCTTTCCCGAAATGCAGCACTTACTAGGACTGCCCTTAACCAAAACGACCCGGCTGGGGCATGTGCAGTTCTTCCACTTCGGGAAGGCGCATGTCATGAATGCCACTGGCCTTATTCTGGACGTAGGTGCCTGGACGCTGGAGATAGCCTGTCATTGGCAACTGGAAGAAGCAAACGCGGTCACTATTCGGTTTGAAGAGGTGGAAATCCCCAGAGACACACAAGCGCTCGCGAACCCCGACTTTGACCCGCAGGTGCCCGGCAGCAACCTCAGAGACCGGAAACTACAGGAACTGGTTCGGGGGCAAAAAGACCAATTACGCGTCTGGCAGGTAACCGCCTCACCGGAGGGAGAACTGACCATTGCGCTGGAAGGAAACCGAATACTACACGTGCAGCCTAGCCAGGGAGTATTGGAAGAAGCTACCTATTTTTGGCGTCTTTTCAGTAATACCGGTTCAAAAGAGAGTCTCCAATTTGGGGCAAATGGCGTAGAACGCGCCTGAAACAACTTCGTCCCTGAAAAAAAACTGCTTTAAAGCCATCGGTATTTTAGAAGTGTTTTCCTGAAAACAGCCTTGAAACAATAAAGTAGGGCAATCCCGTGTGGTTGCCCTTACTGCCTCTCTAAGTTCTACTTCCCAGAACGAAACTAGACAAACCCGCTTCTCCCCTTATTTGCCGAAAACAGCGCTTAAACGGACTCTCAGCGGGTTCCCGAAGGCGCTATTCTATAATTCGTGGTACTTATTCTTGCATTCCTCCCCAACAAGAATTAAACTTAATGGAGCAAATATCACTGCTCCCTAAACCTCTCGCTTACCTAACAAACAAACCCCTTGAAAAGACGTGATTTTATAGGACTGACCGCTATGGGCGTAGGAGGGCTTTTGCTGTCCAACGTACCCACTTTTGGTCATGAGATTGACCCGGCCCGTGCCCTGGAAACCGTGGACGTAGCCCTCAAAAAACGATTGGCCGATGTGGCCCTCAACGCCGCCAAGAGCAAAGGCGCCACTTACACCGATGTGCGCATTGGTCGTTACCTGGCCCAGAACATGTTCACCCGCGAAAAACAGGTACAAGGCATCAGCACCACAGAGAGCTACGGCGTAGGGGTGCGCGTGATTGCGAACGGGACTTGGGGCTTCGCGGCCACCTCAGACGTGAGCGACAAAGGTATTGCCAAAGCCGCCGAGCAGGCCGTAGCCATCGCCAAGGCGAACTCTAAATTGCAGAAAGAACCGGTGGTGCTGGCTCCGCAGAGAGGCTACGGCGAGGTAAGTTGGCAAACGCCCATCAAGCAAAACGCCTTCGCGGTTCCGGTTTCAGACAAAGCCGATATTCTGCTGGCTGCCAACGCTGCCGCTTTGGCCAACGGCGCCAATTTTGTGAATTCGGCCTTGTTTCAGATAAACGAGCAGAAATACTTTGCCTCCACAGACGGGTCTTACATTGACCAGGACATTCACCGCATCTGGCCTAACTTCACGGTAACGGCTGTAGACAAAGCCAGCGGTAAATTCAAAACCCGCGATGCCTTGAGTGCGCCCATGGGCATGGGGTTTGAGTACTTGACCGTGAAGGCTCCTACCATGAAAGGCCCTGAGGGCACTGGTCTCACCGGCTATGACAAATACTTTGACATTGTCGCCGATGCCGGTTTGGCCGCCAAGCAGGCCCGCGAAAAACTGACCGCCAAATCTGTGATGGCCGGGAAATATGATCTGGTGCTGGATCCCAACCACTTGGGCTTGACCATCCACGAGAGCGTGGGGCACCCGCTGGAACTAGACCGTGTGCTGGGTTACGAGGCCAATTACGCCGGTACCTCCTTCGCTACGCTGGACAAATGGAAAACCAAGAACTTCCCCTACGGCAGCAAACAAGTGACCATCTTTGCTGATAAAGTGCAGCCGGGCTCACTGGGCGCGGTGGGTTATGACGATGAAGGCGTGAAAACCAAACGCTGGGACCTTATCAAAGACGGAACGTTGGTGAATTACCAAGCCACCCGTGACCAGGCCCACATCATAGGTGAGAAAGAATCGCACGGCTGCTCCTACGCCGACAATTGGAGCTCGGTCCAATTTCAGCGCATGCCCAACGTGTCATTGGCCCCGGGTAAGCAGAAACTGAGCGTAGACGACATGATCAAAGGCGTAGACCGCGGCGTGTACATTGCCGGACGCGGTTCTTACTCCATTGACCAGCAACGCTACAACTTCCAGTTCGGCGGCCAGCTGTTCTACGAGATCAAAGGCGGCAAAATTGTGGGTCCGCTGGAAGATGTGGCGTACCAGAGCAATACCCAGGAATTCTGGAACTCCTGCGCCGCCGTCTGTGACGAAAGCGATTACCGCCTGTTCGGCTCCTTCTTTGACGGAAAAGGCCAGCCCAGCCAGGTAAGTGCCGTTTCCCACGGCTCGTCCCACGCCCGCTTCAACGGAGTCAATGTCATAAACACCGGTCGTAAGATTTAATTAGAACTGAAGCTAGCGAGACCTGAAACGTTAGAGAATGTCTTATGTCTTGCTACCTGCTACATGATACCAACCAATGGCAATATTATCAAAAGATCAAGCACAGGCGCTCCTCAAAAAAGCCCTGAGCTATTCCAAAGCCGATGAGTGTGAGGTAAACCTCAGCGGCTACAAAGGCGGTAACATCCGCTACGCCCGCAGCACCGTGTCTACCAGCGGGGAAGAAGAAAACATGTCTTTGGCTGTGGAAGCCCGCTTCGGGAAACGCTCTGGCGTGGCCACCATCAATGAGTTTGATGATGCCTCGCTGGAGAAAGTGGTGCGCCGCGCCGAAGAAGTGGCCCGCATTGCCCCTGAGAGCCCCGAGTACGTGCCCATGCTCGGCCCGCAGACTTACCTGCCTAGCAACGCCTGGTTCAAGACCACGCATGACATTGACCCAGAATACCGCGCCGATGCCGCCGCCAAAAGCATGCAGCTCGCCGACAGCCAAAAACTGACCGCCGCTGGTTTCTGGGAAGACCGCAGCGGGTTCAGCGCCAAGATGAACTCCAAAGGCCTGTTCGCCTATAACCAAAGCTCCAACGTAGATTTCTCCGTGACCATGCGCACCGCAGACGGTACCGGCTCGGGCTACGTAACCCGTGACGTGAGCGATGTAAGCAAATTAGATACTGCCGCCGCATCTGCCATTGCCGCGCAGAAAGCGGTGACCTCAGTGAACGCCAAAGCCGTGGAGCCCGGCAAGTACACCGTGATCCTGGAGCCTACCGCCGCCGTAGATTTACTGCAGAACATGTTCCGGAGCATGGATGCCCGCTCTGCCGAAGAAGGTCGCTCTTTCCTGAGCAAGCCTGGCGGAAAGATCAAACTAGGCGAAAAAATGTTTGACGAGCGCGTAACCATCACCTCAGACCCCACCAACCCCGAGGTGCCTTCCTCTACCTGGTCCGGCGATGGCCGTCCACACGAGAAAGTGACCTGGATTGACAAAGGCGTGATCAAGAACATTCCGTATTCTCAGTTCTGGGCACAGAAAAAAGGAGTGAAAGGCTTGCCTGCTCCCGGTGGCTTCATCATGGCCGGCGGAAACCAAACCCTGGAAGACCTAATCAAAGGCACCCAGAAAGGCATTCTGGTGACCCGCTTGTGGTACATCAGAGCCGTAGATCCGCAAACCCTGCTCTACACCGGCCTCACCCGCGACGGAACCTTCTACATTGAGAACGGCAAGATCAAACACCCGGTAAAGAACTTCCGCTTCAATGAAAGCCCCGTGATCATGCTCAACAACCTGGAAGCCATGGGCAAGCCGCAGCGCATAGGAGGTAACTTGGTGCCACCTATGAAGATCAGAGACTTTACCTTTACCAGCTTGTCTGACGCGGTGTAATTTATAGCTATAACCAGTAAAGCCGTTCTACACGCTAGAACGGCTTTACTTTCTTTTCATGCCTACTCCCTTCACCTTCGCCCGCCTGCAATACCGTTCTGGTAACTGGGACACCGACCAACGTATGCCTTCCAACCTGCTGCACTCGCTGGTAGAATACACCACTGTGCCCATTGTAGAGCAGGAGAAAATCATCAGCTTGGAAAGTGCCGAGTTGTTCCGTTACCCTTTCTGCTACCTGAGCGGCCACAAACTAGTGCAGTTCAACGCCAAAGAACGGGCTAATTTTGAGCGCTACGTGCAGAACGGCGGCTTCGTGTTTGTAGACGACTGCAACCATGATATTGACGGACTTTTCGCGCGTTCCTTTGAAGAGCAAATGCGCGTCTGCTTCGGGCCGAAGGCCTTGAAGAAAATTCCCAACAGCCACGCGCTGTATCGTTCCTTTTTCAAGTTTGAGGAAGGTCCGCCCACAACGTCTTTTGAGCTCAACGGATGGGGTGATGACCTGGTACACGACTACCTGAAAGCCTACGAAGTGAACGGCCGCATTGCCGTGCTCTACAGCAACAAAGACTACGGCTGTGAATGGGACTATGATTTCAGAAACAAGCGCTGGCTGGCTGAGGACAATACTAAGTTTGGCGTGAATATTCTGATGTATGCGCTCACGAGTTGAGGCTGCCCTTTTTAACCTGTTTTTTAGAATTCGGGCCAATAACAGAGAATTGTTTATGTGATCAACCGCTGGCGCGAGCCTCCGGCTCGCGCCAGCGTAAGAATGCCCAATAGCTTTTTTGCCCTGATTTCCTGAAAACAAACCAAAATCGGAACGGCAAATTCAAGAACAATCGCTTACTTACTAGTTCAAGTAGTACCGTTTAGCTTCCGCCCCACGTGACCCCACAAGACGTAACCCAACTGTTAAGTAAACTGCCGGCGCTTCGGCAGGAAATAAGTAAAATCATTGTAGGCCAGCAGGAAGTGCTGGATGAGGTGCTCATCACCTTGTTAGCCGGTGGCCACGGACTCTTGGAAGGCGTACCGGGCTTGGCGAAAACGCTTTTGGTGCGAACCCTTGCCAGTGCCGTAGACTTGCCCTTCCGCCGTATCCAGTTCACGCCAGACCTCATGCCTACAGATATTCTGGGCACCGAAGTGCTGGAGGAAGACCATACCACGGGCAAGCGCTTTTTCCAGTTCAATGAAGGCCCTATCTTCGCCAGCATTGTCCTGGCAGATGAGATAAACCGCACTCCGCCTAAAACGCAGGCGGCGCTGCTGGAGGCCATGCAGGAATTTGAGGTAACCTACGCCGGCAAGACCTACCCGCTGCCGCGCCCGTTCTTCCTGCTCGCCACGCAGAACCCTATTGAGCAGAGCGGCACCTACCCACTGCCAGAGGCACAATTAGACCGCTTTTTGCTGTACATCAAAATCAAATACCCCACGGAACTGGAGGAAATCTCGGTTCTGAAAAACACCACCGGCGGCAAGCGCGAAACGGTACAACCCATTTTATCTGGCCCAGAGATTCTGGCGCTGCAAAGCTTGGTGCGCGAAGTTTCTATTTCTGACGATTTAGTAGCCTACGTCGCCCGCGTGGTGCGCGCCACCCGCCCCGCCGAAAGCCCGGTAAACTTTGTACAGGAGTTTGTGCGCTGGGGAGCCGGACCAAGAGCCGGACAAGCCCTCATTCTCACCGCCAAAGCCCGCGCCCTGCTGCAAGGCCGGTTCGCGGTGACCTTGCCCGACTTGCAGACCATGGCGTATCCGGTGCTTCGGCACAGAGTGCTGGTGAACTTCACTGCCGAGGCAGATAATATTACCACCGATAAAGTAGTGGAGGAACTGTTGAAAGGAGTAGAACTGCCAAGGGAAGTGTTGCGGTAGAATAATAGCCAGGTATGAGAAGCAGAATAAAGCAGATCCACTTTGGCTTACTTATTTTCTTAGCGCTAAACCTTTTACTTCAGGTCGTATTCAGGATAGAGATGGACGATAGAATCGTTTTCATTCTGAAAGTAGTAGTTTACACATCAGGCATTATATTATTCTTTCTTTCCTTAAGGAGAAAAAGCTATTTAAAGTATTACACATCTTTATACATCATATCACCTATTGCAGTCATCATTAGTTGGTTGGCTGACGGAATATTTGGAACAATCTTAGGTTCTGTTTTTCTTGGAATATGGGGGCCACCTGCTTCCATAACAGATGCTGAGGCAGCAGCTAGAAATGGTACTTATGAAGTCAGGAGTTCGTTCTCGGGTTTGTTAGGAGGGTGTTGTTCCTATACTCTGTATGAGAAAAAGTTCTTACTGTTTGATAGAAAAATAGTTGATTTTAGAGACAGCCATCCACCAAGCGAAATCATAAGCTTCAGGAAATATCCTGATAGAGCCGTTGTTTACTTCAAGGACGAAGAAGCACTGGATTCTACTACGGTTCAAATTAAATATACTAACTAGCGGTCTCCTTTATGTCATCCTGAAAGGACCTTGTGGGCAAGTGGTAATAGCCATAGTTTAAGGCCTTTCTAGTTCGCCCACAAGATCTTTCCAAGATGACAAAATAGAATGAAGTCTCTTGCCTAACTCTTGATCACCGCTAAAATCTTGAATCATGCCCCACCGCCTGCTCAACCCGCAAACCTTCGCTGCTATCAAAGACTTGCGCTTAATTGCGAAGGCTGTGATAGATGGATTCTTACTGGGGCAGAACCAGAGCATTAGACGAGGGGCGGGCATTGAGTTTGCGCAGTATCGCAGCTACCAACCCGGCGATGACTTGCGGCAACTGGACTGGAAGATGTTCGCGCGGTCAGACCGATACTATATCCGGGAGTCTGAGGTGGACAGCAGCGTGGCGGTGCGGTTTGTGGTGGATGCCAGCGGTTCTATGGCGCACCAAGACGGGAATCTGACCAAGCTGGACTATGCCCGTTATCTGGTGGCGGCATTGGCCTATCTGGCCACGCAGCAGGGCGATGCCGTAGGACTGTTCGTCTTGCAGGAAGAGCAGTTGGTGCAACTCGCGCCACAGCAGAGTAGTCAGCACCTGCAGCGGTTCTTTTATCAGTTGGAACACGTGAAACCTAACGGCCATTTTCCCGCTGCAGATCGTTTAGCACCTGTTTTTGTGAAAAAGCGGCAAAAAGAGATTACGGTGCTGGTGACCGATATGTACGAGCAAACCTCTGAAATCACGGAGTTGCTGCGCAAGATAGGTGCCCGGGAGAAAGATACGCTCTTGTTTCACCTCATGGGAATGAACGAACTGGAATTCACGTACCAGGGCCAGGTTTCCTTCCAGGACCTGGAGACCGGCCAAACCCTTCAAGTCAGCACAGAGACCCAACGCACTCAGTACCTCGCTCGCTTGCAGGAATGGTTAAGGGCATTGGAAACGGATACCCGCAAAAAGCAGATTCACTATGAGCGCTTCCACCTGCATGAACCCTTAGACAAAGCACTCAGGGCATTTTTAATGAGCCGAGCTAGGCAATAGGAAGGAGTCTTGGGTCCAGGGTTTGTGTGGTAGGGGTGCGTCTAGGCTTTGGTTTCTGGAAAGAGGCCTGAAATAGAAGTTACGAGGGAACAGGTGTTAACACAGACGCTCGCAGGTCTGAAAGACACTACGAGGTCTTTTGAGTGAGTGCATTTACTGTAGGAAGTAGGACGTTTACCTTTTTACTGGCACAAGACTCAAGTCTCATGACGTTGGATGCTGCGAGTCTCCAGAATCGCCGGGAACCATGAGTGATCTATGCCAGGGATTTTTCTTGCACTCTGAATTACTCCAATCACTTATCTCTTACTCAAGATACAGAAGTAATTCTTTCCAAAGCTTTTCCTACACAAGAGTGAATCTGCTTTCCCTTTTTCGCTGTTTTGCAGCGAGGGTAGTCAGAGACTACCCATTACCCTAAATCACGAGTCTGGAGACTCGCGCCAGAATAGTCAAATTTATTACTAGGGGCCCTCCAAACAATCTTTCATCTTCGCAACTGCGCCAGCTCAAAAGACCTCGCAGTGTCTTTCAGACCTGCGAGCGTCTGTGCCAATGGCGGTTTATCTGCACCAGCCATTTTTAACCTGCTTTTCCTAGAAACAAGTTAAAAACTAACACTACTTTCCCTTCGGCAAAGGCCTAAAAAGGTCAGCCCCGCTTTTAGGCTCTTTTCAGGAAAAGAACTCAAAAGCGGGGCTGATGCAAAACGGGAAGAACGGCCTATTTCAGTTTGAAGGTGTCGTCTTTCAGGTTTTTGTTGATTTCTAAGCTGTTCACGGTAGAAGAAATCACCTGGCTGCCAATGTGCAGGTCAATCTGGTGCGGGAATTTGATGCCGTTCACCTCGCGGTAATCTTTGAAGTCGGTGGTTTGGCTGGCGGTACCTACGGAGGTTTGCTCGGTGGCTACTTCGCGTATTTTCAGGCCCGTTTCCTTGTCAAAGTAGTGGTACGCCTTCTTGCCGCTCGGTAAGGTAAGCTCCAGTTTGTAGGCATCGCGACCTTCTACTTTTTCTATCTGGTTCAGGGCCAGTTTCACGCCTAATTGATCATAGTTCAGGAAGCTCAGCCAGTTGTCCAGTTTCTGGTCCTGCAATTCGGGCAGAGACATTTCCTTAACCTGGCCTTGGGTGGTGATGGTGCCTTTGGTGCCGTTGATGGCCACGCGGTTAATCTGGTTTTCATTGTAACTCACCGTCAGCAAAGACTTGTCAACGCCTTTCTGCAAGACCGTTACCGCCAGCTGTGCGCCGGGCACGTTCATGGTGCGCTTAATGGTGAGGTCCTTTACTTTCTCCACGTTGGCTTTGCCACCAAGGGCGTTAATGTAGGCCGCCAATACCGTTTGCACATTCACCCCGGAAGGCAAAGACATCATGGGAGCCTCGGTTTTTTCCCCGAACGCATTCAGGTAGGCGATAGGCTGGTTTCCGTTGAATCTTTTCAGTTTGTCAGAGATTTCACGGGCGTTTCCTACGGCTATCAGGTACGCTTTCTCCGGCTGAAGGTACTGCTGGGCCACGCGCTGGATGTCTGCGGGTGTTACGGCGGCTACGTTCTTGAGGTAGTTGGCGTAGTAGTCTTTAGGCAGGTTGTAACGCGCGGTGTTGATGGCGAACATGGCTACCGTCAACGGGTTTTCCAGAGAACGGGCGAAAGAACCAATGACCATGTTCTTTACCTTTTGCAACTCCTGCGCCGGGACAGGCTCTTTGCGCAGACGGTCCATCTCATGCATGATTTGCGTGAAAGCACTGTCAGTAACGGTGTTCCGTACGCTGGCGAAAGCACTGAAACGGCCTGAGATACGGTCGTTGGAAAGTGAGGAGTTAGAGCCGTACGTATAGGCGTGTTTCTCGCGCAGATTCGCGTCTAAGCGGGCGAAAGAGCCGCCCAGAATGTTGTTCATCAAACTGGCTGCAATCGCATCTGGGCTACCGGGCTTCAAATCAACCGCGTAGTTCACAGAGATGTTAGACTGCACCGAATTAGGACGGTCAATGATGGCTACCTGATTGGCAGACAACGCAGGCGGAACCGGATAGGTGTTTTGGTTCACATCGGCTTTCTTCCATTTCCCGAAGTACTCTTTCACTAGTTTCTTCGCGTCTTTCGCCGTAATGTCGCCCACAATGGCCAGATAGCCAATGTTCGGTCTGAAATAAGAATTGTAGTAGTTCTGTACATCGGCCAAGGCAATGTTACTCACGGTTTTCTCCGTCAGCACTTCGCCGTACGGGTGGTTCTTGCCGTAAAGCAGCGCCTGCTGGGCATTGTTTTCAATGGTAGCGGGGTCGTCTTTAGACGAAGCCAGGTTAGAGGCCATCTGCTTCTTGAACTTGTCCAGCTCTTCCTGGGTGAACTTAGGACGCAACACCACATCGGCGGTTAGCTCCAATAGTTTAGGGAGGTGTTTCTTCAGGCCAGAGGCCGAAAAACCGGTGGAAGAAGTGTTCAACGAAGCCCCGATGAAGTCAATCTGCTCGTCTAGCTGGTCTTTGGTGCGGGTGGTGGTACCGGTACGCATCAGGTAACCGGCGGCTCCGGTTAGTCCGGCTTTTTCACCTTCCAGCATAGGAACGCGGTCCAGCACCAGACTCATAGCCACGGTTGGCAGATTGTGGTTTTCCACTACATACACTTTCAGGCCGTTGGAAAGCGTGAAGAACTCGTATTGGCCTACCTCAATGGTTGGGGCCGGACCCGCAGGTGGTGGCGTTTGTTTGGTGGTTTGGGCCGAGGTGCCATAAGAGACCGCCAGCGCCAAAAAGAAAATCGAAATATATTTTTTCATGGAATTCTGTGAATAAGGAAAAGAGACCAATACTTATCTGGCTTGTGCTACCTTGGGCAGGTAATGCAACACGGCGCGGTTCTCTTTGGTGAAGTATTTCTTGGCTACCCGCATTAAATCATCTTTGGTCACAGCCAGAATTTTATCCAGTTCCGTGTTGATGAGGTTGGTGTTGCCGTACAGCGCGTGGTAAGAGGCCAGTTTCTCAGTGCGACCTTCCAGCGTAGAGATGCCGTTGATGTAGTCAGTCTCCATTTTGTTCCGAAGTTTCTGGAACTCCTGGTCAGAGATGGTTTCATTTTTCACGCGCTCAATCTCGGCGTCCATGGCCCGCTCCAGGTCATGCACATCTACGCCTTGGTTCGCAATGCCCAGGTTGATGAACAAGCCTGGGTCTTCCAAAGACATCGGGATAGAGGCCACCGTTACGGCTTTCTGCTGCTTGTCTACCAACGCTTTGTTCAGGCGGGAACTTTGCCCTCCGGAAAGGAGCGTAGTGAGCATGTTGATGGCGTAGGAATCCTCAGAACCCTGCGCCGGAATGTGGTACGCCTGCACCACGGCCGGTAGCTGAATGTTGTCAAACACTACTTTGCGGCCTTCCTCTATCTGTGCCGGTTCCACCACCGTAGGGCGCGGAATAGCGTTTGTCCCTTTAGGGATAGAAGCGAAATACTGCTCCACCCATTGTTTGGTTTGCTCAATGTTCAGGTCACCGGCAATGGTCAAAGTGGCGTTATTAGGCACGTAGAACGTCTTGTAGAACTGCGCAAATTCCTGGGCCGATGCCCGGTCTATGTACTGCGCAGAACCAATAGGAACCCAACGGTACGGGTGCACCGCGTACGCCGTGGCGAAGGTGTTTTCCAGCAAAGAGCCGTACGGCTGATTGTCAATGCGCTGTTTCTTCTCTTCTTTCACTACCTGGCGCTGTGTCTCTATGCCTTGTTGGTCAATTTTAGCAGCCCGCAAACGATCGGCTTCCATCCAGAGACCTAAGGCCAGTTGGTTAGAAGGCAGAATCTGGTAGTAGTAGGTGCGGTCAAAAGAGGTATTGGCATTCACGGCTCCGCCCGCGCTCTGAATCATGTTGATGTATTTGCCACGTTCCACGTTCTCAGAACCTTCAAACATCAAATGTTCAAAGAAGTGCGCGAAACCGGTACGGTCAGCGTTCTCGTTCTTGGAGCCCACGTGGTACATCATGGTCACAGCCACTGTGGGAGTGGTTTTGTCCTGGTGCAGGATTACGTGCAGACCATTGGGCAGGTCGTACTCCGTAAACTCAATTTTGTTGCTCTGCGCAGATGCCGTTAAGCTGGCACCCAGCAACAGGATACTCAAAATTTTACGTTTCATTCAAAAAGCATTAAAATATAAAGGGTCGTTTGTACAGTTTGGCGTGTTTTTGGCTTTGTTTCCAGAAAACATCTTTAAAATTAAGGCTTTTTTCCCAAAAACTGTTCCATTTGCCTGATTGCCTAGCAGATAGTTCTTCTTTTTTTGAGCAAGCATTAAACCTAATCCCAAAAATATCCTCTAATCTGTAAACCCACTAAACAAAACCGTAATATGAACACCCTGAAAAAATTAACCCAGCTTGCCTTCCTGTTCATCGCGCTGTTGGCAGGCACTTCGGCCTTCGCCCAGCAAACCCAAGGACCAGGCCAGGGCCGTGCCAGACTTTCTGCCGAAGAAAGAGCCGCCATGCAATTAGAGCGTTACCAGAAACAACTGGACCTCACGCCAGACCAGGCCACTAAAATCAAAGCCATCGTGATGGCCTCGGCGCAAGACATGGACAAAATGCGCGCTGCTGGCACCCGCCCAGACCGTGCCGCCATGCAAGCCGAAGCCCAGAAACGCGCCACTGAAATCAACGCCATTCTAACCCCAGCCCAGCAAGAGAAATTCGCCAAAATGCTGGCCGAGCAAATGGAAAGACAAAACAACGGCGGACAAGGCCAAGGCGGCGGTCAGCGTCGTCAGAACAGCCAAGGCAACCAATAAGCCTTTCCTTTTGACACAAAAAAAGCCGGAGCAAAACTCTGGCTTTTTTTGTGTCCCATTGATTCCGTTGTTGTTGTTGTTGTTGTTGTTGTTGTTGTTGTTGTTGTTGTTGTTGTGCGTAGAGTTAGCGTAAGCGCTCTACGCACCATGAGACAGCCAATCTCCTGATTGGCGTTATGGGAAAGCCATCAGCACAGATGCCCTCAGCCCCAACGCTGTCAGGTCTTTTGAGCAAACAAGTTGCTGAAAAGACGCTTTCTATTTTAGACGTATTTCCTGGAAAATAGCCCTAAAAAGGATAATGTTGCAAAACTGCAAGTGTAAGGGCAATCCCTTGTGGTTGCCTTTTTACATTACCTTACTCCTTCCCATATAAATATGCAGAGAATGCTGTACGGACAGGTCGCGACCTGTCCCACGATATCAGAAAGCATTCACCAGCTAACGTGTAGGGCAACCACAAGGGATTGCCCCTACATGATCTACATCGCACGCACTTGCCATTGCCTGAACTAGCGGCTATCTTACCGGAAGATTCCACTGCTGCCTGCTACCTCTATGAAATGGATCAAAGCCCTGCTTGCTGTTTTCTTGACCCTTTCCCTCATTTACGCCCTAAACCGCACCTACGGCATAGTTCCGGCGCTAGGGCCTTTTCTGAGTCCGTATGAAGGCTTCTGGCGAAGTGGGAACGAGGATAGTTTCACCTCAGAAGAACTCACCCTGGGAGGATTGCAGGCCCCGGTGCAGGTGCGGTTTGACTCCTTGCGGGTGCCGCACATCTTCGCCCAGAACGACCATGACCTGTACTATGCCCAAGGCTACCTCACGGCCAAAGACCGGCTGTGGCAGATGGAATTCATGACGCACGCGGCCGCGGGCCGATTGTCTGAAATTGTTGGAGACCGCGCCCTGGAAATGGACCGCTACCAGCGCCGGATCGGCATGGTGACCTCGGCTAAAAAGTCTCTGGCAAAAATGATGGCAGACCCGCAGACCCGCGCCGTGATGGAGGCCTATACCGCCGGCGTGAATGCCTACGTTACCCAGCTTTCGCCGCAGGAGTATCCGTTTGAGTACAAATTGCTGCATTACAAGCCAGAAGCGTGGAGCACCCTCAAGATTGCACTGTTGCTCAAGATGCTGGCCAATGACATGACCGGGTACTCAGATGATCTGCGCATGACCAATACCCTCCGCAAGTACGGAACTGCCGTGGTAAAAGACCTCTTCCCCGATTATCCTTTCCGCGAAGAACCAATTGTGCCGGTAGGTACGCGCGCCGACTTTGAGCCGCTTCCTATTCCGCCTACGCCGGCGGAGTTTGTGGCCGGGATGGCTTTCCATACGCTAGAGCGCCAGAAGCCCGAGAACCTGGGGAGTAACAACTGGGCCATTACGGGTGCGCGTAGCGCAAATGGGTATCCGCTGTTGGCCTCAGACCCGCATTTGGGCTTGACGTTGCCTTCTATCTGGTACGTGGTGCAATTGCATGCGCCAGGCGTTAATACCTACGGCGTTACTATTCCGGGGGCACCAGGTGTGGGCATTGGGTTTAATGAAAACATTGCCTGGGGCATGACCAACGTAGGTGCCGATGTGCTGGATTGGTACGAAATCAAATTCAAAGACCAGAAGCGGCAACAATATTGGCACAACAACCAGTGGAAACCCGTGCGGCGCGTAGTGGAGAAAATCAAGGTAAAAGGCGGGCCAGACATCTTAGACACAGTCTTGTACACGCACCATGGACCAGTGGCGTACTTGCCCCATGAAACAGCTTTCCGGAGCGGCAACACCCCTACGGGCCACGCCTTGCGCTGGACGGCCCATGACCCACAGAACGAACTCAAGACCCTGCTTCTGATTAACCGGGCCAGAAATTACCCCGAGTTCAGGCAAGCGTTGACTACCTGGGCGGCCCCGGCCTTCAACTTCGTGTACGCCGATGCGCAGAACATTGCCATTGTCTCTAATGGACAGTTTCCGCTTAAATGGCAAGGGCAGGGCAAGTTTCTGCTGGACGGCTCCAACCCCGCGCACGACTGGCAAGGCTGGGTGCCTATGGACCAGGTGCCGCAGGTGCTCAATCCGCAGCGGGGCTTTGTAAGTTCAGCCAACCAAACTCCGGCCAGCCCGAAGGATTACCCGTATTACCTTGGCTCCAGCTTTGCCGGATATGAACGGAGCGCCCGCATCAACCAACGGCTCTCAGGTATGACGCAGGCCACGCCAGATTCTTTCCGGTTGATGCAAACAGACAATTACAGCTTTGTTCCCAGAAACGTGTTGCCTACCCTGCTGAAGCTAGTAGATCAGGCTTCACTTTCTGAGGGGCAGAAGAGGGCGTACCAGATCTTGGCCGAATGGGATTACCGCTATGACCCAGACAAAACTGCACCTTACCTGTTTGAGGAATGGTGGCAGGTTTTCGCCCGTTCAGTTTGGGCTGATGACTTCCCCGTGGAAAAATTCAAAGCCCCCGCCCGCGATCGTCTGGTGCAGATGCTTCTAGCTGAGCCCAATGCCCGTTGGTATGATGATGTAACCACGCCGCAGCAAGAAACGCTAGCAGGTTTGGCGAATGTCACCTTCCGAGAGGTGACGGATAGCTTGGCGGCAGGCCGTGGCAAAAAGGAATGGGGGTACTCACGAAACTCGCACATCCGGCACATGGCGCAACTCCCGGGCTTCGGACAGCAACTGGATGCGGGCGGAAGCGCCAATTCCATCAATGCCCTCAATAACAGCCACGGCCCGTCCTGGCGTATGGTGGTGCAGATGGGGCCGCAGGTGCAGGCCTGGGGCGTGTACCCCGGTGGGCAAAGCGGAAACCCCGGCAGCCGCTACTTTGACAATATGCTGAATGATTGGCAAACCGGGAAGCTGCATCCGCTGCTGTTCCTGCGCAGCGTGGAAGATAGACCCGCCGCCACCTCCGTTAACTGGACTCTAACCAAAAACTAACCATGCTCTTCGTCCTTATTCTTCTCGTCAGTGTATTGGTCCAGTTCTTTCTGCCGTGGTGGAGCATTGCGCTGGTTTGTTTTGCCTTGGCCTTCTGGAAAGCCCGGTACGGTGGGCAGGCGTTCCTCTCCGGTTTTCTCGCGATTGGTCTCACGTGGTTGGGAGCGGCGCTGTTCTGGCACCTAGTGACCGACGGTCTCCTGAGCAACCGGGTAGCCGCCATGTTCACCGTGAACTCCCCCTGGGTTTTGATGGTCGCTACCGTGCTCATCGGCGGAATTGTAGGTGGGGTGAGTGCTTTGTCTGGTTACCTGGTGCGACGACTATGGGTGTAGTCTTGTTTAAGGCCTGTTTTTAGGGAAAGCAGGCAAAAATAGAGGTGAGTAATACTGAAGAAAGATCGTATGAATGTTGCTGCGGAGGTCAACAAGCAGCCTTCTTTCAACCCGCTCCGTTAAACGGAAAGTAATCGTGTTTTAAACCCTTTTTCTCTACTTTACCCAAAAACCAACGGGCCCTTCGTCCTCCCAGCTGCTTTGATTTTTCTTGCCGTTTTCCTCAGAATTCTTTCCAATCCCTTCGCGAATGTTTTCCAGAAGCAGTTGACCTCTTTGGGTAGTCTGCCGTTGCTGGTGAATTTTAATACCTATTTTCTGCTGAGTGTTTTTTGTCTTGTTCCTGCGGTTGGTGTTAACTGGCTCGCGTTGCCTGTAGGCTTTTGGGGCTACTCGCTTTTAGTGGGTTTGTTTGGAGCGCTGGGGAACGGCTTTTTGGTACGGGCGCTGCAAACCGGAGACTTGTCTGTGTTGGGGCCGGTGAATGCGTACAAATCGGTGGTGGGGTTGCTGGCGGGAATGGTGCTGCTGAGGGAATTCCCAAATGTCTGGGGCGTTGCCGGAATTGCGCTTATCATTGGCGGAAGCTATTTTGTGCTGGACACCACAAAGGAGAAGTTCTCCTGGAAACTTCTGAAGCAACCTAGCATCCAGTTTCGGTTGTGGGCCATGGTCTTTGCGGCTATTGAGGCGGTGTTCATCAAGAAGACCATTCTGTATTCTTCGCCCACCGTTTCTTTCATCAGTTGGTGTTGGTTTGGAGCTTTGTTTTCGGGGATGGTTACTTTTTCGGGAGCTGCGCACCGGCAGCAGTTTAAACAGGAATTCACGAAGCATAAGCTGAAGCGGTACACGCTATTGGTCTTCTGCATCGGGCTGATGCAACTCACCACCAACTTCGCGTTTGAACAAATGCCGGTGGGCTACGCACTTTCGCTGTTTCAACTCTCCACGCTGGTGAGCATAGGGCTGGGCTATCGGTTTTTTCAGGAAACCAACATTCTCAAGAAAACCTTCGGGGCCATTATCATGGTGGTGGGCTCTGTCATGATCATCCTGCTGAAATAGTCCTGAGTCTCTTTGAATAGTCCTGAGTTCTGAGTCTGGAGTCCTGAGTCATTTTTATTAAATTGACTTACTTCCCCGTCTGGCTTGGCGCTTTTGCCTTGTTTTCCAGAAAATCCGCCCCAAACACCTGCTTCCCATCAAACTCAGAACTCAAGACTCTATCAATGAATGGACTTACACAGCTTTGCTATCATGTTCTGTAGCGACAACTCCTGTTGGTTGCCCTTTTCATTTATCTGCGGTGCTCACCTCATTTTCTCCTGCCGTTGTTACGTGTTCTCGTCAACAACCATAATAACGTTCGGGGCCATTTTGGCTAATCATAAACAAAGGCAATCCCTAAGATTGGCCCAGCATTCTATAAAGAATTCCCTTAAGCGAGTTGGTAAAAAAGCCAAGCCTGTTTCAGACCTGTTTCTGGAAAAAGAGGATGGAAATGGGAAAATGATTCGTTCTATTTGGGCTGTTTTCCCCAAATTAGCCGCCAAATAAAAACACTCCCTCATGCGCCTCGCACTTACCAACGGTACCATCTATTCTGGCTACACCACTGCCCAAGGCTACGCCGTCCTAATCGAAGACGATAAAATTCTGGACATCATTCAAGCCGATGAAATTCCTGCAGATGCGGCCGTGCTGGATGTGAAAGGCGGCATCATCTGCCCCGGCTTTGTAGACTTGCAGGTGAACGGCGGCGGCGGCGTGTACTTTACCCAATACCCCACACTGGAAAGCCTGAACACCATCAGAGATGCGCACTTGCAGTTTGGCACCACCAGTTTTCTGCCCACCGTTATCTCGGCGTTTCAGGAAAAGATACTGGAAACCATCTCAGCGGTACGGCAGGCCATGCAACAGCAACCCAGTATCTTTCTGGGCATGCACCTGGAAGGACCGTACTTCAACCCCGGCAAAGCGGGCGCCCATGACACAGCCTGCATTAGAACGGCCACGCACCAGGAACTAGATGTGTTGCTGGAAGCCGGAAAAGACGTTATTACGTACCTGACCCTGGCCCCGGAATGCGTGGAGGAAAGCGTATTGCAGCGGCTCGCGGAAAGTGGTATTGTTCTATCAGCAGGGCACAGCTTAGCCACTTATGACCAAGCCATCCACTTCTTCCAGAATGGAGTGGCCGCCGTTACCCACCTCTACAACGCCATGAGCGGCATAGACACCAAACAACCCGGCCTTGCCGCCGCTACCCTAGATTACGGCCAAGCCTGGACCGGCATTATCGTAGACGGTGAACATTGCCACCCGTACGCCGTGCGTTTAGCCAAAAAGATGCTGGGCGAGAAACTCTTGCTCATCTCAGACTGCGCCGCCTGCGTAGGGTCAGACATTCCGTTTACTGATTTCGGGAACTTCAAAGCGTACTACCGCAATGGCCGCTGCGAAACCGAAGATGGACGTTTGGCAGGCTCGGCTTTAACTATGCTACAGGCGGTACAGAATACCGTAAACATGGTAGGCATACCAGTAGATGAAGCCATCAGGATGGCGACTCTGTATCCGGCGCAGGTTCTCAAACTGGAGCACAAAGTAGGGCAACTAATTTCCGGTGCCGCCGCCAACGTGGTCGTCCTGAATCAGGAGTTACAATTACAGCAGGTGTGGGTAGACGGAATTGAGGTGGCGTTACAAGAGAAATAAATCAGGACGTTTAAAGCTTGCTTCCTCTACAACAGATTAATACTTCCTTAAACCCTGTTCAAAGGAGAATAAGGGGCTATACCTTGTCAAACGATTCAGGAATTTAGCTTTTGCCCTATGGCTATATATTTGAGCTTCGACAAGTATATAGCTTGTATATTGCTTTTTTAATAATAAATTGGACTGATCTTCAATTTGAACATATAGCTGTTCAAATAAAGACTTACTAGTAGCAACCGCTTCTTTAAGTCTTTCCTCTTCCTCTGATGCATGATGGCCTTTCTTCTTAAGCTTTACTACTCTGTTTATGATGTTGAAAAATACCCTTAAACCTTCAGGAGTTATATTTCTTGTACTTGCTGGTGTTCTGGCAGTAAGCTGCAACAAGGCCATTACTACTACAGACCAACAAGCCGTTGCCACTACACAAGAAACCACGCTAGTTGCGCCAGAAAGGAAATTGCAGTCGGGAATTTTGCTAGCCAACATGGATACTACGGTGGCACCCGGCGATGACTTCGCAGCCTTTGTCAATGGATCGTGGATGAAGAAAACGGAGATTCCGGCAGATAAAGCGGCTTTTGGGAGTTGGTCCCTGATCGTGGACAAAGCGCAGGAAGACATAAAGGCCATTATTGAAACTGCTGCTGCCGGTAATTCCGCGGCAGGGTCAGAAGAACAGAAGATCGGGGACTTGTACGCGTCTTATATGAATATGCAAGTCCGTGATTCTATTGGCATAAAACCCCTTAGGGCAGAATTCCAGAAAATAGACGCTATTCGTACGCAGAAAGACTTGATCCGGCATTTCGCCTATGTCAATAAGTATGGTGGTAAAGTTCCGTTCAATATAGTGGTTGAGACAGATCTTAAGAATCCAAAACAATACATGTTGATGACCTGGCAAGGAGGCTTGGGTTTGCCAGAGCGCGAATACTATTTCCTCAATGATGCCAAGTCAAAGGATGTCCGGAGCAAGTATGTAGCGCACATTGAGAAGATGTTCGCGTTGGCGGGTGTTGCCAAAGGAAAGGAGAAAGCTTCTCAGATCATGGCCTTGGAGACACGTATGGCTTCCAAGCACATGAAGAAGGAAGACACCCGCAACATAGTGGCGCTCTATAACAAATATGCCGTAAAAGATGCGGCAGCCCTCATGCCAGCCGTTGACCTGAACGGTTTTCTGCAGGAAGCCGGCATAAAGCAAGACAGCATTGTGGTAACGCAGGTGGCCTACATGAAAGCTGTCAATGACATTGTAAAAACCACTCCGCTCTCTACCTGGAAAACCTATCTGCAATGGAGTGCCCTTAATACTGCTGCTTCTTTCTTAACGTCTGACCTGGACAAGCAAAACTTTGAATTTTATGGGAAGACCCTGTATGGCGTACAGCAACAAAGACCTAGATGGCGCATAGGTGTGGATGTGGTAAATGGCAGTCTGGGCGAAATGGTGGGGAAAGTTTATGTTCAAAAGCATTTTCCACCTCAGGCCAAAGAGCGCATGCAGGTACTGGTGGGCAATCTGATCAAAGCGTATGAAAGTAGTATTAAGGAATTAGATTGGATGAGCGATGCCACCAAACAACAGGCCTTGGATAAACTAAGTAAATTCACGCCTAAGATTGGCTACCCTGACCAATGGCGCGACTATTCAGCCTTGCAAGTAGCCAAGCATGATCTGTACGGGAACATGCAGCGGGCCACAGCTTTTGAATACCAGCGTAACATCAACAAACTAGGCAAACCCGTTGACCGCAGCGAATGGGGCATGACACCACAAACCGTGAATGCTTATTACAACCCACCGTTGAATGAGATTGTTTTTCCGGCCGCCATTCTACAGCCGCCGTTTTTTGATATGACTGCCGAAGATGCGGTGAATTACGGGGGTATAGGAGCCGTAATAGGACACGAGATTGGACATGGGTTTGACGACCAAGGCAGCACCTTTGACGGAAACGGCGTCATGCGCAACTGGTGGACAGATCAAGACCAACAGGAATTTAAAAAACGCACTAATGCGCTGGTCGCCCAATACAGTGAGTTCAAGGTATTCCCAGATTTAAACGTAAACGGCGCCTTTACCTTAGGCGAAAATATTGGGGACCTTGGCGGCTTGAGTATCGCCTTAAAAGCCTATAAAAACAGCTTAAACGGAAAGCCTGCCCCTGTTTTGGATGGATATACCGGAGAACAGCGGGTGTTCCTTGGCTGGGGGCAGGTCTGGTTGAACAAAGCACGGGAAGAAGCGTTGCGCAACCAGGTTTCCACAGACCCGCACTCCCCCGCCGAGTTCCGGGTGAACGGGGTGGTACGGAACATCCCTGAATTCTACACCGCTTTCAATGTAAAACCAACTGACTCTTTGTATCTGGCTCCTGAAAAAAGAGTGAAAATCTGGTAACAAAACTGTGCTAAGATGCCGTGGCTATAGAAAGGCCTGTCTACTATTTTTTAGGCAGGCCTTTCTGCTTATGGGTCCATCTATTACCAGAAAAGCCCCTGCAGCAAGTATAAAATTTACTTTTCTTCGAAAATATCCGGTGTAGTTCCGTAAAAACGTTTTGAGCTTCTTTTCAAAAGAATAGCCCCTAAACCGGACATTTACCTTCTGGTTATTCTTTATAGAACGGATGCTACCTGAGCAACACCTGACCAAACCAGAACCAATACCTGCCCTATGAAAATCATCACCATCACCGTAAACCCTGCGCTGGACAAAAGCACCCGGGTAGAATCTGTGGCCCCAGAAAAGAAACTCCGCTGCGAAAAGCCCGTGTTTGAGCCGGGCGGCGGCGGAATCAACGTGTCCAGAGCTATCAAGAAGTTGGGCGGGGAGTCCTGCGCTTGGTTCCTGTCGGGCGGACATACCGGGGAAAAGCTGGGGCAACTGCTGCAAGCCGAAGGCGTGTCTTTTAGAAAATTCGCTTGTCAGGAAGCCACGCGGGAGAATTTGATGGTGTTTGAGAAATCATCCCGGCAGGAATATCGGTTCGGAATGCCCGGTCCGCACGTATCGGAACCCGAGTGGAAACAAATTTTGCAGGCCTTGGAAGAACTGGAAGAAACCCCGGAGTTCGTGATTGCCAGCGGCAGTAACCCGCCCGGCGTACCAGATGATTTCTACGCCCGCATAGCCGAACTGGCATGCAAAAAAGGCTTCAAACTGGTGGTAGACACTTCCGGCGAGGCGCTCCTGAAAGCCGCCGGGAAAGGAATCTTCCTGCTCAAACCCAACCTGAACGAGCTAGCCGCCCTGGCCAACAAAGAAGTAATCTCCTCTATAGAACAGGAAAATCTGGCCACCCAGGTTTTAGCCGAAGGAAAAAGCCAAGTGCTGGTGGTGTCTTTAGGCCCCCGGGGCGCAATGTTAGCATCTCAAGAAGGATTCGAATACATAGTGCCGCCTACCGTCAAACAAGAAAGTGCCGTTGGCGCCGGTGACAGCATGGTAGGAGCCATGGTCCTGAAACTGTTAGAAGGCTGGCCTTTGCCTGACGTAGTTCGGTATGGCGTAGCCGCCGGCACCGCCGCCACCATGACGCCCGGTTCAGAACTCTGCCGCCAACCAGATGTAGAAAGCATCTATGATTGGCTGAAATCCCGCCAATAAATCTTTGGAACTTAACTGCCGTTGGCACAGACGCTCGTAGGTACTGCACACACTACAAGGTCTTTGGAGTCATTTTTTAGAAAACGGGTTAGGAACGCAATCCATAATGCAGCAAAATCACCCCCACGGATTTGCAAACTTCCGGTCATGGTAGGTCCAAGTCACAGACTTGAACCATGTTTTCTTGGGGAATAACCTTTGAAGAAGAAGGTCAATGCATGTAATCTGCTAGTGTAAACATCCCCCTTCGCCCCCTTCAAAGGGGGAATCCCTGCTTTTGAAAGGTATTCCCATGCATTGCTATCATCGCATTACGCTACTTTCCCCTTTCCAGTCTTCCCCGAGCGCGCCTCGCTTTTGGCCCTAGACAGACACCAACTAAAAGAGATAGACACTTCAGGCCGAAAGGGCAGTGCGCGAGGGGAAGACGGGGCCTCGCGGCCGTGAGCGCACGGAGGTCAGCCATGCAACAACAAAGCATAAGGGCACCGCATCCACCCGCCGCCACGCCAGCAACAGGCAAACTGCATACACCAAAAAATATCCACTCAACAAGCAGATAAGCTAAGGAAGCAGCAAGCCGCGTACCCCACTAGCAACCAAAACAAGCAAAGCTTTACCGCTTCCCTTCCTTGATCACCTTCATCTGCACCGGTACCACCCCACTATTCACCATATCCAACTTGCGGGCCGCAGACTTAGACAGATCTATGATACGGCCCCGAGCGAAAGGACCACGATCAGTGATGCGGACTTTGACGGAGCGTCCGTTCTGTGGGTTGATGACTTTCACCTTGGTGCCAAAGGGTAATTTCTTGTGAGCGGCGGTGCGTTTGCCGGGCCGGTAACGCTGGCCGTTGGCCATCTTGTTGCCTTTCAGTTTATCGGAGTAAAAGGAGGCTTTGCCGTTTTCGGTGTAGCCCCGTTTCCCGAAGGCAGGGGCAGTGGAGGTGCAGTTGGTGGTGAAAAAAGCAAGAAGTACTAGCAGACAAACAAGGTTCCAGCGGAACAGTGGGGAGGGCTTACGCATAAGAAAAGAAATGTTGTAAAGCACTGGCCAGCAGGGGCCAGTTAAGTTGCTCAAGTGGATGTTTGGTATTAGGTAAAACCTGGAACTGACCCCACGGCAGTTGTCGGTAAGCAGTCATGGACTCTTCCAGCGAAACCATTTGGTCTCTGTCGCCCACGGCAAGGCACACTGGAACCATGATCTGGGCTAAAGCCGAGGCCGGAAGAGCGGGCGTCTGGCCTAATTGCTGCATCATATGGGCGGTGCGGTGCAGGACTTCGTTCCAATCTTGAGGGGCGTGCCGTTTCTGGAGCGTTTCCGCAAAAACGGGCACTTTCTGGGCAATGACCTCGGGGTTAAGTTTCGCGGTTTCCTGCCGGGCTGTTTCTGGAGTCCAGTCAAATTTAGTGGCCAAGGTGAAGATCTTAGAGAAACGGGCTGGTTGTTGGCGGGCAGCTTCCAGGGCAACGTAGCCGCCCATGCTGTAACCAAACACCTGCACAGGAGGGAGGTTCTGCGCGTCTAGCCATTCTAAAAGCTGTTGAGCAAAATCTTCTATGCGGAACGGACCTTGCGGGAAGGGTTCCCCGCCGTGCCCGGCCAGGTTGAAGGAATGTACCGGCACGGTAGCAGGAAGCAAGGGCAGCAGCGGCTCAAATTGGCTTTTAGACCCAAGGGCGCCGTGTAACAAAAGCAAAGGTTCCATGGCGATACGCATTCTTACTGGTTCAAATGAAGGTGTACAGTTTTGAGGCAGTTTTAGGAAAAGAGCAGCCAAACCGCGCAGGAGAATGAAGGCGTGCCCGATTCCTCTTACCACTTACCCGGCTTAAGGCCTCTCCTTTCTGATAAATCAGGTTTCTATCCCAACTTTTTCAGGAAATGGAAGCCTTTGATGACAAAGCCTTCGCGGAGGTAGAATTTATGGGCGGCGTTGTTTCCCACGTAGGCATCCAGCATCATGGTTTCACACTGGTGCTTCGCCGCCTCGGCGGTGAGCCAATCAATCAACATCTTTCCTATGCCTTGGGAACGGTACTGATCCTCTACCACAAAGTTGTCAACCTCCAGGTATTTGCCACTGTACAGTTTGGTGCCTATCCAGTAGCCAGACAGGCCAAGGCAGGTGGTGCCGTTAAAGACGCCTACCATGCGGTACTGCTGGGGTAGCATGAGACGTAGTAAGGCTTCATAGCGGGCAGGCTCCATGTTTGGGTTCAGGCACTGAATCAATGGAAACTGCTGAACCATCTCAGCCAGGTCGGTTATTTCCTTTATTTGGAAGTGTGTAGCCATAGAGTAGAAATTCCAGCCCAAAAATAAGAAGTGCGTTGTTGGCGGTAAAGTAAATGCTAATAAAATGTTAAATAAGACAAGCTAATTTATGATAGCGTTAAATATCTGTTAATTAACATTTTGGGTGTAGTGTTAACTTAATTACCCTGTTATATTTGAATCGAAGGAAACGATATAGGAAAGAAAAGTAGAGCAAGTAATTTAAATTAAGAAAGGCTTTACTGGTTTTCGTTGTCTTATTAAGTAATGAGAACTATAGTAATAAATTCTTATGTAATAATAAGGATACGTCACTTTTAAAGTTGAAAAAGACAGAGTTGCTTACTATCTCAGTTGTTTTCAGGACAAAAGATGAGCAAGGTGTCCGATTATGAATAGTGAGTGCGCGCCACCGGACAAGTTTAAAGGGTTGTAAGTTATAATGAGCTGTAAAATAGGCGTTTAAATAAATGGCACGCATGTTGTAAACTTAGAAGAGAAACCAACAGGCTAGTAGAAGGTACTGAAGAAGTAGCAGTTTTTAGGACGAATATAGGAGGCTTACAGAAAATGAAAAATAATTTTGAATTCGCAAGCAACCTTTCTTTAGATCCTGCATCTATTAGAATATAACAGAAACAATCCAAAGCATTAATTAAAACAAAAATAGGCAAAATATGCCCTGGCTCGTTACGTCCTTTTTTTAGATAAAAGGTGATTTATCAGACTCTTTTTTAGAAATAGAATATCAATTAATTAGGCTTTCACTCATTAAAATCTAAAACCATGAAACGTTTATTCTTTGTTGTCGCTCTAGTTTGCATGCAAGTAGTATCAGTATTCGCCCAGGGACCAACCAGCCGGGTGAACTCAGAAAGAGTTAAAATGTACCGTCAGCCTGTTTTGGGCGGAGAAGTGGTACGGGTGCTGGGTTCTGAGGACGATATCATTGTGATGCGGAAACAAAACGCAGATTGGTCTCTGGTACAGATTGACGGAGAGGCCGGTTATGTGCTGAATGCTTACCTCAAAGCCAAAAAAGCCAAAAAAGCGACTGCCGCCAAAGCTACTGAGGCTTTAGACAAAAGCGCTAAACTCTAGAGCGCAGGCACCATTTGGTAA